>DATAFJ010000106.1:0-11938 GCA_036257535.1 Vicinamibacterales bacterium | reverse complement strand
ATTGTTCGGGGTTGGGTGGCGCTCGCCGACGGCCGGCCCATGTACGTGTAGGCCAGCAGCCATAATCAGAACGCGACCAGGATCCCGGCGTGCGCCCCGATGGCCTCGAGGTCCGGGTTGCGATCGCGGCCGGCAAGGCTGTTGTTCGAGTAGTGGATCCAGCGCAGGCCGGCGAGCGCGTAGTAGCCGGATCGCAGCCGGACGGTTGCGCCTGCACCTCCCTGGGCGACGTAGTTGAAGCGCGTGCCGCGGGGTGGAACGAACGTATCCGCCTGCGAAACGCCAACGGCCCAGTCCCAGAAAAAGGAAGCCGCTCCCCAGCGTCGAATCCTGCCCCGCATCCCGATGGTGCCGGCGAGCTGCGCCGCGTCTGTCCCTCGTTGGGAGATGTACGAGAACGGACCCGCAGCCGTGAGCACGATGCCCTTCCCCAGGCCGTACGTGATGCCTGGCACGACGCCGTACACTTCTTCGTGGTTGTTGTTGTAGTTCCACGCCTCCAGCAGCGCTTGCGCCGCCAGCTCGAGATGCCATCCGCCGCGGGCGAAGGGGTCCTGAGACGGCGCCGGCTGCGCGGATGCCGTGCGCGCGGCCAGCGAAGTGGTCGCCAGGAACAGAAGTATCGTTAGGCGGATGCCGCGCTGGTCGGGTGGGCTGGCTGGAGCCATGCTCGCGCTCGCGATCGCCTCCGGTACGGCCGTGGCGCAGGAGCGCGTGACGCTCCAGGGCGACGTTCTCTTCTACGGCGATAATACCGAATTCCGCAACCCGTTCCGCGAGGGCGAAACGATCTTTGGCGCCGCGGTTCGCGTGGCGGTGTCGACGGACCTCAACGACCGCGTTCGGCTGGCGCTCGGTGCGTTCGGGAACCTCCGCTTCGGCGGCGACGATGCCTTCGAGCTCGTGCGGCCCGTTGTGACACTCGAGATTCATGGACCGCACTCGTCGTTCCGATTCGGCACGCTTTCGGGACCGCACGTCGCTCCGCCGGCGGGCACGGCCGTTCGCGGCCCGGATCGCACGGGGCCGCATGGCCTGCTTCCTGCGATTCAGCGCGAGACGCTCGCGTTCGATCGTCCGTATGAGGCCGGCCTCCAATGGAACTTCGAAAGTTCGACGCTTCGCCACGAGGCATGGCTCGACTGGCACAAGGTCAACACACCGGAGCATCGCGAGGCGTTCGACGCCGGCGTGTCGGGCGAGGTCCACGTGCCCGGTCCCTTCGCGATTCCGTTTCAGGCCCATGTCGTCCACCACGGCGGCCAGCTGTTCGCGTCGGGCCCGGTGGCCGACAGCCTCGGGCTTGCCACCGGGCTCATCGCCGGCGGCAAGGTCGGCGTGCTGGATCGTGCCGCGATCGAGGTCTACGGCCTGTTGTCGCGGTTCGATCCGGATCGGAGCGCGCCAGGCGGGAGCCTGGACGGTACCGGTTTCTTCGGCCGGCTGTCAGGGGAGCGCAGCGGCTGGCGCGGTCATGTACTCTTCTGGCGGGGCTGCGACTTCGTCAAGGAAGAGGGCGATCCAAACTATCAGTCCATTCGACTGGATGGGTCGAGATACCGGGGGACGCGCGACTATTCGGAGGCAGGCCTCACGCGCGGCTTTCGCCCGGCCGAAAAGGTCTATCTCGAAGCATCGGTACGGTTGCACAGAATAGAGGATCACTACGAGTACTCCTATCGCATCGTGGCGGTCGCCGGCGTCGGCTGGCGGCTGCGTTGACCAGGCATGAGGAGATATCTGATGCGGATGCGAAACACGCTCGTGCTCGCCGGACTGGCCGTCGTGCTCGCGAACCAGGCTTCGGTGAGCGACGCAGTCGGCCAGGCTCAAGGCCAGGGGAAGCTCAAGGCGCTCGTCGGTGGAACGCTGATCGACGGCTACGGCGGCCGTCCCATCCGCAACAGCGTCATCCTCATCGACGGCGAGCGCATCAGCGCCGTCGGGCAGGTCGGCACGCTCCAGGCGCCGGCCGGCGCCGAGGTGATTTCCACTGAAGGCATGAGCGTGCTGCCCGGCCTCTGGGACATGCACGTCCACCTCATGATTAACGGCCACGCCGACTACACGCACTGGGACAAGACCTATCCGGCGCAGTTCGAGCCGGTGATCATGCCCGCGTCGGCGAAGCAGCTGCTCCTTGCTGGCGTCACGAGCGCTCGCGATCTCGGCGGTCCGCTCGAAGCCTCGATCAACGTGCGCAACCGCATCAACAGCGGCAAGCTGCCGGGTCCGACGATGTATATGTCGGGGCCGTTCATTCAGCACGAGCCGTATCCGGGAACCGAGCAGTTCCGGTGGGGAGTGAAGGGTCCCGAGGATGCGCGCGCGAAGGTCGCCAAGCTCGTCGCCGCCGGCGTCGACGTCATCAAGCTGATCGACCAGGACCAGATGACGCCCGACGAGATCAAGGCGGTCGTCGAGGAGGCGCACAAGGGAGGGAAGCCGGTCATCGCGCATTCGCATCGTCCGGAGGAGATCCGGCGCGGGCTGGCGGCCGGCGTCGATTGCTTCGAGCACACCGGTCTCGCGAGCGCGCCGGAGTATCCCGAGGACATCATCAGGATGCTGCGCGAGCGCACGGCCGACATGGCGGCCGGCCCGCTGTTCTGGACGCCGACGATCGAGGGCCTGTTCAACTACGAGTACGTGCGGGACAACCCTGAACACCTCGACGATCCGGCGTGGAAGGAAGGTCTGCCGGCCGACATCGTTGCTGACATCAGAAAGTCAATCGAACATCCCGACCGGCTGCCGTACTTTCAGGCCACGCCGGCGCGCCGGCCGACGCTCCCGAGAAAGTTCAAGCAGCTCCAGGAGGCGGGCGTCATTCTTCTCATCGGCACGGACAGCGGCATCCCGATGAAGTTCCACAGCTCGTCCACCTGGCGCGAGCTCGACGCCTGGGTCAACATTCTCGGCGTCGATCCGATGACCGCGATCCGGGGCGCGACGTACTGGCCGTCACTCGCGATGAAGGTCGACAAGGACGTCGGGACCGTCACCACCGGCAAGTACGCGGACATCATTGCGGTGAGAGGTGATGTCTTGCGCTACATCGCGTTGCTGCAGCGCGTGGATATCGTGATCAAGCACGGGCAGAGGTACCGGTAATGGAAAAGGGACAGTCACCTTTTTACGATTTACGTAAAAAGGTGACTGTCCCCTTTTTCTACGCCTAGCTCCCCCAGCTTCGCCGCCATGTCCTCCGCGGACGTCGCGGGCTTGACCGACTTGTCGATCGCCAGGATCTGGCCGTCCTTGCCGATGTAGAACGTCCACCGGCTGGCGACGCCCATTAGCCCGAGCGCGCCGTACTGCTTTGCGACCTCCTTCGTCGGGTCGCTGAGAATCGGGAAGTCCGTGTGCTCCTTCTCGGCGAAGCGCGTGTTCTCGTCGACGGGATCCGTGCTCGCCATGAAGTAGGTCGCGTTGTACTTCTTGATCAGGTGTCCGTTCTGCGCGAGCGACTTGCACTCGATCGTGCAGCCGCGCGTGAACGCCTTCGGAAACCAGGCGATCACGACGGCGCTGCGGCCTTTGAAGTCCGACAACGTGTAGGTCTTGCCGTCCGATGCCTGGAGTGTGAAGTCGGGTGCCGGGTCGCCGACGGTGAGCTCGGTGCGATTGCGCGTTAGGGCCATGAGTTCAGCATACTGGAAGAGTGCCGGAACTGCCTGACCTCACCGCCTATCTGACCGCGCTCGAGCCGCGCGTTGTCGGACAGCCCCTCGAGGCTGTGACGCTTGCCCGGCCGTTCTTTCTACGGACCGTCGAGCCGCCGCTCGCATCAGCGATCGGACGCACAATCATCCGACTCGGCCTGCTCGGCAAGCGGATCGTCCTGACCTTCGAGGGCGACCTCCACCTCGTGCTCCACCTGATGATTGCAGGGCGGTTGCGATGGCGCGACCGTGGCACACGGCCCACGGGCAAGATCGACCAGGCGACGTTCGACTTTCCGAAGGGGACACTTCTCGTGACGGAGGCGGCGTCGCGAAAGCAGGCGTCGCTGCACGTCGTGCGCGGCGCCTCGCTTTCCGATCACGATCCGGGCGGGATCGACGTTCTCAAAACCGATCTGCCGGCGTTTGCGGAGGCGCTCACGCGCGAGAACCACACCGTCAAGCGCGCCTTGACCGATCCGACGACGTTTGCGGGTATCGGCAACGCGTACTCGGACGAGATTCTTCTCGCCGCAAAGATGTCCCCCCTGCAGTTGACGCGGTCGCTCTCGGACGACGAGGTTCGGCGGCTGTTCGAGGCGACGAGGGCCACGCTCGTTCAGTGGATCGACAGGCTCAATGCCGAGGCCCGGGTGAACTTTCCCGAGAAGGTTACCGCGTTCCGTCCTGACATGAGCGCGCACGGCCGCTTCGGGAAACCCTGCCCCGTGTGCGGCACGCCCATTCAGCGCGTCGTGTTCGCACGCAATGAGATGAATTACTGCCCGACCTGCCAGACAAACGGCAAGCTGCTCGCCGATCGCGCGTTGTCCCGGCTCCTCGCGAAGGACTGGCCGCGGACGCTCGAGGAGCTCGAGCTGAGAAAGGTCACGAAGAGCCAGCGCGGCTGAGATGCGTCGGTTACGACGGCGCGGTCTTCACGTGCCTCGCGATCTGCTCGTGCGTCGCGAACCAGACGCCCGGCTTCGACTTCATGTACGTCACGAGGCGATCGAGCATCGCGATCCGTCCGCGGTGCCCGATGACGTGCGGGTGCATCGTGAGAATGAAGAGGCCGCGCTCCTCCCACGCGACGTCGAACTCGCCCTTCCAGATCGAAAACACCTCGTCCGGCGTCATCGTCGGGCGGATGGTGGAGAAGCGGTCCATCCAGAAGTACGGATAGTCGTCGAGGATCCATTCGACCGGCAGCTCGACGATGCCGGTCGGTTTGCCCCGAAAGAGGACTTCGTAGGGCCGGTCGTCGGCCATGAGGCTGCTGTCGTAGAGAAGGCCGAGCTCCTGCGCGATCGCGATCGTGAACGGGCTGTAGTCCCAGGACGGCGTCCGCATCCCGACGGGTTTTTTTCCGGAAGCGGACGTCAGCGTGTCGAATGCCTTGCGAAGCAGGTCGCGTTCCGTCGACTCGTCGAGCTGCGAGTTGCGCTCGTGGATCCAGCCGTGCAGCCCGACCTCGTGCCTGCCGGGCTTCACGATTGCCTTCATCGAGTCCGGGTAGAGGATCGCGCTCACCGCCGGCACGAAGAACGACGCCGGAATCGAGTGCTTGTCGAGCAGCGCGAGAACGCGCGGAACCCCCGCGCGCGACCCGTATTCACCCTGTGAGAGCAGCGAAGGGCTGTCACGGCCGTCGCGCAGCGACCCGGTTTCGTTGTCGAGGTCGAAGGACAGCCCGACCGCGACGCGCGCGCCGCCCGGCCACGCTTTCGGCGAGAGATCGCGCCCCGCGCGCACGCGGCCGACCGTCTCGCGGATCTGTTGTTCGGTCTGCGTCCAGGGCTGCGCGGGCGGCGTTGTCTGTTGTGCGTGCGGCAGACCTGCAGCCGCCGCGATGGCGATCAGAGTGGCGATGAAGTTTCGAATCATGGCATTCACGCGAGAAGCCGTTTGGCCTTCTTTGGATCGTCGGCGACGATCGCGAGCTCGACGAGGTCGTCCACGAGGCCCGTGACGTACATCGCCCGCAGGTTGACGTGCCCTTCGGCCAGCTTCTTCGCGACGTTCGAAAGTTCTCCGGCGCGATTGGTCAGGAGCACCTGGACGATCTCCCCTTCTTCGAAACGGACGTTCGCGTGCTCGAGCGCCGCCCGCGCCGGCTCGACCTCGTCGGCGAGGATCCGGACGATCGCGTGGTTGTCGATTTCGAGCGCCGCCACCGACTTGATGTTCACGCCATACCGCGCGAGCGCATCGGCTACGCGCGCAAGCTCACCCGGCCTGTGCGTCATGTGAATCGCGAAGTCCCTCATGATGCCTCCTCGCCGTGCCCGAATCGCGCGATTATACGCGCCCCCGACTGCGCTATCATCCGTGCATGCATCGCGCAGTTGCCGCCGGCCTGTTCCTCTTCTTCACCTCGACCGCGGTCATTGTGGCCGCGAAACCGAAGTTCCTGTCCACGTGGAAGGCGCCCGGGGCCGCCCAGACCACGTTCGCCGGAAAGAAGGTCGCGGCGCTCGTCATCAGCACTGACGACTCGCTGCGGATGTCGGGCGAAGAGGCGCTCGTCCGCGAGCTCGTGGCCCGCGGCATGCAGGGCGTCGCCGCGTATCGCATCGTCCCGCGGGAAGAACTGCAGAGCGCAGACCGCGCGCGCGGATGGTTCGAGCGGTCGGCCGTCGAGGGCGTCGTCGCGCTCCGGCCGGTCAGCTCCGAGAAGCGGCACACCTACACGTCGCCCACCGTCTGGGCGAATCCGTACTACGGGTCGCTGTGGGGTTATTACGGGTATGGCTGGGGCGCGGTCTACATCCCCGGATCCGAACGCGAGGACACCATCGTTGTCGTCGAAACGCTGATCTACAGCGTGCCGCGGAACGAGCTGCTCTGGGCGGGCGCGAGCGAAACCAAGAACCCCAAGACGCTGCAGCAGTTCATTACGGACCTGGCGAAAGAAACGACCGAACAGTTGAAGAAGCAGGGCCTGGTCCGGCAGGCGTCGCGCTAGCCGCCCTCCGCGGACGCCCGGCCTATTTCGCCGGCCTGAACCGCATCGTGCCCGTATCGATCTTCATCGCGAGGACCAGCGCGTCGCCGTCGCGCATGTAGGAAACGGCCGCGGTGAGCCCCCGGACGAACTTCGCGTCGATCGATCCTGGCGGGCATGCCATCCGCGTGAGGGCGATTGGTCCAAACGAAATCTGTGATCCGCTGACCGAGTAAGTCCCGCTGCCGCGATTGCAATCGGCGCGCACGGCGACTCTGCCGTCCGGCTGGAAGTCGAGCGTATAGTTGGCCGGAACCTCTGGAATGGCCTTGCTGTCGTCGCCGTACAGGATCGCCTCGAGCTCCCAGCGGCCGGCGATCGCCGTCGGCACCGATCGCGTCAGCCGGAGTCCCTCCGATCCCCACTCCTTCGAATCCGGAGCCGCCAGCGCGAGAGCGCTCTCGAGTCTGAATTTCATGACCTTCGGCGTGTCGTACTTCTGATCGGCACGTCCGGTCAGCGTGACAGTTATCTCCTGCGCTCCGCTCACACGCCACGTTCCGGTCTCCACGATCGCCGGCGTGTCGTTCAGGTAGTCGGAACGAAGCGTCGCCACGCCGCGATCGGCGAGCGTCAGCGTGATCTCGCGCCCCGGGCTCGACGCCGCGGGCAGCCGGGCGCTGTAGGTCCCGATGAAACTGGCTGGATTGGGCAAACCGGGCTGGCCGAACGACGCGGCCGCGAGGATGAACAGGTAAAGAGTCACAAGCGTTATTATCACCCCCTATGTGCAGCGTTGTTTTCGCTTTCCTGTTAGCCGGCACGGCGCTGTCTGGGTCTGACGGTGCCTGGCAATCCTCGCAAGACGCGTCTGGTTACGCGCATCCAGAACAGCTCGTCGACACCGCCTGGCTCGCCGCTCATGTCGACGACCCGGCCGTTCGTATCGTGGACTCACGGCCGCGAGGGTATGACGACGGGCACGTCCCGAACGCGGTGCTGCTCGACAACAACCTCACGCGCGACCCGAAGAACACGCCGTCGTTCCTCCCGCTGCAAGCGGACTTCGAGCGGACGATGACGACGATGGGCGTGACGAACAAGACACGCGTCGTGGTGTACGACGATCGGGGTGGCGTGTACGCGGCGCGGCTGTGGTGGCTGTTGAATTACTACGGCCACTCCAACGTGGCGCTCCTCGACGGAGGGTGGACCAAATGGACGATCGAGCGGCGTCCGATCTCGACGGCTGCGCCCGCCGCTCGTGAAGCCGGCGCCCCGTTCACGGCGCGGCCGCAGCCGCACTGGCTGGCCACCGCGTCCGACGTCGTTGCCGCGATTGACAAGCCAGGCGTCAAGATCGTCGACGCGCGCAGTACCGCCGAAATCTCGGGACGCGAACTGCGCGGCGCGAAGCGCGGCGGCATCGTCCCTTCGTCGGTGCCGATCTATTGGGAAGACGCGCTCGACCCGGTGACGAGGGCCTTCAGGCCGGCGCCGGCGATCGCGAAACTCTATCGCGATCGGGGAATACGCCCCGAGGATGACGTCATTGCCTACTGCCAGGTCGGGATGCGCGCGTCGCACGATCTCTTCGCGCTCCGCCTCGTCGGCCACGACAAGGTGCGCAACTATCTCGGCGCGTGGGACGAGTGGGGCAACCGCGACGATCTGCCGCTGGGCGCCGCTCCGAACGGTGCGCGTGCGTTTGTCGGCGCCAAGGTGTGGGATGGCCGCGCGAATGCGCCCGTCGACGGGGCGACGATCATCATCAAAGACGGACGCGTCGCGGCGGTGGGGCCTGCTGCGTCTACGCCAATCCCGTCAGGCGCCGAACGGGTCGACGTCGCCGGCCGGACGATCGTTCCCGGCTTCATCAACGCGCACGGCCACGTCGGCGACACCCGCGGGTTGAAAGCGGCGCCGGAGTTCTACACCGAAGGAAATCTACGTTCCCAATTGAACCTCTACGCGCAGTACGGGATCACGACCGTCGCGAGCCTCGGCGGCGACGGACCGGCAGGCTTCGCGCTCCGCGATGCAGGACGCACGGCACCGCCGGGGGGCCTGGCGCGGTTGCTCGTCGCCGGTCCGGTCATCATGGCCGCCACGGCGGATGAGGCCCGGGCCGAAGTCGATCGCGTGGCCGCGATGAAACCCGACCTGATCAAGATTCGCGTCGACGACAATCTCGGGACGGCAACGAAGATGCCGCGCGAGGCGGCGCTGGCGGTGATCGACCAGGCGCACAAGCGCGGGCTCCGCGTTGCGGCGCACATCTTCTATCTGGAGGATGCGAAGGCGCTCGTGAGCGCCGGGGTCGATATAATCGCGCACAGCGTGCGCGATCAGCCGGTGGACGCCGAGCTGATCGGCTTGCTGAAGGAGCGCATGATCTGCGTGTGTCCGACGCTGATGCGCGAGGTATCGACCTTCGCCTACGGCGAGACACCCGACTTCTTCTCGGATCCGTTCTTCCTTCGAAGCGCTGACCCGAAAGTCGTCGAGGAGTTGCGCGACCCGAAGCGGCAGGAAGCGATGCGGACCAGCCGCGCGGCGCGCGAGTATCAGAAAGCGCTCGACGTCGCAGCCGCGAACCTGAAGCGCCTCGCCGACGCGGGGGTGCGGATTGCATTCGGCACCGACACCGGCCCGCCGGCGAGATTTCAGGGCTACTTCGAGCACCGCGAGCTCGAGCTGATGGTGACGAAGGCAGGCCTGACACCGCCGCAGGCGCTGCGCGCGTCGACGTCCGACGCCGCCGCGTGTCTGCAGACGCCCGGCCTCGGCACGCTCGAAGCTGGCGCGCCAGCCGACTTCCTCGTCCTCGAGGAGAATCCCTTCGACGACATCCGCAACACGCGCAGCCTGGAGTCGGTCTGGATCGCCGGTCAGCGGGTGCCGCGCTAACGCCATGGCCGGTCCCGACCTCGTCACCGGATTTCTCTGGTTTCTCGCGTTCCTCTTCTCGACGACCGTCCACGAGGCGATGCACGCGCTCGTGGCGTACCGCGGCGGAGATCCGACCGCGTATCACGGCGGCCAGGTCTCGCTGTCGCCGGTTCCTCACATACGGCGCGAGCCGATCGGCATGCTGGTCGTGCCGCTCCTGACCGCGCTGTCGCAGGGCTGGGCGATCGGCTGGGCGAGCACGCCGTACGATCCGAGATGGGCGGCGATGTATCCGCGGCGCGCCGCGATCATGGCCGCCGCCGGCCCCGCGGGCAACCTGATCATCGCGGCGGTGGCGCTCGTTCTCCTCCGCGTCGGGCTCGGAGTCGGATGGTTCGTTCCGGCGCCGAGCGTGACGTTCGAGCGGCTCGTCATCACGCCCGGTGGGCTCGAGACGCTGGTCGGGACGATGCTGTCGATTCTGCTGGTGCTGAACGTGCTGCTCGCGGCGTTCAACATGATCCCGCTGCCGCCGCTCGACGGCGCGTCGGTGATCGGCCTGTTTCTTCCGCCGCAGGCCTCGTGGCGCATGCGCGAAGTGACGGCGACGCCGATGTTTCAAATCGTGGGGCTGCTCGTCGCCTGGCGGGTCTTTCCCATGATGGCGCGGCCGCTCTTTTCCTTCGTCCTGCGGCTCGTGCATCCCGACCTCAGCTACGGCTGATGCCCACGTAACCTCTGAGCCCGTGCCAGGTCCAAGTAATAGATGCCTGGCGCCGTCGAACGACGAGGAGGCTGAAACATGCGTCGAAAAGCGTCGATGACCGCTGCAACGGTGATCTCGCTCGTGATGGTAGGAGCGACGCCGCTTCAAGCCGCCGCCGGAGGGTCGAATCGCCGCCAGTGGCGCGATCGTGTCGAGGACGTTCGCGACTGGCGTCGCTGAGCGGAAGCAGCCTTGAAGCAGCCCTAAAGGGCTGCGCTACGGTGTAGGGATTGCGTTTCGGCGTTTGACGCCCGCAACGATCAGCTCGATGAGCTCTGCTTGCGAGAGCCGATCCGCAATAGTCGGGTCCGACACGAGCTCGTACGCCTCCGCGATGTTCGCGAGATGCCACGCCGAGAGCGCGCCGAGCTGGCGGCGCAGGTGGGCTTCGCCTTTCTGGTACACGGAGAACGGATTCAGGATGCTCTCCCGCGCCTTCGCCGGCGGCGGGTCGGAGAAGTCCGGCGCCGGTTCCTGGTAGACCGGTTCCGGTTTCGGTGCGGCCTGCCGCGCCGGGAGCGGGTTCAGCGCTCGTCGCAGCGCGCCTTCCAGGTAAACAGGTGTGAGGCCGGTTGCCCAGTATTCGGTATCGCGACGGTTGGGCTGCGTCGTCTCGCGCGGCGAGCGCACCGGCACGCCGTCGGCGTCGAGTGGGACGAACTCAATCCAGCCCTGCCACAGACCGTCGTCCGCCTCCGTGCCGACCGCACGCGCGATGTACGTCCTGCCGTCCTGGGTCTCGATCGGTGCCGGATATTCCGCGAGTACTTCCGCCACGTCCTTTGAACCTCTCGCCGATCGTCCCAACGGTGCAAGAACACAACCATGTTCTACGGTTGAGTCTGTTCTAAACGGAACTGAGCTTGCACTACTCGGCCGCGCGGGGCGATGACCCCGGGAGGTGCAACGTGCTCTGGACACTACTGGTCATTCTGTTGGTTCTCTGGGCATTGGGGCTCGTCGCGAACGTCGGCGGAGGTCTGATTCACCTGCTGCTCGTCGTCGCTGCCGTCGTGTTGGTTGTCAACCTGCTGAGCGGTCGGCGTCCCGTCGTGTAGTCGTTCGTTCCACGGACGTGTGTGGACCGGGTGATATGATCGCGTTCCCGTGTCATCATCCGGTCCACAAGCCTCCCCCGCGCCGCCCGCGGCGGCGCAGGCCGAGCCTGGTGCGCCGGGCGCGTTGACCGCCGACCCGCCGCCCCTTCCTGGACACGCGCGCAAACACTACGATCGTTCGATCGTCGAGGGACCGATCTCGGCAGCGGTCTGGAAGATCGCCTGGCCGAGCGTTCTCCAGAATACGATCGGAGGCCTCCAGGGAATCATCGACCACGCACTCGTCGGCCACTTCGTGGGCTTCGAGGCGAACGCCGCGATCGGCGTCAGCTGGCAGATCTTCCTCGTCGTCATCGTCTTCATCGCGTCGCTCTACACCGGCATGGGCGTGCTCGTATCGCGCTATGCGGGCGCCAACGATCCCGAGAAGGTCAATCGGGCCGTCTATCAGGCCTTTCTCGCCTCACTTTTCATGTCGCTGGTGGTGCTCGCGCCGCTCGGTTACGTCCTCGCGCCGAGCCTGCTCGAGATCGTGCACGCGACGCCGGCCGTCCGCGCCCACGCCCTGCCGTTCCTGCGGACGATGTTCGTGTTCAGCATCGGGATGCTG
>DATAFJ010000098.1:0-2622 GCA_036257535.1 Vicinamibacterales bacterium | reverse complement strand
TCTTAGACACCAGCCGGCATGATTCGCTTCGAAGACGTCGTAGAGAAGGTCCGTGCGTACAGCCCGGAGGCCGATCTCGAGCTGCTGCGGCGCGCGTACGTCTTCTCCGCCTTCGAACACAAGGGCCAGGTGCGGCACTCGGGCGAGCCCTACATGGTGCACCCGCTCGAGGTGGCCGACTTCCTGGCGAACCTCAGGCTCGACGTGGTCGCGATCGCGGCCGGGCTGCTGCACGACGTCGTCGAGGACACGCTTACCACGATCGAGATCATCGCCGAGCGGTTCGGCCCGGAAGTGGCGCACGTCGTCGAGGGCGTTACCAAAATCGGGGCGATCCCCTTCCAGTCGAACGAGGAGCGCCAGGCGGAGAACTTCCGCAAGATGCTCCTGGCGATGGTGGATGACATCCGCGTGATCCTGGTGAAGCTGGCGGATCGGCTCCACAACATGCGCACGCTGCACCACCTGCCCGAGGAGCGGCGTGTGACGATCGCGCAGGAGACACTCGACATCTACGCGCCCATCGCGAACCGGCTCGGGATGAGCAAGGTCAAGAACGAGCTGGAGGAGCTGTCGTTCAAGTACCTCGAGCCGAGCTATTACGAGACGCTCTGGGCGCGGGTCGAGGCCCGTCGAAAGTCGACTGAAGCGATCCTGGCGGAACTGAGGGGTACGCTCGCCGCCAAGCTGGACGAGGCCCAGGTGCCGGTCGTTCGCATCGAAGGCCGCACGAAGCGCCTCTTCAGCATCGCGCAGAAGCTCAAGAAGCAGAGAATCGAGCTCGAACAGGTGTACGACTTCGCGGCTCTGCGGGTCATCACGACGTCGGTGAAAGACTGCTATGCCGCGCTCGGGATCATCCACAACCTGTGGTCGCCGATTCCCGGCCGCATCAAGGACTTCATCGCGATTCCCCGGCCGAACGGGTACCAGTCGCTGCACACCTCTGTCATCAGCGAGCACGGGACGCCCTTCGAGGTGCAGATCCGCACCGTCGAGATGCACGAGCAGGCCGAGGAGGGCATCGCGGCGCACTGGAAGTACAAGGAGGGCCGCGTCGGCGACGAGCGCGACGAGCGCTACTTCCAATGGATGCGGCAGCTGCTCGAGTGGCAGCAGGAGGTGCGGGACGCGCACGAGTTCATCCAGGGCCTCAAGCTCGATCTCTATCCCGAGGAGGTCTACACCTTTACTCCCAAGGGCGAGGTGAAGGTGCTGCCGCGGGGCGCGACGCCCGTGGACTTCGGCTACGCCATCCACACCGACGTGGGGCACCGCTGCGTGAGCGCGCGCGTGAACGGCAAGATGGTGCCCTTGCGGTCGCGACTGAAGAACGGCGACATCGTCGAGATCATCACGCAGGCGACGCATACGCCGAGCCGCGACTGGCTCAGCTTCGTCGTCACGTCGCGGGCGCGGAACAAAATCCGGCACTTCGTCCAGGCGGAGGAGAAGAAGCGGAGCATCGAGCTCGGACGGCGCATCTTCGAGAAGGAGGCCCGGCGGTTCGGGCTGAACCCGAAGACGCTGCTCGAGAGCGAGACGATGACGAAGATCGCCGAAGAGTACGGGGGCGGGAAGACCGACGAGATCCTGGCGTCGATCGGGTACGGGAAACTCGCCGCCCGGCTGATACTCGGCAAGCTGGTGCCGCAGGAACAGCTGCAGGAGCGGCCGCCCGAGGGCAAGGTCGCCGCGGCCGTGCGGCGGGTACTGGGAAACGGCGAAGACCGCATCAAGGTGAGCGGCGTCGACGACCTGATGGTGTTCCGCGCCCGCTGCTGCAATCCGATCCGCGGCGAGAAGATCGTCGGCTACATCAGCCGTGGGAAGGGCGTCTCGGTCCACTCAGCGCGGTGCCCGAACGTCGTGAACATGCGGTACGACCCGGAGCGCCGCATCGACGTCGAATGGGACAAGGGCGTGGACGCCGCGCGCTACACGGTGCGGTTGACCATGCAGGTGGAGGATCGGAAAGGGATCCTCGCCGACGTCAGCTCGAAGGTGGCCGACATCAACACCAACATCACCAGCGTCGAGGCGACGACCGACCCCGACCATCGCGGCCGCATCGACATGACCGTCGAGATCAACGATCTGAAGCACCTCGAGAAGGTGATGAAGTCGCTACGGGGTGTTGCGGGGGTGCTCGACGTCGAGCGCGCGGTCCGCTGACTGATTCCGGTAGTGTCCGCCTTCAGGCAGACCGGAGGTCTCAGAGGCGGGGAACCCGCGCGACGGCGTCGATTTCGACGCGCGCGTCGCGGGGGAGCCGGGCGGCCTGCACGGTGGAGCGCGCGGGCGCAGGCGACGCAAACACCGTGGCGTACACCTGGTTCATGGCCGCGAAGTCGTTCATGTCGGCCAGATACACGGTCGTCCTGAGCACGTCGTCGAAGGTCGCACCTGCCGCGGCGAGCACGTGCTGCAGGTTCGCGAGGACCTGACGCGTCTGATCGATGATGTCGCCCTGTACGAGCTGGCCGCTGGCCGGATCGATGGGGATTTGGCCGGAGCAGAACACCCACCCGTCCGTGACGACCGCCTGCGAGTACGGTCCGATGGCTTTCGGAGCTTTGGTGGTCGCGACGGCGTCGCGCATCGGCGTGAGCTGAGCTAGGC
>DATAFJ010000090.1:0-26986 GCA_036257535.1 Vicinamibacterales bacterium | reverse complement strand
AGACCCACAATGGCCATCGGCAGCCAGGCGATGAGAATGCCGATGCCCAGAGTTCCGACGATGAAGAGCACGCAGAGCGCGATCCAGAGCAGCCCGAACCAGAACGTCCGGATCTGCCAGCGGAAGTGCGACTCCAGCCACGTACCGCGCGCCTCGGATCGTTTCACGTAGTTCAGGATGACCGCGATGATCGACGGCCACCCCGTGAGGAACGCGCCCACCACGGTCGCGGCCCCGAGGATGCCCGTGAGGAGGCTGAACGCGTGAAGTGCGTAGATGAGTTGGGTCCAGGTCTTGAGGTCCATCGTCGTCTCTGAGCAAGCGCCGTCGCTGCGACTAACCTGCCGCTGTCGTTGGTTTGTGTCCGCCGCGGCGCAGCGTCTGCACCACGACGTAGAGCACGGGAATGACGATGATGTTGAGGAAGGTGGCGAGGAACATGCCGCCGGCGACCGCCGTTCCGACCGAGTGACGGGCCTCCTGGCCGGCGCCGGTCGCGAACACCAGCGGCAGCACGCCCAGGATGAAGGCGAGCGACGTCATGAGAATCGGCCGGAGCCGGATTCGCGCCGCCTCGATGGCGGCGTCGACGATCGACTGTCCGCGCTCGCGAAGCTGCTCCGCGAACTCGACGATCAGAATCGAGTTCTTCGCGGCGAGGCCGACGAGCATGACGAGTCCGACCTGGCAATACACATCGTTGTTCAGCCCGCGCAACCACTGAGCTCCGAGCGCGCCAAGCACGGCCAGCGGCACGCCCAGCAGGATGATGAAGGGCAGCACGAGGCTTTCGTACTGCCCGGCCAGCGTGAGATAGACGAGCAGGATCGCGAGCGCGAAGATCAGCAGCGACTGCCGGCCGGCTTTGATTTCCTCGGCCGAGAGCCCCGTCCAGGCGAACCCCATTCCCTGGGGAAGCGTCTGCCCTGCGAGTCGCTCCATCTCCTGCAGCGACTGACCCGAGCTGACACCGGGCGCGGCCGAGCCCGAAATCGACGCGGATCGGAACAGGTTGAAGTGATTGATGACCTGCGGCGCCGTCGTCTCGCTCACGCGGACGACGTTCTGCAGCGGGACCATCCGTCCTTCGTCCGACCGGACGTAGTACTCGGCAAGCGCGCGTGGATCCGACCGGAACTGGCGATCTGCCTGCACGTACACCCGATACGCCCGGTTGTTCAAGTCGAAGTCGTTGACGTACTGCGAGCCCAGGAACACCTGCAGCGCGGTTGTGACTTCGGTCAGCTGCACGCCGAGGCTGCGGGCCTTCTCGCGATCGAGGTCCACCTGCAGGAGCGGATCGTTGGCGGTGAAGCTGCTGAATAGCCCGCGCAGCGACGGCGTCTGGCTGCCGGCGGCCACCATCGCCTGCGCCGCCGCGGCCAGATCCTCGATCCGCCCGCCCGAACGGTCGAGCACCTCGAACTGGAATCCCCCGAACTCGCCGAGGCCTGGAATCGGAGCCGGCGCGAACGGGATGACGATTGCCCCTGGAATCCCGAAAAGGGGCCCGCGAAGCCGTCCGATGATCGCCTGGGCGGAATGGTCGTCTCCCTCACGCTCGTCGTACGGCTTGAACGAAGAGAAGATCAACGCCTGGTTCGACGCCGCGCCGGAAAAGCTGAAGCCCATGACCGAGAAGACGCCCTCGATCTCGGGCGTTTTGAGCAGCACGGCTTCCGCCTGACGGGCGATGCCGGACGTGTAGTCGAGAGATGCGCCGGCCGGGGCCTGGATGACCGTGATGAAGTAGCCCAGATCTTCTTCCGGCACGAACGACTGAGGCACTCTCGAATACACCCATGCCGTGAGCCCGAGCGTCGCGACGAACGCCGCGACGACGGCCCATCGCACGCGCATCAGCCGGCGCACCGCGCCCACGTACGCATGCGTGCCGGCTGATATCACACCTTCCACGCGCTTGAAGAACGCGCCCTTCCCGTGCGCCGCCCCGCCCCGCAGCAGGAGTGCGGAGAGCGCCGGCGTCAGCGTCAGCGCGTTGAACGCCGACAGCGCCACCGAGAACGCGATGGTCAGCGAGAACTGGGCATAGAGCCGGCCGGTCGTGCCGGGAAAGAACGCCACGGGCACGAACACGGCAATCAACACGAGCGCTGTGGCGATGACGGCGCCGAAGACCTCGCCCATCGCATCCGATGCGGCCTGCTTCGCGCTCTTCCCGTACTCCTGGATGTGCCGCTCGATGTTCTCGATGACGACAATCGCATCGTCCACGACGATACCCGTGGCGAGGATGATGCCGAAGAGGGTCAGCGTGTTGATCGAGAAGCCCATGAGCTTCACGAAGGCGAACGCACCGACGAGTGACACCGGGATCGTGATCGTGGGGATGAGCGTGCTGCGCCAGCTCTGGAGAAACAGGAACATCACGAGCACGACGAGCGCGATCGCCTCCGCGAGCGTCTTCAAGACTTCCGTGATCGACTCGCGGACGACGGTCGTCGTGTTGAACGCCACGCGGTATTCGACGCCGGGCGGGAAGTTCCGCGAAAGCCGGGCGAGCTCCGCGACGACCGCCGCTTCGACGTCGAGCGCGTTCGCTGTGGGCAGCTGAATCACGCCGAGACCGACGGCGTCGATCCCCTGGAACCGGAGCTGCGAGGAGTATGCCTCGGCGCCGAGCTCCGTCCGGGCCACGTCCTTCAGCCGCACCAGCGAACCTTCCTGGCCCGCCTTGACGACGATGTTCTCGAACTCGCTCGTCTCCTGGAGCCGCCCGGCCGCGCGAACGCTGATCTGATACGTCTGATTCTCACGCGCGGGCGCCTCGCCGATGCTTCCGGCCGCCACCTGCACGTTCTGCTCCCGCAGCGCGTTGACGACGTCGCCCGCGGTGATCTGGCGCGCCGCGAGCCGTCCGGGGTCGAGCCAGAGCCGCATCGAGTACTTGCGCTCGCCAAAGATGAGGACGTCGCCGACGCCGGGAACGCGCTTGAGCGCGTCCTTCATGTACATGTCGATGTAGTTACTGAGAAACAGCGAGTCGTACTGGCCGCTTCGCGAGAACACGCCCGCGCCGAGCACGAAGTTCGTCGAGACCTTCTGCACGCTCACGCCCGTCGTCCGGACCTCGCCGGGCAGCCGGCCGAGCGCCTGGTTTACGCGGTTCTGGACGTCGACGGCCGCCACGTCGATGTTGCGCGTCACGTCGAAGGTAATCGTGATCGTGCTGACGCCGCTGTTGGTGCTCGACGACGTCATGTACAGCATGCCTTCGACGCCGTTGATCGCCTGTTCGAGCGGTGTCGTCACGCCCGTCTCGACCGCCTGGGCATTGGCGCCCGTATACACGGAGGTCACGCTGACCGATGGCGGCGCGAGCTCCGGGTACTGCGCAACGGGCATCGTCGGAATGGCCACGACGCCCGCCAGGATGATCACGAGCGAGCACACGGACGCGAGAATCGGCCGCTGGATGAAGGTGTCGACGAACATTTCTGATAGTCCTGAGCTGTGAGCTCTGAGCTATGAGCTGTGAGCTGTGAGCTGTGAGCTCAGCGCTCAGAGCTCAGACTTCAGAGCTCATGGCTTACCCTGGCTTCACCGGAACGCCGTCGCCGAGCTTCTGGATCCCGGACACGATGAGACGCTCGCCCGCTTTGAGGCCGCCATTCACGACGTAGTCGTCGCCCAGGATGCTGCCGACCTTCAAGGGCCGCTGACGGGCGACGAAGCCCTGGCCCTGAGGCTCCGCGACGAACGCGAAGTGCTGCCCGCTGATCCGGGTGACGGCGACGACAGGGACGGTCAGGCCGGGCGAGGTCTGCCAGACCAGCCGCGCGCGGATGTACTGCTGCACGCGCATCGAAGCCGGAACGTCCTTCAGCAGACTCTTGACCAGAACCGTTTGAGTGGCCTCGTCCACGCGAGGCGCCACGAACGTGAGGTTATTGGTCGCGATCACCTTGCCATTGGAGTCGAGAAACTCCAGCGGCAGGCCGACACGAAGATCCGCGGCGCGCTCCAGCGGAATCGAGACGTGCGCTTCGAGGTCACGCCTGTTGCCGGCCGCCGCAGCGGACTGATCAATGGTTGTAATCTCGGTGGCAGAAGTGACGCGATCCCCCTCGCGCACGACGATGTCGCCGACGACGCCAGCCACGGGCGCTCTGACCTGAAAGTAGCTGAGTTGCACGCGCTGCTCTCTGATCTGCGCGTCCAGCGCGGCCAGCTGCGCTTCGGAGGTGGCGAGCGCCGTCTGCGCCTGGTCGAGGTCCTGCCGGCTCATCGCGCCATCCCTGAGGAGCGCCGTAGCGCGATCCGCCTGTTGCTTCGCGAACGCCATCTCGGCAACGAGTGCGGCGCGCCGCGAAAGGAGGCTCTTGAGGGCCGCCTCGTCCTTCGAGGCCTCGAGCTGCAGAATCGTCTGACCCGGTCTCACGCGCGCGCCCGACGCCACGAGCACGCGCGTCACGATCCCCTCCACCTGCGACTGAATCGTCGTGGAGCGAAGGGACTTCAGGGTCGCGATGTACTCGGAAGACTGCGGGATCGGCTTCTCGGCAAGCGTCACGACCTTGACGTCCATCGCAGGCGGACCGCCGGCGCCTGGCGCCGCCTCGCCGCTCTGTTCCCCGCTACAACCGGCCGATGCACTGGCAAGAAATGCAACGACCGGCGCGGCACCGATGACCCTCCACACACGTGATGAACGCAGCGCCATATCTTTGACGCTGACTATAGCGCAACGGCGTTCACCCCATCAGGCCGAACGGGATGCCTTGCGGGTCATGCATGATGGCCAGAACGTCGCCGCCCGGCAGCGTCTGAGGCGGGATGATGACGCGAGCGCCGAGCTTCTCGGCCTTGCCGACGTAGTCAGGCACCGACTCGACCCGAATGAACAGCTGAACGAAGTTATGGCCATCGCGTGGAGAGGGCCAGATGCCGCCATCGATACCCGGCGGGGCTCCAGTGTTCACGATCCTGTAGCCGAGCGGGTTGTCGCTGGACACGTTCCAGCCGAACAGGTTCGAGTAAAACGCGGACGCCCCTTCAGGATCCTTCGCCAGAATCTGCCACTGCACGACCGGACACGGCATACGGGTTCTCCCTCTTTTTCGTTGTCACTGGAAAGATCGCGACCTCGATCTGATACACGTCGTCTGCGGGCCCGTCGCGGAGCAGATCGATCAACTGCTGCCGGAAGCGCGCGCTCAGCTCGAATGCCCGAGCGAGTTGCTCGCTGTTGACGGCGAGCGTGATCGTGCTGTGCTCCCGCAGCGCGATCGGGATAGAGCGCAGCGCGGATGCGGACAGGCGTCGTGACTGGCCCTGCTGCCGCTCGATCGTGCCGGCCTCAAGCGTCTCGATGTTCACGGTCGCGTCACCGGACCGATCGACCCAGCGGTCGGCCGCGGCCATGTCCAACAGGTCGAGGCGAATGAGGCGCTGGAGGGCGACGTCGACCTCGTCCACGCTGATGTCGAGCACGCGCGAGATCCACCGGCTGTCGGCCTGGAACCCGCCGAGGCTCGTGAGCTCGAGAATCGCGAAGTGATGCCAATCCGAGATGAGCGCGACGGTCTCGGCGGACAGCATCGTCGTCGAACAGGGCCCTTCGTCTCTGCCGGCGTAGTCGACGTAGCGCTGGATGGCGTTCTCGTCGAGGCCGAGCCTGCGGCCCATGGACTCGATGCTTCGCACGGTGAGCGACCGCCGCCCGCGGAGCCACTGCGACAGCGTCGAGTGGTCGATGTCGAGGTGCATGGCGAACGCGCGCATCGAGTACTGCGCGTTCCTCGCGCAGCGGCGCGCGAGCTCGGATTGAAGGAACAGCCTGAAGCTCGTTTCGGCCGTCGGCGATGCGGCCGTCAGCGTGGACTTCACGCCGCGATGCTAGCCGTGTGCGCCGACGACTCGCAAGATCGTCTACCGCAAAACCGGGGCAGAGGGATTGCCACGAGCCAGAAATTTCCGGATCACCGCCTGCTCCTCGGGATTCCTGATCCGCGTGAACAGCTTCTCGCCCAGCTCGCGGATCGTCTCGCCGCGATCGAACGGCAGCTTCTCGTACATGACGCCGCCCGTGAAGTGACACGGACGGCAGTGCTTCTCGAGAATCGGTTGGACCGTTCCAGCGAAATCCGCCTGAACTGGCGTGGCCGGCTGAGCCGGTGTGGAAGGCAGCGGAGTCGTCGGTGCCTGGGCGGGCGCCTCGGTGCTCGGTGCCTGGGCGGGCGCCTCGGTGCGTCGCGCAGTCGTACAGGCGGCAACGGTAACGGTCAATAGCAGGACCACAAGAAGCCACGATGGCGATTTATTTCTCATAGAGGCTTCCCCCGCGGAACACGGCGATGATCTTCCGCGTGTTGCGGATGTCGGCGAGCGGGTCCGCGTCCAGGATCAGAAAGTCTGCGTGCATGCCTTCCGCGATCCGGCCGACGTCCTCCCGACCCATCAGGCGCGCGCCGTTCGACGTCGCCGATACGAGAATCTGCATCGGCGACAGCCCCGCCTCCGCCATGAGGAGGAATTCGCGATGGAGCGACGGGCCGTGCAACGTTCGCGTATTACCCGCGTCGGTCCCGGCGGCGATCGTGGCGCCGGCGTCGGCCAGCCGCTTCAGGTTCTTCTGCAGAATCGCCGTGTTGTCGGCCGGCGGCGGGACCGACTCAGGGAGATCCTTCAGGACATCGAACGACTCGATCGTGCCGGCCGGCGCGCAGTCGCGCTCGAACGGCTCGAACACCACCGACCGCATCCGTACCTCTCTGTACGATCGCCCGACGATGATCGTCGGCACGTAGATCACGTTGCGCCGGACGACTTCGGCAACGAATTCATCGTCCAGCTCGCGATCGGCGACCGAGTGCACGAGGATGTCGGCGCCAGCCTGCACCGCGATGCGGGCCGTCTCGAGCGACGTCGCGTGCACGGCCGCTCGAAGTTTCCGCGCATGGATGTGCGTGATCGCCGAGCGCACGAGCGCAGCCTGAGCCGCAAGGTCGTCACCCTGCCGGCTCACGAACCAGATCTTGACCATGTCCGGGCGCCGCGGCACGAGCCGCTCGACGAGCCCGCCAATCTGCGCGTCGGGATCACCTGATCCGGGGGCCCCTTTCCCCCGGCCCATGAGCCAGATCGGGTCGTCGTCTTCGAGCTCGAGCGGGGCCGGATCGTAGGTCGCGAGAAGTGGCCCGCTCACCGCCAGCCGCGGCGACAGGCGGTCGTCCTCACGGCTCTCGCGAAGATCGAACATCCATACAGGCCCTCCCGGATCGACGACGCCCGTGATCCCAGAGCAGACGTAGGACCTGAGGTACTTCTGCGGCGCGCGACGAATCTCGCCGACGACGTCGCGATACGCGACGCCTTTCGGGTTGGGGACGACGTCGGGCCGCGCGTCGAGGCCGCCCGTCTGAAAGAAATGGACGTGGCCGTCGATGAACCCGGGGACGATCCATTTGTCGCTCGCCTCGATAGTGCGCGCGTCCCTCGGTGCACGTTTGAGCGCCTCCGACCCGACGATGCGGAAGCGGCCTTTTTCGACGAGGATGCCCTCGTTTCTGCGCGGCGGCGCGCCTGTGCCGTCGATGAGGGTCCCACCAACGATGAAGACAGGCCGAAGGAGGGCCGAGCGATCGGGCTGCGGCTGGATGCCGAGGGCGAGGAGGCTGGCCAGGAGGAACGCGGCCGGGCGTCGATCGGCCATGCTCGATGTTACACTGCGGTCCGCTCATCAGGAGGTCCAGATGTCGAGGCGCCTCTTTTCGCTTACGTCGGCCTGTGTCGTTCTTCTCGTGCTCGCTTTCGGCAGCGGCGTCCGGAGCGCCAGTCAGGGCTGGGCGCCGGACGATCTGCTCAAGGTCAAACGCGTCGGCCCCGTCGTCCCCTCCCCGGACGGTTCGCGAGCGGCGTTCGTCGTGTCGGAAGCGGTCATGGACGACGAGAAGTCCGAGTGGCTGTCGCATATCCACGTGGCGGCCGGGGACGGATCGGATTCGCTCCAGCTCACGCAAGGCGACAAGTCGGCAACGCATCCGCGCTGGTCTCCCGACGGCAAGTGGATCGCGTTTCTGTCGGCGCGCGGCGGGGAGAAGGAAAAGACGAGCCTCTACCGGATTCGCGTCGGCGGCGGCGAAGCCGAGCGGTTGACGCACGAGAAATCGAACGTCACGACGTTCGAGTGGGCGCCCGACGGAAAGTCGATCGCGTTCGTGATGCCGGACCCGCAAACCGACGAGGAAGAGAAAGCGGCGAAAGAGAAGCGCGACGCGCGCGTGATCGACGCCGACGAGAAGCTCGCACGCCTGTACGTCATTCCCGTCGAGAAGGTTGATGGAAAGCGAGCGCTGCAGAAGCTGACGACCGGGACGATGCACGTGACTGGCCTCGACTGGGCGCCGGACGGCTCGACGATCGTCTTCTCGCATCAGAAGACCCCGAAGGTCTTCGATCAGAACGACATCTCGGTCGTTGCCGTATCTGGCACCGATCCGGCGGAGCCGAAAGCGCTCGCGGCAACCGCTGCGGACGAATCCGACCCGGCTTTCTCGCCGGACGGCCGCCTCGTCGCCTACTCCGCCAGCGACAACCCGCCGACCTGGGCTTTCACCGGCTGGGTCCACGTCGTCGCGGCGGGCGGAGGATCTCCGCGTGCGCTGGCCAAGACGTTCGACGAACAACCGGCGATTCTCGGCTGGTCCGCGGACGGGCGTTCGCTGTACGTGCAGGAAGTTCATGGAACGGTCGGCCGGTTGTCGACCCTTCCGGTGGACGGCGGCAGCGCGAAGCCGATCAGCCCTACCGACGTCAATGTTGGGGGGGCCATGCTCAATCGGGGGGCGACCGCCGTTGGGTTCGCGCACTCGTGGTCGGACAAAGCTCCAGAAGCCTACGTTGCGAAACTGCAGCCGTTCGCCGCAACGAAGATCAGTCGCGTGCAGAACGTGCCGGAAGCGCCGCTCGGCACGACCGAGGTCGTGCGCTGGAAGGCTCCCGACGGACTCGAGATTGAAGGACTGCTCACCTACCCTGCCGGCTATCAGAAGGGCCGCCGCGTGCCGCTGCTCGTCGTCGTGCACGGTGGACCGACCGGTGTCTTCACGCAGTCATTCGTCGGCATGCCGAACCCGTATCCGATTCCATTGTTCGCGGCGCGCGGTTACGCCGTGCTGCGGTGCAACGTCCGCGGCAGCAGCGGCTACGGTCGCAAGTTCCGCTACGCGAATTACCAGGACTGGGGCGGCGGCGACTACCGCGACATCATGTCCGGCGTGGATCACGTCATCAGTCTCGGCGTCGCGGATCCCGAGCGCCTCGGGATCATGGGCTGGAGCTACGGCGGCTACATGACCTCCTGGGTGATCACGCAAACCAAACGCTTCAAGGCGGCGTCAGTTGGCGCCGGCGTCACCAATCTCATGAGCTTCACCGGTACCGCCGACATTCCCGGGTTCATTCCCGACTACTTCGGCGGAGAGTACTGGGAGGTCTTCGACAAGTGGCGCGCGCGTTCCGCGATGTTCAACGTCAAGGGCGTGACGACGCCGACGCTCATCCAGCACGGCGAGGACGACCGCCGCGTGCCGGTGTCGCAGGGCTACGAGCTCTACAACGCGCTGCAGCGCCAGCGCGTGCCCGTCAAGATGGTCGTCTATCCTCGGCAGCCGCACGGTATCCAGGAACCGAAGCTGATCAAGGACACCATGGAGCGGAACCTCGAGTGGTTCGACCGCTGGATCCTGGGACGCTCTGAGACGAACACCGCGGCCCGGTAGCAGGCGCCTAGCGCAATCCGTTCGTCGTCGTCGCGGCCGCTTTGTCGAGATACGGCCGCAGGTGCCACTCGAAGAACGTCCACGTGCGGTTCCACGAGTCACGCTGCTCGGGGGAGTCGTCTCGCTCGAGCGTTTTCATGTTGACGCGCCGGTTGAACGTGTGGCCGCCGCTAGCCGGACCGGGCGGTGGATCGACATAGATTCTTGTCTCTGCCAGATCCGGCTTGCGCGAGCGCAGCGCGTCGATAATCTGCTGATCCTCGACGAAGTTCACGTCGGTATCGTTCGTCGCCACGTGCACGAGCAGCGGTACCTTCAGCTTGTCGACGTGATAGAGCGGTGACCGCTCGATGTAGAGTTCGGGCTTCTCGAACGGGAGGCCGCGGATTCGCGACTGCGTCGAGAAGCCGTGCTGGTATCTCGGGCCTTTGAACGACAGCCGGAAGACGAGATTCGTGACCGGAACCATCGCGGCCGCCGCCTTGAACGGCGTCGTCTCACGAAAGACCGAGAAGAGCGTGATGTAGCCGCCGTGGCTCCAGCCCATGATGCCGAGCCGCTCCGCATCGACGTACGGCAGCGTCTTCAGGTAATCCACGGCGCTCATCACATCGTCGACTTCGTAGCCGCCGTAGTCGATCGCGTTGTGGTGCTTCTCGCCGTAGCCGGTGCTGCCCCGATACTCGGGGCAGACGACGACGTAGCCACGCTCGACCGCCTCCCTAACGAACGGGAACATGTTCGCGCCCCAGTTGCCGTGGACGCCCCCATGGACCCACACCATTGCTGCGTGGCCGTTCGCTCCGCGCGTGGTGAGCGGCTGAAACAGGTAGGCCGGGATGTCGAGGTCGCCCACGCTGCTCCGGTACGTGACCTTTCTGAAATCCATCACGCCGCGGCTCGCCTCCGCGTAGCGCCGATCGGTCGCCGCCTTGCCGTCGATGTCGCGCTGGAAATCGTACCCCGGCGAGTGGTCCTTCGGATCGGTGCTGACGTAAAGCTGGCGCGCGCGATCCTCATCGATCTGAATCGGCGCCCGCGGCCGGGCGGGCGGCTGTGGCGTGGCGGCCGACTGCGCATACGCCAGCGCCGCCAGGCAGGAAACACACACCGACACAGACGTGAGACGCCGCGCTGACATGGCCATCGCCCGGACCTCCTGATCGCACGGCAACCTATCACACGCCGCCCGCGTACGCCCAAGCGACGCGCCCGTATAATGCGGGAAGATGGCGCTCGCGATCGGCACGCGCCTGGGACCATACGAGCTTCGAGAACTGATCGGCGCGGGAGGCATGGGAGAGGTCTACCGCGCTCACGATTCGCGCATCCAGCGCGACGTTGCCATCAAGATCCTTCCGTCTTCCTACGCCGCCGACCACCAGCGGCTGGAACGGTTCCGGCGGGAGGCGCGCGCCGCCGGCGGCCTCAACCATCCCAACATCCTGACGGTCCACGACGTCGGAACCGATCCGGATCTGCCGTACATCGTGTCGGAGTTGCTGGAGGGCGAATCGCTGCGTCAGATCATTCAGCGAGGCCCGGTCCCCCTGAAGCGCGCTCTCGACTGGGCCGCTCAACTCGCGCGAGCGCTCGCAGCGGCGCACGACCGCGGGATCGTTCATCGGGATCTGAAGCCGGAAAACGTGTTCGTCACTCGCGACGGCCGCCTCAAAGTGCTCGACTTCGGCATTGCAGGCGTCGTCAGGTTGTCGGATGCAACCGCAGCCACGCGGCTCGAGACGGTCGCGACCTCGCCCGGGGCGTTGGTCGGAACCGTTGGATACATGGCGCCCGAACAGATCGCCGGCGCGCAACCGGACGCCCGATCTGACATTTTCGCGCTCGGCGTCGTCTTGTACGAGATGCTCACGGGCCGCCAGCCCTTCCGCCGTGCGACGACGGTCGAGACACTCGCCGCGTCGCTCGCAGCCGAGGTTCCAGCGCTGGATCCCGCGCTGGCGCCGCCACGCGTCGCGCG
The DNA here is from genome assembly GCA_036257535.1 of Vicinamibacterales bacterium. Classification (GTDB taxonomy): domain Bacteria; phylum Acidobacteriota; class Vicinamibacteria; order Vicinamibacterales; family 2-12-FULL-66-21; genus DATAEE01. The sequence goes on along the minus strand of DATAFJ010000090.1, from coordinate 15,262 downwards.
TTTCGTGGGCAGAATGACGGCCCGCGAGCCGGGAGAGCGATTGCAGTCGGCCCGCGACGTCGAGTTCTTTCTCATCGAGCTCGACGTCGACGCACCCCGCGCGACCGGCGTCCCCACTTTTCGTCGTCGCGGCACCCGGCTCCTGGTTGCAGCCGGTGTTCTAGCAGCGGCGGCGCTCGGTCTGCTGCGCGCGCGCGACGTCCCGCCCCCAACCTACCAGAACCTGACATCGCGACGAGGGACTGTATGGTCGGCGCGGTTCGCGCCGGACGGGCAGACGATCGCGTATAGCGCGAGCTGGGATGGACAGCCAGTCGAGCTCTTTTCGTCCCGGATCGGCAGCGTCCAGGCCCGCTCGCTGGGTTTTCCCCCGGCTGCGCTGCTATCGGTATCACGGAGCGGCGAGATGGCGCTGCTCCTCAATCCTCGCTGGATCCTCACGTATCTGAGGGTCGGCACCCTCGCACGTGCGGATCTGGCAGGAGGCGCCCCGCGAGAACTGACCTCCGGTGTTCACGGCGCAGACTGGTCGCCTGACGGGCGTGAGCTGGCGATTGTGAGGACGGTGGACGGCGAGAGCAGGCTGGAGTTTCCGGTCGGCCGAGTCCTGCATGCCACTCGTGAAGCGATGCTCCATTCGCCGCGCGTGTCACCCGACGGGCAACGGGTCGCCCTCTTCGAGCGGTCGTCCGATACGAGCCGTGTTATCACTGTATCGACCGCAGGGGACCGGCGGATCATCAGCGAGGGGTGGCAGATCACCTCCAGGGGACTCGCCTGGCGCCCTGACGGCGACGAGATCTGGTTCACCACGGCCCCCCTGAGAAACAGGACGCTCGGGCTCCATGCGGCGTCGCTCGGTGGACGTGAACGCGTGCTGTTGCAACTGCCGAAATCCTTCGAGCTGTTCGATGCCGCAAGAGATGGCCGGGTGCTCGTCGGACATATGGTTCAGCACCAGGCCGTGTCAACACGGCGTTCCGGCAGCCTCAGCGATCAGATCATCTCCACGATAGATCTGAACGCGTTTCTTCACGACATCTCGGACGACGCGTCAGTCGTCGTTTATGCCGACGCCGATGGCCTCAGGCTCAAGCGGAACGACGACCCGGCGCCCCTTCTCCTGGCGCATTCCGATCACTGGATCCCGTGGAGTGCGCTCGCGCCGGACGGCACGGCTGTACTCGTCCGGCTTCAGGCCACTCCCGACGCCGCGCTGACGCTCGTACCGACAGGAGCCGGGGAATCGCGAGAATTCCGGGAACTCGGTCCGGTTCTCTGGGCCGACTGGCTTCCGGACTCTCAGCGCTTCGTGTTCGCGAGAACGAGGGGCAAAAGCCTGGCGCTCGGGATCGCCGACGTCAGGACGAACCGCCAGGATGAGATCCTCACGACGGACGAATCACTGCCCTCGGGAGTTCGACCCGCAGGTTGCCGCGGATTCCTTCAGGCTGTCACCCGACGGACGGCGGGTCGCCATCAAGGGCACCAGTGGACTCCGGATCTATTCGCTCGACGGTGGAGGCGCCCGGCTGGTGCCTGGCGCCTACCCGGACTACACGTTGATCGGATGGACTGCGGAGGGCCGCGCGCTGTACGTGTACCGCATGGGGGACGTTCCCGTAGTCATCAGCCGACTGGAAATCGAGGGCGGCGGCCTGCGTCCCTTTACGACGCTCGGACCCGTCGATCGGGCGGGTCTGTGGCGGCTCCATCCTGTCCGCCTGACTCCGGACGGCAGGGGGCATGCTTATACCGCCTCACACTTCCTGTCGGATCTCTACCTCATCGAGGGAATTCGGTAGCGCTTCTGCTGAATCGGCGCGTCACCTGCGCCGGGTCGCTTTCTTCGAGCGCGCGCGCGGCGCTTTCGCCCGTTTCGACGCCCGCACCGCCTTCTTCGTCCGCTTGACGTACTTCGGCTCGTAGAGCTGAACCCGCACGCCGCCAGGCATCGTCAAGTGCGTTACGAATCCGTAGCCATGATCGGCAATGGGCTCGTCGAACCTGACACCGCGGCGCTCGAGCTCGGCGACCGTGCCCTCGACATCGTCCGTGAAGAAGGAGATGTCGTGTTGCCCGGACCGAGCGCCGTCGGCCCCTTCGGTCGGATGCACGCCGAGATCGCCCTCCTTGAAATCGAAGATCAGCCAGCCGCCGCCGACGTCGCTGAACGGCAGACGCAGCTTGTCGCGCAGGAATGCCCGCAGCTCCTCTGGCTTCGAGGAATAGAAGAGGCCATGGATGCCCTTGATCATGTGCGGCTCCGTAACTCGAACGGTGAGTATGGCTTTGCGCTCACTGGAGCTGCTTTGCGCTGGCGGCGGGCGCGCCGTGAAAGAGCGCCGCGTTGAAGAGCACGCGGAACGTGCCGAACGGCTGGCCGCGCCACTGCGGCCGGAAGCCGATGAGGATGACATGGCCGTCGCCGTGGCGAACGTCGAGCGCGGCTGCATGGCCCTGGAGAACCTTCTCGCCGAGCAGGTAGCCGGACAAGAGCGGTGAGCCCGTCGACTGGTATCGCGCGAGCACGGCGCCGCGGAATCCTTCCTGCGTCTGAAACGCGGGGCTGCCGTCGAAGAATATCGCCGCCTGCTGGGGCATGCCGGCCATCACCGGATGTGCCGGGTCGGTCGTCACCTGCAGAATCGATCCGCTCGCGAAGAACTCCTGCCGCTTGAGACCGGCGGTGACGTTCGTCACGGGAAGCTGAAGGCGATCGATCGCGAATTCGCTGCTCCGGTTCAGGCACATGAGCGTGCCGCCGCCGCGGACGAACGCGTCGATCGCGCGCGCGCCGCGCGCAGCGATCCCGCCCTCGTAACGCGGCGGAACCGAGCCGGGCGTGAAGCCGTCGACGATTGACGCCGGCCGCTCGTCCGCCAGGATGAGCACGTCGAAGCGATCGCGAAGCGCGCCTGACTGGATGTCGGCGTTCCGGACGTTGACGAAGTCGAAGGCGTACTGCTCGAGCAGCCACTCGGTCCAGCCGGCATCCATACTGGCAGTCCATGGTTGATAGAGCCCGATTCGCGGCTTCCCGAGCTCGACTCCCGATGCCGCCGAGTGCTCCGCTCGGAGCGCGAAACGTCGAACCCAGCCGCCCGCGGCGGCACCCGCGCCCGTGACGACGTACCGGGCGCCGCCTGCGCGGCCGGCATCAAGTCGGACTGACGCGCCCGCCTTCCATGCAGCGTTGATCGCGCGGAACGCATTGTTCTGCGAGGGGTCGACGGCGAACGCCGGACCCGAGCCGGTGATCTCCCCCGCTGGAGGAACGATTGCCGCTGCAACGGGGTGCGTGTCGAATCCCTCGCCCGGAACGCTGTCGAAGGAGGCCGCATCCTCTTTCCGTTGATCGGTGCCTTGCCCGTTGCCGTTCGTCGTGATCGGCTGCGTAGTGCCGAGCGGCCGCATCGCGGCGCGGAAATCCGCGGTCAGCGGTGAGCGCGCCTCGACCACCCGCACGTCCATCTGCAGCGGCAGCGTCCAGCCGGCGGCGTCGTACGGCTGCTCCGGCGGGCCGTCCGGAAACTCGCGCAGATCCGGATAGACCTGCACGTCGAAGAGCTGGCGGACCAGCTCTCCAAAGGGCTGATTCATCGCGATGACCCACGTGCCGGCGGGGTACGTCACGCCTTCGTGAGTGGCGGCCGCCGAGAGCTTGTGCACGCGCACGCCGTTGAACGCCAGCCGGCGCAGTAGTTCGACCGCCGCGACCGGATCGCGCTGTCGCTCGGAGATGAAGTAGGCGAACGGCGGCTCGCGCTCGTACTTTCTGATCTGATCCCGCCCGGCCTGATACCGGTTGAACAGCAGCTCTTCTTTGTACTTCGCGGCGTAGTCGAGGACCGACATCGACGCGGTGAGCATGTAGTCGACGGCGTCGCGGAGCCGCCACCATCCACCTCGCCAGGGGCTGGCGTACAGCGCCTGCGGCCGGAGGTCGCGCATGTCGCGCGGGTAGTCGGCGATCGTGTAGAGATGCGGCGTCGCGTAACGGTAGAGCGCCGTCTCGGTCCAGAACGCGTTGACGTTCTGGAGCATCGGCAGATAGTCGATGTACCCGGGATACCAGGCGTCGAAGCCAGTGCCCATGTGCGTCGCGCCCACCTGGCCGCGCTCTTCGAGGCTCCGCGCAATCGCCATCCCGATCATGTTCACCGTCCGCGACATGATCGGCGGCACCTGCGTCGCGATCGGCTCTGCGAACGGCGGCAGCCAGATGCGTGTCGGGAAGGGGGACGACTGGTGGTGCACGTAGACGATCTGTGGCTCCCACCGGCGCCAGGTGCGGCCGACCTCCCGCGACTCGATCATGTTCAACATGTACGCGTCACGGTTGTTGTCGTGACCGACGTAACGCTGGTAGAGCTCGGGCAGCGACGCCACTTCGTACGGCGTGCCGACGTTCGAGCGATACCAGTCGGCGACGATCGTCTGCCCGTCCGGATTGAGCGACGGCCACAGCATGACGATCACGTTGTCGAGAATCGCGGCAATCTTCGGGTCGGCCGCGCCGTTTACCAGGTCGTAGGCGAGCTGGATCGTGTGCTGCGCGCCAGCGACCTCGGTCGCGTGCAGCCCGCCGTCGATGTGGACGATCGCCTTCCCATCGCGGGCGTGCTGCCGCGCCTGGTCGTCCGTGAGCCGGTCGGGGCTGGCCAGACGGACGGCGATGTCGCGGTACTTCTCGACGCCGGCGAGGTTCGCGGGGCTCGACACGAGCGCGACCTGCCAGGGCCGCCCGAGCGACGTCCTGCCGATCTCGATGAGCGTCAGGCGATCGCTGGCGGCGTCCAGCTTGCGGAAATAAGCAATCGACTGCTCGTAGTTCGCGAGCGTGAAGTCGGCGCCCACCTTGAACCCGAGGACCGACTCGGGTGCGGGCAGGCTCGACTGCCCGGCGAGTGCAGCACAGGCGAGCACGAAGACGGCCGGCAGCGCCACACGGTGCGACATGCGCAGGAGAATAGCACCGACTCCGGCAAGTTCGGCGCCAGCCGCCGCGATCGATATTTCACGGCGGACCCAGCCGGCGGTACGCAACTTTTCTAAGCTCCCGTCCCCGCTCGCGCGCAAACCGGCCAAATCGGCCGCGGCACTCCCGTTGCTCCGAAGCGCTCGAAAAGGAGGCCCATGCATGAACCCCCGCTTCGTCGAGCTCGCCGCCGATCCGTCGCTCGTCCCGGGCATCTATAACTACTGCGACCAATGGTGCACCTACTGCCCCCATACCGAGCGATGTCTGGCCTACAAATGCCTCAGGGATCAGGAACAGCGCCGCCCGGGCGACATCTTCGAAGATCTCGCCGCGAGCGTGAACGACATGATCTCGTTCTCGCGCGACGTCGTCCAGGCCGAGGGAGGGGACACGCCGCTCGCCGAGATTGCCAGCCTGCAACCGATCGGCGCATCGCTGGACCCTCCCGTCATAGACGATCCGCTCGAGCGGCGCGGACGCGAGTACGCGATGGAGACCGCGCGATTCCTCATGGCGGTCGCTCCATCATTCCCGCCGCCCGGCACCGGACGCGCCGGCCGTACACCCGCCTCGATCGAGGTCGTCGTCTGGTACCACGCGCTCATCGCGGTCAAGATCTATCGCGCTCTCGCCAGCGCCGCAATGTCGCAGCGGGGCAAGCCGGGTCTTGCAGACGATGCGCAGGGGTCGGCCAAAGTAGCGCTGATCGGCATGGATCGCTCGCGAAAGGCGCTGCGGCAACTTCAGGCCAAGCTTCACGACAGCAGGATCGATCGTCTGCTGCTGCGCCTCGAGCGGCTGACGGCTGAAGTGGAACGCCGCTTCCCCGACGCTCGCGCGTTCATCAGGCCCGGGATCGATGAGGAGTCTGTGTGAGTTGTGAGCTCTGAGCGCTGAGCTCTGAGCTCTGAGCTCTGAGCCATGAGCTATGAGCTATGCGGGACTATCACCAGCTCGATATCTGGAAAAGGGCGATGGCGTAACGCTGTGCAGATTTACGCGTTTACGGCGCAGTTGCCTCCAGGGGAGCGCTACTGCCTTGCGGCGCAGCTACGAAAGGCGGCGACCTCTGTACCGTTGAACGTCGCCGAAGGAACGGGCTGCACGACTGACGTAGAGTTCGGCCGGTTTCTCAGCTATGCGTACCGATCCCTCAAGGAGGTTCTCACCGCCCTTGAGTTGTGCCAGCGGCTTTACCCAACGCTTCAGGTGCACCCCGTCGGGGATTTGATAGACGAAGGAAACCAGATCTCGCGGATGATACGTCGGTTCATGCAGCGACTCGGCACCCGCGGCACCTCATAGCTCACAGCTCACAGCTCATAGCTTCATGAATTACGCTATAGCGATGGCCGACTCGACTGACAAGATCCACCGCTGCGTGTGGGCGGGCTCGGATCCCCTCTACCTCGCCTACCACGACACCGAGTGGGGAGTACCGCTCCACGACGACCGGCGGCTATTCGAGATGCTCGTGCTCGAAGGGGCGCAGGCCGGGTTGAGCTGGATCACGATCCTGCGCAAGCGCGAGGCGTATCGGCGGGCGTTTGACGCCTTCGATCCGCGAAAGGTCGCGAGCTACGATGCCCGCAGAATCCGCTCGCTCCTCGCGGATTCAGGCATCGTCCGGAACCGCCTGAAGATCGAGAGCGCGGTCAAGAACGCACGCGCGTTTCTTCAGGTGGTCGAAGAGGCAGGCAGCTTCGATGCCTACATCTGGCAGTTTGTCGGCGGCCGGCCCATCGTGAACGCCTGGAAGGCGCACAAGAACATTCCAGCCCGCACCGAAGAGTCCGACGCGATGAGCCGCGATCTGAGAAAGCGTGGATTCTCCTTCGTAGGATCGACGATCTGCTACGCCTTCATGCAGGCGACCGGGATGGTCAACGACCACGTCGTCGACTGCTTCCGATACCAGGCCCTCCGGGGGGCAGGGGCCCCCGGCGAGAAGATCGCTCAGCCGACGCGTACTTCGCTCAAACGCGCCGCCACCTTTCGGAGATCGGCGACGAAGTCTGCGTAGGCGCGATCCTGCGGCGCGCCCGGATCCGCGCGAAGGATGGAGGATGGGTGCACCGTGGCCATCACCCACGGCGCCCAGCGGCTCTGAAAGACGACGCCGCGATCGCGCATGATGCGGACCTGCGGCCCCATCAGCGCCTGGGCGGCGGTCGATCCCAGACAGACGAGGACGCTCGGCTTGAGCGCCTCGATCTCGGCTTCGAGCCACGGGCGGCACGCGTCGATCTCGGGAGCCCGCGGCGTCTGATGGATCCTTCGCTTTCCGCGCGGCTCCCACTTGAAGTGCTTCACGGCGTTCGTGATGTACACGTCGTCTCGTGGGATACCGGCCTCAGCGAGCGCGCGCGTCAGCACCTCGCCCGCCGGCCCGACGAACGGTTTGCCGGCGAGGTCTTCCTGCTCGCCGGGCTGCTCGCCGACGAACATCGCGCGCGCCCCGGGTGGCCCGAGGCCGAACACCGTCTGCGTCGCGTTCTTGTAGAGCGGACAGGCGGTGCAGCCCCCGGCCGCGTCACGAAGCGCCGCGAGCGTACGCTGCTCGGGAAAGAACGCCGTCGCTGGTTTCTCCTGCAGCTCGTCGAGCAGACCGGCCGGTCGAGGAGTCAGCGTCCGGGCGCGCACACAGGAGGCTTCGCGTCCTTCGAGCCTGTGAAGCTCCATCACATCCGGATCGAGCTCGCGCTGAAGGAGCAGGCGATCGTCATGGACGATCCGCCAGAGAACGCGGTAGAGCAGCCCCCACCGTGAGGGATCAGCGTGGACGGCGACACGTTCGGCTGCAGCCACGAACTCGCGGGGAACCGAGAATTGCGCGGGCGCGGCACCTTCGCCGGCGATACTCGTCGTCCCGACCGCATCCGGCGACTCGATCCAGACGACCGACTCCGGCCGGGCGCCGGCGGCGAGCAGGGCGCGGGCAGCTCGCCGCCAGTCCTCGAACGCCGGACGGATCACAACGCGTTCCATCTCGAAACCCGGTCGTCGGTCGACCGTTCTAGAATAGCTCGCCGGGTATCTCGTGGATCAACGCAACACAGCCGTCGATCTTCTCGTGTTCGGGCCGCATCCCGACGATCTCGAAATCGGTCTGGGAGGCAGCATCGCCAAGCACGCCTCACGCGGCATGCGCGTGGGACTGTGCGATCTCACTCGCGGCGAGCTCGGCACTAACGGCACGCCGGAGGAGAGACTGGGCGAAGCCGAGGATGCGCGCGCGGTCCTCGGCGCCGCATGGCGGCGAAATCTCGAGTGGCCCGACGGCGGGATCACGGGGACGGCCGACCAGATGCGAGCGGCAGTGGAGTTGATCCGCGCCGCAAGCCCTCGTGCGATCGCGATACCTCACTGGAACGATCGGCACCCGGATCACGTCGCCGCAAGCCGCGTCCTGGCCGAAGCAGCGTTCAAGAGCCGGCTGCGCCGGTACTCGGCGGCCGGGGAGCCCTGGCAGGATGGCTGGGTCTGCTATTACTTCATCAATGACGACTTCCTGGACGACTCGAGCAACGGAGGCGCCCGGCCGTCGTTCCTGATTGACGTGTCGGCCGAGTACGAGTTGAAACGGCGCGCGCTCGCGTGCCATCGGAGCCAATTCCAACCCGCGGGCGCGGATGCACGCAAGACGCGGCTCACCTCTCCGCGCTTTCTCCAGCTGATCGAGAGCCGCGACGCGCATTACGGCGCGCTCGCCGGCGTCGCGTTCGCCGAGGCCGTCGTCGTGCGCGAGCCGATCGTCCGGGCGGACCTCTTCAAAGGGGTCTGACCCCTCATGAAAATCGGCATCATCTGCTACGCCTCGCTCGGCGGCAGCGGCATCGTCGCAACCGAGCTGGCGCTGGCGCTGGGGGCGCGCGGCCATGCGGCGCACCTTCTTAGCAGCGATCCGCCCTTCAGGCTGCCTGCCGAGCCGTCGACTGTCACGTTCCATCGCGTCGAGACGCCCGGCTACCCGCTCTTTCACGAATCGCAGTACTTGCTCGCGCTTGCCACAAGCCTCGTGCAGCTCGTGCGCCGGGAACGGCTCGACATCATCCACGCCCACTACGCGGTGCCCCACGCAACGGCCGCCTATCTCGCACGGGAGATCCTGAGAAGCACCGGCGCGCGGCCCGTTCCGCGGATCGTGACCACGCTGCATGGGACGGACATCACGCTCGTCGGCAGCGACCCGTCGTACGCGGAGGCGGTGGCATTTTCGATCGACTGCTCGGATGGCGTGACCGCGGTTTCCGAGAGCCTCAAGGCGGACACCTACCAGACGCTGCCAGTGCGCTCGCCGATCACCGTGATTCCGAACTTTCTCGACTGCGCGCGCTATCGGCGGACGCCCGATGCCGAGCTGCGAGCGAGGCTCTGCCCGCCGGATCGGTTCGACGCACTGGTCCTCCACGCGTCGAACTTCCGTCCTGTCAAACGGGTCGGGGCGGTCGTCGAGATCTTTCAGCGCATCAGGAAACGGGTGCGTGCGCGGCTCGCACTCGTGGGGTCCGGGCCGGATCTCGAACCGGCAATACGGCAGGTCGCGGCAGCGGGGCTCGAGGACACCCTCATCGTCCTCGGCGAGCAACAGGACATGGTAGCCCTCCTCTCGGTGGCAGACGTGTTCCTGCTGCCGTCCGTTCAGGAGAGCTTCGGCCTCGCCGCGCTGGAAGCGATGGCCTGCGGAGTCCCCGTCGTCGCCTCTGACGTCGGCGGGCTGCCTGAAGTGATTTCGGATTCGACCGACGGCTTCCTGCGACCGACGGGAGACGTCGACGGTATGGCCGAAGCCGCAACCGCGGTCCTGACCGATGAGGCGTTACGCCGCAGGATCTCGGAGGCGGCAATCCGGACCGTGCGCAAGCGCTTCTGCCTCGAGCGGATCGTTCCGATGTATGAGGAGTATTACCAAACCGTCCTGAACTCCGGACACCGCACCTGAGAGGGCCAAGGGACCTGCAAGGAATCCCGCCTGCCCCGTTCTAAGGGACGGTGGCCCGAATCGACGCTCGCGTCTATCAGATCGCCGTTCTCGGCTCGCTCCTCGGCTACGGCCTCGTTGCGCTGGAGTTCGAGGTGCTCTTCGCGTTCTTCATGATCTCCGATCCGCGAACCACGCCCGATTCACGGGCGGGACGAATCCTGTTCGCGGCGCTCGTGGCGCTGGGCGCCTACTACGTGCAGTTCAGGCTGTTCCGCACGAACGGCCTCCTGTGGTCTCTCGCAGCCTGCTCGCTCCTCGTGCCTCTCGTCGATCGGCTTCTGCCCGGCGGCCGCTACGAGTGGCGGCGCGCCCCAACCGAAAGGAGAACCGTCATGGGCCGGTTCACACGCGTTGCCTCCATTCTCGCGGTCGTCACCCTCGCGTCGGTCAGTGCACGTCCGGCCCTCGCGTTCTGCGGTTTCTACGTCGCCAAGGCCGACACGAAACTCTTCAACCAGGCCTCCCAGGTCGTGCTCGTCCGGGACGGTGACCGCACCGTCATGACGATGGTGAATGATTTCAAGGGAGACCTGAGGCGTTCGCCGTCGTCATTCCCGTGCCGACGCCGATTCAGAGAGGTCAGATCAACGTGGGAGACAAGGCACTCGTCGATCATCTCGATGCGTACTCGGCTCCGCGGCTGGTTGAGTACTTCGATCCGAACCCGTGCGACCGGCGTCGCTACACCATGAAGCAGACCCCCGCCGAGATGGCCGCGAGCGCAGGGTCGCTCGATCGCGGCCGGTCGCAGGCTCTGGGGGTCACGATCGAGGCGCAGTACACAGTCGGGGAGTACGACATCCTCATTCTTTCCGCAACCCAGAGCAGCGGGCTCGAGACATGGCTTCGCGAGAACGGCTACCGGATACCGGCCGGCGCCGGCCCCGTGCTCGGAAGCTATCTAAAACAGACCATGCGTTTCTTCGTCGCGAAGGTGAATCTCAAGGAGCAGGCCAAGCTCGGTTTCTCGTATCTGAGGCCGATCTGACCTGCCCCCTCTGATCCGCCACAGGTAAGATGAGGTCCTCCGTTCCAAAGGAGGACCGATGAAACGGAGCAAATTCACCGACGAGCAGATCCTGGCGATCGTCAAGGAAGGCGAAGCCGGCCGGAAGGTCGCCGACCTGTGTCGCGCGAACGGGATCACCGAGCAGACGTATTACCGCTGGAAGGCGAAGTACGGCGGGATGGAGCTCAGTGAGATGCAACGCTTGAAGCAGCTCGAGGACGAGAACCGCCGACTGAAACACATTGTCGCGGAACAGACGCTCGACATCCAGGCGTTGAAAGCGGTGGTGGCAAAAAAGTGGTAGGCCCCATCGCACGGCGCGAGGCGGTGGGGTGACCTGCCGGATTTCTTCGGACCAGTCGCTACTGGAGAATGGCGCTGATCGGACCGGTTAGTAGTTCTTCGTTCTTCGTCATGTCAGCGCGAGCCGGCATCGCCGGCGAGCGCCCCCCGTCAACGTCCGCCAAATGCTTCGCCTTGAAGGCGGCCGGCGTCAAGTACCCGAGACTCGAGTGCGGCCGAACCTCGTTGTAATGCAGGCGCCACTGCTCGATGCGCACCTTGGCGTCCACGCGGTTGCGGAACCACTGCAACGAGCGATGCTGGTCGCGCAGCTTCCCGTTGAAGGATTCGTCGGTGCCGTTCTGCCACGGTTTGCCCGGGTCGATGAACGCCGTCTCGATCTGGGCGGCCTGGAGCCAGCGAAGAATCGCGCGGGCCACGAACTCCGGCCCATTGTCCGAGCGGAGGTACTGCGGGGCGCCATGGAGGCTGACGAGCTGCGTCAGGACCTCGATGACGCGGCCGGACCGAATCCCCCCGGCCACATCGATGGCCAGGCACTCGCGCGTGAACTCGTCGATCACCGTGAGGCATTTCAGGCTGCGCCCGTCCGCGCAGGTGTCGACCACGAAGTCGTACGCCCACACGTGATTGATCGCCATCGGCGGCAACGGTCGTGGGCGACTGGCGGCCACTCGCCGACGGGGCCGTTTCTTCGGCACCTGCAAGCCTTCCTGCCGCCACAGCCGGTACATGCGGTCGACGCCGAGGGCGTGCCCCTGGCGCTCGAGGAAGATCCGGATCGTGCGATAGCCGTACCGCGGATACTGCGCGGCCAGTGTTTTCATCGGTGGCACGACGCTCGCGTCGCGCGCGATGAGGGTCGACACGTAGCCGAGCGTGGACCGCGCGACGGAGAGCAAGGCGCACGCGCGGCGGCGCGACAGGCCGCGCGTCTGGACAAACGCGACCTGCTGCCGGCGCACGCGTGCGCCTACCATTTTTTTCGAGACACCTCTTTCAGCACGTCGATGTCGAGCGTCAGATCGGCCACCAGCTTCTTCAGCCGACTATTCTCCTGCTCGAGCTGCCGCAGCCGCTTCACATCCGCGGGCTCGAGTGTACCGAAGTGCTTCCGCCAGCCGTAGATCGTCTGGGCGCTGACGCCGTGCTTCTTGGCGACCTCGGGGACTGGCTTCGCGTCCGCCTCCCGGAGGATCGTGACCATCTGCTCTTCTGTGAATCGTGTCTTCTTCATGGCTCCCTCAGTGGCCCGAGGGCGCCATTCTCTCAAGCTTTAGCTGGTCCGAAAATCGCCGGGCAGGTCAGGGGCGCTTGCGAGCGCTGGGCACAAGTTTGCGACGGGCGTGTCGGCTCATCGGCCTGAGCACGGCGACGTGGCGCTATCAACGTCGAGTCGATCCCACGAACGCCCGTCTGCGCGAGCGGCTGCAGGTCCACGCCGCGGATCGTCCGCGCTTTGGCTACCGCCGGTTGCATACCTTGGTCGGCCGCGAAGGACTCCACGTCAATCACAAACGGGTGTACGCGGTCTATCGCGCCGCCAGCCTGCAGGTCCGGCGTCGTCGCCGCAAGCGCCTGACGCGCGCCCAGCGCGTGCCCTTGCCCGTCCCGAGCCGGCGCGGCGAACGCTGGTCGATGGATTTCATGGCCGACACGCTCGCCGATGGCCGCGGGTTTCGGACGCTCAACATCGTTGACGACTTCACGCGGGAATGCGTGGCGATCGAGGTCGACCGCTCACTGCCGGGTCTGCGCGTCGTCCGCGTCTTGGACCGCCTCGCCGACACGGTCGGCCTGCCGGAGATCCTGGTGATGGACAACGGTCCGGAATTCAGCGGCCGCGCGCTCGACACGTGGGCCTCTGCCCGTGGCGTCCAACTGCGGTTCATCCGACCCGGCAAGCCGATCGAGAACGCCTTTGTCGAAAGCTTCAACGGCAAGTTTCGCGACGAATGCCTCAACGAACACTGGTTTGCCAGCGTCGCCGACGCGCGGGCGCTGATCGAAGCCTGGCGCGTCGATTACAACACGGTGCGTCCGCACAGTGCGTTGCACGGTGCCACGCCCGAGCAGTTTGCCAACTCTTTCGGGGGGCGCTCGCCGGCGCAGACGCCGGCTCGCGCTGACTGGAAAAGCACGAGGAACGAAGACGCTAAACCCGAGGACCTCTCATATCCGTGTAGCGGCTGAAGGGGGCACGTCAGATCCAGGTCGCGTACGAGTCACCCAAGTTCATGCTGCCGATCCGGCTCGGGATGCTGAATGCGGCCGGCGCGCAGGATCTGTACATCTACACGCTGACGAAGAAGGGACGCGTGGAAGCGACCAACTACCGGACGGTGAAGCTTCCAACCGGCATGGAGCTGCCGACGTTCGTGAAAGGCGAGTTCGGACGTTTCTACCGCGCGATGTTCAGCGAACAGGTTCGCCGGCAGGACATGCGCACCGTCTTCGTTGAGTATGCGTGGGACATGTCCTGGTGCGATCCCTGCGCGGCCGACCCGCTGTCGACTGACGAGCTCCGCAGGCTGGGCGTCTTCTGGATCGACGAAGGACGTGGCGCCGCACCGGACGTCTTCATCACGCGACTGCACGTTCGGTACGATCAGGAGCACTTTCCGGACGACCTCGTGCTTCAGGAGACGGCTGACCGCGAGACGTTTCAGGGCCGATACGTCCTGCGCCATCCCTGGACGGGCGGCGAGTCGTGCGGCGCAAGCGACGAATACCGGTCAGAGCTGATGCGCCGGCACGAGCACGAGGCACAGACTCTCGCGTCGCTTACCGGCTGGAACCTCGCGGACATTCGGAGGAAGATGCCTCCGGCCGGCGCAGCACCGCGCCCGCAGCCGTGGTGGGAGCGGATCTGGAAATAGTTTCGCCCGGCGAGGTCGAACGCTCAGACGGCGGCGCGCGCAGGCTGGCTCGCGCGCGTCTGCGGCATCTGGACCTTGCCGCGCAGGCTGCCGCCGTCGGCGATGGCAAGACGCGGAGAGACGACGTCTCCGTTCACCGAGCCGGTGTTCTGGATCTCGATGCGTTCGCCGGCCGTGACGTTGCCGGTGACGGCGCCCATGACGACAACCGCTTTTGCGGCAATGGCCGCCTTGATCTCGGCGTGCGGACCGATGGTGAGCGTGTGGTTCGGCAGCGTCACGCTCCCCTCCATCTGCCCGTAGAGCGTGAGGTCTTCGGAGGCACTGAGCTCGCCCTTGATGACGACCGACTTGCCAAGATCCATCACTACTTCCCTTTCCTCAGGCTTTTTCGCGGCGACTGGCTCGACGGAGGGCAACGGCCCCCGGGGAGTTACTTCGACCGTACGGCCGGAGCTGGGGCTCGACGGCTTGACCGGCTCATCCCGCTTCCACATGTAGCGCCTCCTGGGCTGGCAGCTAGCAATGACGGGCGCGCCGGCACTCTACCGCGACGGGAGGCGCGCGTCTAGCTCAGGTGTGGTTTCAGTGAGCAATCCAAAATGAAAACGCCCGCTGTCTGAATCAGACAGCGGGCGTTGAGATTATCCCCGGCAGCGACCTACTCTCCCATGCAGTTATCCCGCACAGTACCATCGGCGGTAGCAGGCTTAACTTCCGTGTTCGGAATGGGAACGGGTGTGACCCTGCTCCTATGACCACCGGGAAACGCGGTGACGATTGGTGAATCGTCGATATCAAAGATCAGAGAGAACGATGCGGAGCCGGGACATGCGCCCGGCTGCGCGACCCGCCCTCGCCGAAGCGACGGCGGGCCAACTGAATATCCTGCAAACGGTAGTTTCCACGACCTCACGCAGAAACAAATCTTATGGTCAAGCCGCACGGCTGATTAGTATCGGTCAGCTTCACGCGTCGCCGCGTGTCCACACCCGACCTATTGCCTGGTCATCTTCCAGGAGCCTTCAGAGCCCTTGCGGGCTGGGAGATCTCATCTTGTGGAGGGTTTCACGCTTAGATGCTTTCAGCGTTTCTCCCTTCCG
>DATAFJ010000082.1:0-2174 GCA_036257535.1 Vicinamibacterales bacterium | reverse complement strand
CTCGCCAATGACGGCCACGTAGTTCGGATGCCGCAACATCGCGTAGGGGCCGTGGCCCACGAGCGGCGCTCCGGGAACCACCAGAACACGGAAGGTCCATCGCCAGCCGAGCGAGGCGATGGCCCAGAACTTCAACGCCTTGGACGCCATCATGAGCAATGCCCCCGCAAATGTCGTCACTACGGAACCCGAGCCGAAAATCGCACCCTCGAGCGCCATCACGGCAAATGCGGACGGATATGCCCACTGCATTGTCGAATACACGTCCTGAGCCGGCTCTATCGCCCCGGCATCCCGCAGCCGACGCTCGTTTCGCATCGAAATCCACCACTCGACGAACATCATGCCGAAAACAGCCAGCGATCCGAGCGATGCAATGAGAACCGGGGACATGGTCAGCCCCGGGCAAGATGAACGTCACCCGCGATGCCGACGAGCATGCCGACCGAGGCCGGCCACCACGTCGCAAGCGCTTCGGTCAGGGCAATGCCGCGCGGCGACGCGATCCGCGAGCGGAGAGCGCGATTGAATCGCCATTTGCCGGAGAACTCGCGCGCCCGTGCCGACCGCAGCCGCTCGTGGGCCTGGAGCGGGCCGCCTTCGAGCTCCGCCAGCGCAGCGGCTGCTGCGAGCTCTCCACCTCGGAAGGCGAACCGTAATCCATCGCCCGTGATCGGGTCGACGAAGCCCGCCGCATCTCCAGCCAGCAGGAGGCCGGGGCGTCCTGCCGCGATCGTATCGACGGCCAGCGGCCCGAGTGTGGTGACGGCCGAGACCTGCCGCGCCCGCGCGAAGCGTTGCCGCAGCCCTGCGTTGCCGGCCACCGCGTCGCGGATGATTTCGTCGCCCCGAGACCCATGAGACCACGGCCCCTTCAACTCACGCACGACGCAGACATTCGCAACGCCGCCAACCAGAGGAGCGACGCCTGTGTATCCGTCGATACCGACGTGCATTTCTCCGCGAGCGGTCAAACCTTCGACGTCCGCAAAATAGGCGCCGAACGCCCAACGTTTCGGACGCGGCGCAAATCGCGTCAATCCCAGCACGGCCGCAAGCTTCGAGTGCCGTCCGTCTGCGGCGATCACGAGCCGCGTCTTGATTTCTTCACGTCGAGAGCCTTGCTGAATCCGCACGCCGTCGACGCGAGCATCGTCGGAAGCGATCGTGGGCGCAACGACATTCAACGCGGGCGTGAAGTCGGCGCCGGCCGCGATTGCCGCGTTGAGCAGCAGCAGATCGAGCTGGCTCCGCTCGACCGCGACTCCGGCGATCCCGCGCGGGTAGTCGGCGGTGACCGTCGCGCCTCCCGGTCCTGTGACAACCATGCCGGTAAACGCGCGCGCATGTGCACGAACGGCCGAACCGATGCCAAGCCGGTCGAGGATGGACAACGCGCCGGGGTTCACCGTATCGCCGCAAAGCTTGGGACGTGGAAAGCTGGCTCTGTCGACGAGCCTGACGCTGACGCCGGCGCGCGCGAGAATCAGCGCCGCCACACTGCCAGCGGGACCTGCCCCGACGACGAGCACGCCGGAGGCGGTCGTCGGACGAGACCGGCGCGTCGCCGCTCGCGGTCGTTGCTCTACAAGGCTCGAGGCAAAAGTCACTGCACCCGTCCCAGCACGAGCGCGCTGTTCTTCGACCCGAACCCGAGACAGTTGCACAGCGCTGCTTCGACGTCGGCCTTGCGCGCCACGTTGGGAATGAAGTCCATGTCGCACGCCGGATCCTGATCCGCGAGGTTGATGGTCGGAGGCAACACGCCGCGCGCGAGCGCCAACGCGGTCGCCGCTACACCGGCGGCGCCGCTGGCACCCTGAGGATGCCCGATCATCGATTTTGTCGACGAGCCCGCGACCGAGTCGGCGTGCGTCCCGAAAACCCGACGTACGCAGCGCGATTCAATCGCGTCGTTCAGCTGTGTCGACGTGCCGTGATAGTTCACGTAGCCGATTTCCGCGGGCGGTCGATGGGCCCTCGTCAGAGCGGTTTCGATACAACGAATGATCTCGTCGCCGTCGGGGTCCATCTGCACGCGGTGATACGCATCGCACGTCGACGCGTATCCCTCGACGCGCGCATATGGTCTCGCGCCGCGCGCAATCGCGCGATCTTCGCGCTCGAGCACGAGCATCCATGCGCCTTCGCCGAGAACGAACCCGTCGCGCCCG
>DATAFJ010000080.1:0-19440 GCA_036257535.1 Vicinamibacterales bacterium | reverse complement strand
GCGGATAACGTCACGACGCCGACGCTCATCCTGCACGGATCCAACGATCAGCGCGTGCCGATCGGCCAGCCGATGGAGTTCTACCGCGCGCTGAAGGACCGCGGGAAGACCGTCGAGCTCGTCTTCTATCCGCGGGAAGGGCACGGCCTCACGGAGTACTATCATCAGCTCGATCGCCTCAAGCGGCAGCGCGACTGGATCGTGAAATACACGCTCGGCGGCGGCGGGAGAAAGACGACCACACAGTGACGGAGCCGCCGGCGAGCCAGATCGCGAAGAGCGAGCAGGATCTCCTCGCCACGCTCTTCGATCTGGGACGGCAGATCACGTCCGTTCTCGACCTGGACGATCTGCTCCGGCAGATCCCGCAGCTCATCGCGCGCCTCATTCACTTCCAGGCGTTTGCCGTCTACCTGCTCGACTCACGCAAAGGGGAGCTGCGCGTCGCCTATTCGGTCGGCTATCCCGAGGGCCAGGACGGGCCGCTGCGGCTCAAGGTCGGCGAGGGACTGGTCGGCGCGGCAGTTGCCGAGAAGCATCCGATCCTCGTGAACGACGTCTCAACCGAGCCGCGCTACGTGGAGGCGGTGCCGGGAATGGCCTCGGAGCTCGTGGTCCCGTTGATCCACCAGGCCAAGCCGATCGGCGCGCTGAACGTCCTCAGCAGCTCCCCGGGGCAATTCAGCGAAAGCGATCTGGAGGTCCTCCGGCAGTTCGCCGCGCACGTCGCCGTGGCGATCGTCAACGCGCGGATGTTCGAGCGCGAGCGGGCGGAGGGCGATGCCTTCGAGACGCTCGCGGCCATCGGCCGTGAGATGTCGGCCGTCCTCGATCTCGACGCGCTGCTGACGCGGCTGGCCCAGCTCACCAAGCGGCTCGTGTCGTACCGCACCTTCGGCATCCTGCTGCTCAACGAGGAGCGCGGCGAGCTGGAGATGAAGCTCGCGCTTCAGTACGGCGAGTCCGCCAACGTGGCGCCTGTCAAGCTCGGCGAGGGGCTCGTCGGCTACGCCGCCCTGCACAAGGAGCCGGTGCTCGTCTCGGACGTTTCCAAGGACTCGCGATACATCAAGGTTCTCGAAGACGTCCGTTCGGAGCTCGTCGTCCCGATGCTCGTGAAGGACCGCTGCATCGGCGTCTTCGATCTCGAGAGTCCGGAGCTCGACGCGTTCACGAAGCGTGATGCCGAGGTCCTGACGCTGCTCGCGTCACAGGCGGCAGTGGCGGTCGAGAACGCACGGCTCTACGAGCGGATCGTGGCCAACGAGTCCCGGATGGAGCAGGAGCTGCGGTTCGCGCAGCGCGTTCAGGCGGCGTTTCTTCCGCAGGGTCTGCCGAAGAAGGTCAAGAACCTCGACATCGCCGCCCGTTTCGCCGCCGCCCGCGAGCTCGGAGGCGATTTTCACGATTTTCAGCTCCCCGAGTCCCAGGCGCTCGTCGTGGCGGTAGGTGACGTCTCGGGCAAGGGCGTTCCTGCGGCGCTGTACAGCGTGTTTGCCGCGGAGCTGGTGCGCGGGCGCACCTTCCGCCGCCGCTATCTGCCCGAGCGCTCGTCGCCAGCGGCGATTCTGTCGTCTGTAAACACGATCCTTCACCAGCGCCAGCTCGAGGAGTATTACTGCACGGCGTGCTACGCGCTGTTCGATCTGAAGCGCCGCATCGTGACGCTCTCGAATTCCGGCCTGCCGTACCCGGTCCGGTGCACGGCCGACCGCTGCGCCGAGATCGAGCTCCCCGGCGTGCCGCTCGGCTCGTTCTTCGGGACCACGTACGAGGAGATCACGCTGCCGCTGAATGCGGGTGACCTGTTCGTATTCTGCACGGACGGCATCTTCGAGGCGTTCAACGCGGAAGGGCAGGAGTTCGGCGCCCAGCGACTCATCGACGTCGTCGCGCAGCATCGAGGAAGTCGAGCCGACGACATCGTCGACGCGATCATGAACGCGACGCGCGACTTTCGCGGGGACTATCACCAGACGGACGATCAGACCGCCGTTGCCGTGCGGATAACCGGATGAGATCGCTCTTTGCGTTCGGCGCGCTGATACTCGTCTCGGCCGCCGCCCGGGCTGATACCCGGGCCGGGCTGAAGGCCGCCCTCGCCGAACGTCTGGACGCGGTTGCCTCGAGTGTCGACGGGGTTGTCGGCTACACCGTCGTCGATCTGAAAACAGGCGACCGGTTCGAGCGTCGTCAGGCGGACGTGTTTCCGACGGCTTCGACCATCAAGATTGCGGTGCTCTACGAGCTCGTAAGGCAGGCCGACGAGAAACGTCTCTCGCTGGACGATGTGCGTCCGTTCGATAGACGGCATGCCGTAGGCGGCTCGGGCGTGCTGTTCGAGCTGACCTCGCCGGCGCTCTCGCTTCGCGATCTCGCGACGTTGATGGTTCTCGTGAGCGACAACAGCGCAACCAACGCCGTCATCGATGCGGTCGGCATGGACGCCGTCACATCCCGCATGGCCTCGCTCGGTCTCCCCGCGACGCGGCTTCGGCGCAAGATGATGGATCTCGACGCCGCGCGCAAGGGCCGGGAGAACGTCTCGTCGCCCGCGGACGTCGCGCGGCTGCTCACGATTCTGGAGCGCGGTGAAGGCTTGTCGCCAACGGCGCGCGAGATTGCACTGGGAATTCTGAAAAAGAAGAAGTCCACACCACTGACGCGCGGCCTGCCGGCCGACGTCGAGGCAGCGAGCAAGCCCGGCGATCTGGACGGCGTGCGCGCGGATGCCGGCATCGTCTCCGTGCCGGACCGGCCGTATGTGTTCGTGATGATGCAGTCGTGGCTCGCCGACGAGGCAGCCGGGGAACGGGCGATCACCGAAGCGTCGCGCGCGGCGTACGGCTACTTCAGCAGACTCGCGTCGAGCAACGAGGAGGGCCGGCGCGTCAAATAGTGCTTAGTACGCTTTTATGTCGAGGTCAGTCTGCCGGAGGTGCAGGCCGACGGAAGTCCCGCCGAGCGTTGCGATATCTTCGACGCGTCCTCTCACCCTGACGCGCGCGCCCTTGGTCGGCGTGCGTCCGGTGCCCGCCAGAACCGTCATCTCGCCACTGCCGTCATCCACTTTGTAGAACTTGTACGGAACGAGCGGCACGCTCCAGGAGCTCGTGACGATGCCGCTGACCGAGACCGTCCGATCGTCGTAGCGGCCCGGGTTCTGCTTGATCTCGGCGATCCGGGCAGAACGGGCGGCACAGCCCGCAACGACGGCGGCGACGAGCGCGGATGTGATGAGGCGGTATCGCATGAAGAAAGAAAGTCGGTCGCGCTCGGATCGCCAACGCCCTAATCGACGGGATGCGGCGATGCCAGCGCCTGCCTGAGGTTTCGCATCCCGTTGACCCGGCGCGACCGATGCGAGGGACTTCAAGAGGCGTACCTGCCAATTCGCGCCCATTCGGCCAGAAAAACGAGGAGGTGCGATGCCGGCGCGTCCTGCACCGGGGACGCCGCTGACCTCAGGAGAGAGCGCCCGGCCTCGAGCCGCGCCAACGGAGGAGGCAGGCAGCCAGTAGGCCGAGAGCCGCGGCGGCGGCGACGCTCCGTCCGAGCAGACGCTCGCGCCGTGCGAAGCGCTCGACGTCGGACCTGCGCGAGGCGAGCCCCTCGCGCGCGTAGTCCTCCAGACCGCGTACGGCGCCCCGGATCTTTCCCGCCTGACCCGCGTCG
This sequence comes from Vicinamibacterales bacterium, assembly GCA_036257535.1. Classification (GTDB taxonomy): domain Bacteria; phylum Acidobacteriota; class Vicinamibacteria; order Vicinamibacterales; family 2-12-FULL-66-21; genus DATAEE01. Next base: position 15,765 of record DATAFJ010000080.1, on the reverse strand, counting down.
TCAAACGGTGCCGCAAGCGGCGCGGGGGGCGTTGCCTGCGCGCGGGACGGACGCGGCGGCCCAGGCTGCTGGCGCCGCTGCAGGAGTGGGACGGAGACCTGGCGCTGCCATCCATCGATGAGCGCGGCGATGGCGGATGCGCGCGTTTCCAGCCCCTCGTCCGCCTCGTCGCTCGCGAGGCGCTTCACCCGCTCGAGCGCGGCGTCGAAGTCGCGCCGGCTGCTTGCGTGCTGTTCGGCCAGTTCGTCGGACACGCCCGACTTGAGGGCGAGGAGGATCGTCATCATGATCTCGACCGATCGCCCGAGGCGCGATGCGGCGGCCACGGTTGCCGTCTGGCGCTCGAGCGCGTAGGCGGCGTCGCGCGACTGTCCTTCCAGCACGAAGCTCGCCGCGAAGATGGCGGCGGCGACGAGTGCGCCAACGGCCAGCGTGGCGATGCTGGCCAGGGCCGGGACGCGTGGCACGGCGGCCATTGTATCCCGCAGGCGCCCAACCTTTTTGAGATCGCCTGCGTCAGATTCCATGTGAGTTCAATATGAGGTTCAATTCCATGCGTGTATTGAAGATAGCGGGGGCTGCCGTCGTTGCCCTGGCACTGGCGGCGCTGGCGGTCGTCTACGCGCCTGAAGTGGCCGGCCAGGCCAGGGTGCGCACGCCGAAAGCCCGCACGCTCGACGTCTTCGGGCGCGGCATGCATATCGGCGTGTCGGTGCGCGACGTGGACGAGACGGATGCGAAACGGGAGAAGACCGCGACGTCCGGCGTCGTGATCGACGAGGTTTTCACTGACACCCCCGCGTCACGCGCCGGCCTCAAGGCCGGGGACGTCGTCGTCGAATACGACGGAGAGCGCGTACGAAGCGCCCGGCAGTTCGCGAGGCTCGTCAACGAGACGCCGGAAGGCCACCCCGTGAAGTTGACCGCGATTCGAGACGGTCAGCGAGTGGCCGTCGACATCGTGCCCGAGACACGAGGGCGCGGGAACGCGTGGCTGTCCGGGGAGGTTTTCGATCGGCTCGAGCTGGACATGCCCGAGATCAAGATGGCCGTGCCGGAGTTCGAGCTGAGGACGTTCGGGACAACCGGGCGTCTCGGCGTGCGCATACAAACGCTGACGCCGCAGCTGGCCACCTACTTCGGCGCCACGCGCGGAGCGCTCGTCACCGAAGTGGACGAAGGCTCCGCGGCAGGCAAAGCAGGCATCAAGGCGGGCGACGTCATCACCTCGATTGACGGGCGGACCGTCGAGGATGCCGGGGATCTACAGCGCGCGCTGCGGGGCACGGAAGAGGGAGCCGAGGTGTCGATCGAGATCCTTCGCGATCGCAAGCCGATGACGATCAAGGCGAAGCCGGAATCGCCATACGAACGGCGTTCGGCTCGCCGGCGGATTACGGATATCTAGGCTTCGGCCGCCCGGGGCGCGCGCGCGGCCGCCGGTGGCGGGCCCAGCAGTGCCGCGAGCTGGGCGGAGATGATGCGGGCCAGCGCGTGCGTGGCGGCGTCGTGCTCTCGTCCGTCGCCGACTTCGGCCGCCATCACTCCCACACATCCCGACGGCGTGACGAGCGGCGCGACGATCGCCCCTGCCGCGGGACCGTCCGCGGCAACGGTCTTGACGACCGCTTCCCTGAAAGCCGCAGCCGTCGCGTTGTCGGCATCGCGCGGAATCGTTCCAAAGCGCGCGAGCGCTGCGGGCGAGTAGCCGTGCGTGAGCGTTGGCAGGAGCTCCCGGCGATCCGGATCCGCCATCCAGACGATGATGCCGCCCGCATCCAGTACGCGCGCCGCGCGGCCGACCAGCTCCGGTAGCTGCCCGGGCTGGTGAACCCGGCAGAGCTCGGCGCACAGATCCGCTGTTTCGGTAATCGAGATGGGCTCGGGAGCAGCCGCGGGTGACGCTCCCGGCGCGGGTTCGGCCGGCGGGACGTTGAGGGCCAGCCCGAGAACGTCGGGCGACGTCCGGTCGCCCGCCTCGTCGCTCTCGGCGGCGGCCGCATCGGCCGCCCGACCCGCCGTGGGCATGAGCAGGAGAATCACGATCAGAGCGACGGCGCCTGTCGTTGCGACGACGAGGACCTGCCGCCGATCGGAGGCCCGGAGCGCCGTCCATGCCGCGGAGCGCTCGTCTGCCTGCGCCCGAACGACGTGCGTCTGCGCCGCCTGGGTCATCTCGAGGCCGTCAGCAAAAATCAGGTCCGAGGCCAACAGGCGCTGTCCACCGCGCGCGTATTCGCGGACGCGGCGATCCATCTGTTCGAAGTCCTCGAGCTTCGCCAGCGCGTGTGCGAGCTGCGTGCGCGCCTCGGTCGAACGCACGCGCTCGGTGGCCGCCGCGAGCTGCGCGCGCAGCACCGCGAGACGGTCGCTGACCCGCGAAATCCAGTACCCTTCCCCCTGACCCGCCGAGACATAGGCCTGCTGGTTGGTCCGCAGCTCCGCGATCGACTGGTCGAGCGCCTGAAGCTCTCCGTCGACGACGATGTGCGCGGCAAGTCCGGCGCGCGATGCGAGGTGAGTCGTGACGAGCAGGTATGCGGCGGCTAGCGTCGCCAGCGTGAACAGGATCGCCAGCGACAGACGGACCCCGCGAGTCTGCATCGAGCCTCCGAGATGTGTGGGCGACTAATATACCGCAGATAAAACCGCCGGCTGGCGGGCCGCCCCGATCACGAACATGAATTCACGCCCGCGCATCGGCGTCGTCATCAACCCGGTGTCGGGCGCCGGCGCGCATCACGACGCCGGCCGTTCGCGCGCGGAGCTGGCCAGGAAGGTGCTGACGGAGCTCGGCTGCGTGGCGGACGTCCGCGTCACCGAGCGCGCGGGCCATGCCCGCGAGCTCGCGCGCGCGATGATCGACAACGGCGCGTCGCGCGTGATCGCCTGGGGCGGCGACGGCACGATTAACGAGACGGGAACGACGCTGCTCGCGGCCGGCGTGCCGTTGGGGATTGTGCCGGCGGGATCTGGCAATGGCCTGGCGACCGATCTCGGTCTTTTGACCGAGCCGGAAGAGGCCTTCGCGAGGGCAGTGCGAGCTGAGCCGAAATGGATTGACGCGGGCGAGGTGAACGGGCGTTTCTTCCTGAATCTCGTGGGGATCGGGTTCGATGCCCTGGTCGCGCGCACGTTTCACGAGCTCGCCGCCGGCCGGCGCGGCGCCCTGCCTTACGTCACGATCGGCCTTCGGGCGATTCTCACGTATCGAGCCCAGCGCTATCGGCTCGTCCTGGATGGCGCCCCCCCGCTCGACACGACGGCGCTGCTCGTCGTCTTCGCCAACGCGCGTCAGTACGGCAGTGGCGCCATCATCGCGCCGCGCGCCCGGGTCGATGACGGCCGGCTCGACGCCGTCATCGTGGACGACCGGTCGCTGGTGAAGCACTTGTGGAGGGTCCGCCATCTCTTTCGCGGGACCGCGGACCGCGCGGAGGGGGCCATCACGCAGACGGTCGAACGTGCGCTGATTGAGTCGGAGGCGCCGATGGCGATACACGCCGACGGCGAGCCGATCGCCCCCGCCACGCATGCCGAAGTGCGCGTGATTCCGGGAGCGATCAGGGTGGTGTACTAAAGGGGTCTGACCCCATTTTTTCGTTTTTCGTAAGCACGATCGCGAATGTTTCTGTGGTTACGAAAAACGACAAAATGGGGTCAGACCCCTTTAGTACGTCGGCAGATACGGCTCGAGGTAGCGCGCGATGATCGTGAACTGGTTGGTGAAGATCAGGACGCCGATCGCGACGAGCAGCGCGCCCGACGTCACTTCGATGGCGTGATAGTAGCGGCGAATTTTCGCGGTCGCCGCGAAGAACCGATCCACGGCGAGCGACGTCAACAAGAACGGAATCCCCAGGCCGAGCGAGTACACCGCCAGCAGCTGAACGCCCTCCCCGACGCTGTCGCGCGATCCCGCGATCGCGAGAATGCCTCCCAGGATCGGTCCGATGCACGGGGTCCAGCCGAACGCGAAGGCGATGCCGACGAGCAGCGCCCCGAAGAGGCCGGCCGGCTTGCGCGAGGTCTGGACGCGCTTCTCCGTCTCGAGGAACCGAAGCCGGAACACACCCATCGTGTGCAGACCAAAAATGATGATGAGCACGCCGGCAATCTTGCCGAGCAGCGGGAGCCTCGACAGGAGGAACTCTCCGATCGCCGACGCGGACGCACCGAGCGCGATGAAGACGAGCGAAAACCCGAGCACGAAGACGGACGAGGCGACGAGAACCTGACGCCTTGCGGCGGCGTTCCCGCGCGCGCCGGCGCGCATGTCATCGAGCGACAGGCCCGACACGAACGAGAGATAGCCCGGGATGAGCGGCAGGACGCACGGAGAGACGAACGACAGTAGCCCCGCGACGAACGCAGTGAGGAGAGTAACTTGCTCCATTCGGCGCGCTATTCCACGCGCGTGAGCGGGATCACGCCGGCGGGCCGTGTCTCGTCGAACTTCACCGGAGGTAGATCCTGGAACATGAAGTCCCACTTCCACCGCTCCGACGGATTCGACGCCTGCAGCCAGGAGCGGCCCGACACCGGCGCTGCGAACGAGAGGTTCGGCAAACCGGCGTAAGCGGGGTTGCCGGCCAGTGCGGCGGCGATATCCGCGCGAACGGCCGCGGCGCTCGCGTACGTCAGTCCGGCGCTGAAGGCCGCGCCGACGTTCACGAACACGTCCCAGTCTTCTCTCGCGTCGCCCGGCGGATCCATCACTCGCGCCGCACCCTGCACACGCCCCTGATCGTTCGTGTATGTCGTTTCCTTTTCGACCCACACCGAACCCGGCAGGAGAACGTCGGCCGCCGACGCAAGCGCGGTCATCAGTACGCCCTGCACGATCAGCACCGGCAGCGCACCCGTCTTGCGCGCCTGGATGATCCAGTCCACTTCACCGATCGATCCGTCCGGACCTGGATCGAAGACATACAAGGCGCCGACGCTGCCGTCCTCGACCGCCTTTCGCAACGAAACGATGTCGGGCTTTCCCGTGGACGGACTGATCGAAGCACCGACGATCCCGAGGTCCCGCGCTCCGGACACGTTCGGCGCGTCAACGGGCGGAACGGGGAACTGCACAGTCGGGGGCTGAATCTTCTCGCGATGCCGCCAGCTCACGGCGGCAGGGCCGCCGCCGGTCGACTCGGCGAGACGCTTGACGAGGAACAACTCCTCGAGCGACGCGTGCGCCGAAACGAAGAACGCCAGCGGCCCGTTCGTTCGAGCCACGTGGTCGCGCAGGCGGACGATGGCGTCGTTCCAGTCGGTCGGCTCGAGCGCGCCGGAGGCCGTCCGAACCATGGGCTTGCGCAGCCGCTGGTCACCTTCGATCCAGTGATAGTCGAAGCGGCCGATGTCGCACATCCAGTAGCCGTTGACGTCCGGGTTCAGCCTTGGCGTATTGCGGATCAACCGGGCTCCCTTGGCCCACTCCGGCTTGGCTTTGATCCACGCCGTCGTGTTGCAGCCTTTGGAGCAGAGCGTGCAGATCGTGTCGACCGCATCCGGGTTGTCCCAGGGGCGCGACTTGAACCGGTAGTCGCGCGTCGTGATCGCACCTACGGGACAGACATCCATCAGGTTGCCCGACAGGAGCGAGTGGACGCCCTCCTCCTGGAACGTGGCGATCTCGCTCCCGTACCCGCGATCGATGATGCTGATCTGCGCGTCGCCGTCGATGTCACGCATGAACCGGACGCACCGCGTGCACAGGATGCAGCGGTTCCGGTTCAGCATCAGCGTCGGCCCGAAGTCCACGTCGGCACGGACGCCTTCTCCGTCGAACACGCGCCGGGGGAAGTCCATCCGGCTCCGGTTCGGTCCGAACGTGTACGAGAAGTCCTGCAGCGGACACTCACCCCCCTTGTCGCAGACGGGGCAGTCGAGCGGGTGATTGATGAGCAGGAACTCGAACACGCTGGCGCGCGCTTCGACCACGTCGGGGGTCTGCGTGAACACGATCATGCCATCCGTGCACGTGGTCGAGCACGCCGTCTGCAGCTTCGGCATCTTCTCGATCTTGACGATGCAGACGCGGCACGAACCGTCGACGCCCAGGGCGGGGTGATAGCAGTAGTAGGGGACCTGGATGCCGTGATCGAGGGCGGCCTGGAGCACCGTCCGGCCCTTCTCTACTTTCAGGGGCTGGCCGTCAATGGTGACGGTCACCGTTTCCATATCCTGGTGATCATACCCGACTCCTTTCCGCTTGACTGTCCCCCTCCCGGGCCCTAGAGTGCCCTTATCGGCGCTCTCTTTCCCCAGGGAGGCGCTCATGGATTCCGTAGCCCGCGCCCGCTTCGGCGCCGTCGTCGAATGGGCTATCGCAGTTGCCTTCCTCGCCGCCACGTTCGCTGTCGGATCACTGGTTCTCCGGGAGCTTCGCGCCGAACCCGCCACGACGGCGGCCCCGCTGGTGTCCGCCGTGCCGGCGTCGCTGCCCGCATCCGTACCGGAGCGAGCCGTCTCGATCCAGGCGCTGCCGCTGGCAGACGGCGCACAAATCAGGATTGGGGAAACGCTGTCGGTGGTGTCGGCGCGGCTCGGCCGCGCGGCGGAGAGCGGGCGTCAGGACGTCGATCGAGGCGCGCTCGGTGAGCGTCTGACGCGCTTCTACGAGTACGAAGGCGTCAGGTTCATCCTGGTCTTCGAGCCGTTCGAGCGGAGCGGCGAGCCGAGAGTCGCCGCGATCTACCTACCTTAGGATCTCCGCCAGCGCCGCGTTGTCACGGTTGACGATCACGTCGCGCAGACGTCCATTCAGCGGAACCTTGACCTCGGCGACGCGGTCCGTCACGCGCACGAGCAGCTCGTCGGTCGTTCCGGATTCGTAGACGAGCGTCACGAGAATCGGGATGTCCATCACGCGTCCGACGTGTTCGAAGCGGAGCATCGCCGTCTTTCCTTCCGGCGACACGGTCGATCGAAACGTGAGCCGCGGGATCTCGGTCCCCTCGATCCACTCCTCGAAGAACCGCTCCAGGCTCACTCCGGATTCCGCTTCCATCGTCCGACGGAAGTCGTCGGTGGATGCCTTGCGGAACCGGTAGTCCTGATAAAACCGCCGCAGCCCCGCGAAAAACGGGTCGTCGCCGACGAGGCGCCGCAGCATGTGCAGGACCATCGCGCCCTTGTTGTAGATGACGGCGCGGAACACGCGTCCCTCGCCTTTGATGTGGCCGAGGCGGTAGCCGAGCGAGACCGGGCCCTGGTCGGCGTGCTCGATCGCCCACCTGCGCATCTGCCGCAGCACGTTTCCGAACACCTCGTCGCCACGCTCCTCGCGCGCGTAGAGCGCGGCGAAGTACTGGGCGAATCCCTCGCTGATCCACTGCTCGTGATAGTTCTTCCAGCCGACCGACTGTCCCCACCATTGATGCGCGATCTCGTGCGCGAGAAAGAACGTCGGAACGGCGTCGAAGACGACGGGATCACCGCGCCACGTCAGCGGCGACATCGGAAGCGGCTGGTTGAGGATCGCGAAGTAGGCCGGGCTGTGGCCGCCCGGCAGCTCGCTCTCGCTGAGCGCGAGCGTGAAGCTCGGGTACGGCGCGCCGCCCGTGAGGCTGCTGAAAAACCGAATCATGCTCGACGCCTGGTCGAGCATCGCGCGTCCGCGCGACTGCTGCCGGGGGTTCGCCTTGATCGACAGCGCGACGGATGCGATTTCCGGTTTGACGGTACGGGTGGCGGCGAGCGCCGCCGACACGTCGCGCCCCTGCGCGGCGCCGACCTGAACGTCTGCGGCGACCACGTGATTCAACCGCGTGATCAGGCACGAAAGGTACCGCAGCGGGAGCGCCGCATTGAACACGAGGAGCTTTCTCAGCTCGCTGCCATCGCCGGTCGGCACCGCAACCACGCGCGACTCGCGCAGCTCGCCGGAGGCGACGGCGTCCGCGTCGAGCGGGACGCTCACGCGCATCGTCGCGGTCGCGTAGTCGTTGACGGTCGATTGCGGGTACCAGTAGCTGCGGTTGCTGTAGATCGCGCGTGGCTCCGCGACGATCACCGGCATGTCCTGCTGTTCCTGCTCGATCCGGGGACCACCGCCCCCCGGTGGCTCCAGCGCGATCGCCTCGCGCTCGAGCGTCTGGGGCTCGAGCCGGCCCGAGTACACGATCGTGAGCGCCAGCGGCGTGCCTTCGACGACGGTCGCGGGAAGGTTGACGATGACGCTGTTCTGGCCGACGACACGGAGAAACAGCAGACGTCCCAGATTGGGGGACACGATCGAGTGAACCGTCAGCGGTTCGGCGAGCCGGAGCGTGAGGGTCGCGATGGAGCGCGTCGTTTTCAGTCGAATCGTCGTGTGGCCGTCGATCCACTGCCGCTCGGGCCAGAAGTTCGCGTCGAGGTCGTAGTTCAGGACGTCGTAGTCCGAGAGCAGGTCTTCGTCGTAGTGGCGGCCAAGCACTGCCCGCTTCTCGGGCGAGGCATACACGGAGATGTTCTTGCGCCGCTTGCGATCGAACAGCGTGATGTCCTCGGGCTCGTTGCCGGATCGTGCGTAGGTCAGCGTGCCGTGGCGCCTGGTCCGGACCTCCGCCAGGAAGTCGCCAAACGGGGGCGTGAGCGACCACGTTTCGCGGCTGAGGTCGCTGAGATTCAGCGCGAACGTCAGGCCGACCTGTTCGGTGAAGAACTCCTGGGCGCGGCGGAACTCGCCGGCATCCATGGGTCTCTGGGTGAGCGCGCCAGGCGTCACGCGGCTCTCGAACTCGAACGGATTGATCCGGACGTACGCGATCTCGAACGGTGACGTGAACGTATCGGTGCCCCCGAAGATCCGCACCTGTCCGCGCTCGGCCGGCGCCTGCGGCTCGAACCGCATCGCCCCGCGCCCTTTGAGGACGAGCGCCGTCACACCGTCTGGCGTTTCAGCGACGAACACGTCGCCGGACGGCAGCTCCAGCGCCAGGTCGGGCGCCGTGACGACGAGATTCTTCGCCGTGAAATGCTTCGTCGGGTTCAGCGTGAGACGATGGAGGCCGTCGACCGATGAAATCTGCTGCACGCCGACGACGAACCAGCTGCCGGCGCCGCCGTCGGCCTGGCCCTTTCTGAGATCGAACTGCCAGGTCGCTATACGCGCCGCGCGTCCGCGCTCGATGAACGCTTCGAAGAGGACGCGATAGCCTTCGCCCGGTGCCGCGCCCGCGAGCGGTGCGCGATCGCGTTCGCGCACAACGGCCCGGGTGACGCCGGACACGAATGCCGCGTCGGCGAAGGCGCGAGTGGACGCGTGATCGGATCCGGGGGCGACGAGCGCGAGATAGATCGCGGGATCGCTCTTGATGAGCGCCTGCTCGAGCTGCAAGGCAACGAGCGCAAGGCCATCGTCGCGCTCGTCGCCAGGCTGCTGGGCTCCGGCGGCCAATCCCGCCAGCAGCAGCCCCAGCGCGGCCACCCGCATCATGATGAGAATATTAGACCCCGAATCCCGACCGCGGACTACGCGGAATGCGCGGACGCCATGGAGCCACTTCTGGCGAGCGGGACTAGGCCACTGCCTGTTCCGCCCTGAGCAGCACGAGAACGGTGAGGTCGTCGGCCAGCCGGCTGTCGCGCGCGTGGCGCTCGACGGCCGCGAGCACCGCCGCGCCGAGGGCGGCGGGGTCGTCATGCGGCCCTTCGTCGACCGTCCTCTGAAGTCCCGCCTCGTCGAACGGCTGGCCGTTCTTGTCCTCGGCTTCGGTGATGCCGTCGCTGTACAACACGAGCAGCTCCGAGGGCTCGATGGTGATCGAGCGCGCCGCGTACGTCGAGCGCTCGAACATGCCGAGCGCGATGCCGGTCGAGTCGAGTCGCTCGTACGCGCCCGACGATCGCCTGAGGAGCGGTGGGTTCTGCCCGGCGTTGACATAGGTGAGCGAGCCGACCCGCGGATCGAAGACGCCGTAGAAGAGCGTGATGAACCGCGACGGAGGACTGTGGCGGCAGATCTGGCCGTTGAGGCGCTCCACAAGCGCCTCCGCTTCGAGACCTTCGTCCACGAGCGTCCTGAGCATCGCGAGGAGTAGCGCCATGAGGAGCGCCGCCGGGCTGCCTTTGCCGGCGACGTCGCCGAGCGCAACCACGAGTCGTCCATCGGGTAGCGGGAGGATGTCGTAGAAATCGCCGCCGACGGTGTTCGCCGGACGGGTGAACCCGCGCACGGACACCGCCGGCAGCCGGAACGTCTCGTTCGGCAGCATTGCCTGCTGAATCTCGCGCGCCACTTCGAGATCGCCCTTGAGCGACACGCGGTCCGCCACCTCGAGCATGATCAGCAAGTAGGCCAGGAGCAGGCTTATCACGACCGGTGCGGGGCCCATGCCGGCCATGATGCGGAGCATGCCGAAGACGGCCAGGATGACGGAGAGGGCGAACAGCGCGCGGCGTGCCGGCGAGAGGCGGAGACTGAACGCGACGAGAAAGAACCGGACGTGCCGGGGCCAGCGCTTGTACCAGGGGAGCGCGCGCAGCGCCTCGGCGTCGATCCCCCGCGCGAAGTACTCGTATGCGTCGCGCGCGTCTCGCGTGAAGAGACGCTCGACGTCTTCGGCACGCAGATCGCGTGCGTACGTGTCGTAGAAGCTGCGGCGCCCGGACGGCATCGTTTATAGATACGACCTTAGATAATGCCCAGTTCGCGGCCGACTCGTGCGAACGCATCGAGCGCGAACTGTAGATCTTCTTTCGTGTGGGTCGCTGTCACGATCGTTCGTACGCGCGCCTTTCCGCGCGCGACGGTCGGAAACACGATCCCTTGGGCGAACACGCCTTCCTCGAACAACCGATCCGAGAGCTTCATCGCGAGCGCGCCGTCTCCGGCGATCACCGGCGTGATGGGGCTTTCGCTCGCGCCGGTATTGAAGCCGAGCTGCTTGAGCCCTGCCTTGAAGAACGCCGTGTTCTGCCACAGCCGCTCGATGAGCTCCGGTTCCTCCAGCAGGACGTCGATTGCGGCGATGCACGCCGCCGCCACGGCAGGCGGGTGAGACGTCGAGAACAGGAACGGTCGCGCGCGGTGGTAGAGGAATTCGATCAGCGCGCGGCTGCCGGCGACGTAGCCGCCGAGCGCGCCGATCGCCTTCGACAACGTTCCAACCTGGATGTCGACCCGGCCGTGCAGTCCGAAATGATCGATCGTCCCCCGGCCGTTCGCGCCGAACACGCCGCTCGCATGCGCGTCGTCGACCATCATGATGCAGCCGAATTCGTCGGCCAGCCCGCACAGCTCAGGGAGTGCACCGAGGTCGCCGTCCATGCTGAAGACGCCATCCGTGATGAGGAGCTTGCGCCGCTCCGCCGGAAGGTCCTGCAGGATCTTTCGCGCGGCGGCGGCATCGCGATGCGGAAAGACCTTGATTTCCGCGCGGCTCAACCGCGCGCCGTCGATGATGCTCGCGTGGTTCAGCTCGTCGCTGACGATCACGTCTTCGCGCCCGAGAATCGCCGCCACGGTTCCGGCATTTGCCGCGAAGCCGCTCTGAAACACGACGACCGCTTCCGTTTTCTTGAACTTGGCGAGCCGCCGCTCGAGCTCCATGTGGATTTCAAGCGTCCCCGCGATGGTTCGGACCGAACCCGACCCCACGCCGAGCTGACGGGTGGCTTCGAGCGCCCGTTCCCGGAGCCTCGGATGCGTCGTGAGACCGAGATAGTTGTTGGACGACAGGTTGACGACGGAGCGGCCGTCGAAGCTCGTGTGCGGCTTCTGCTCGTCGTCCAGGATTCGCAGACGACGATAAAGGCCCTGCTCCTTCAGGGACGCGAGCTCCGTTAACAGATAGGCGAGCGGATCTGAACGCATCGTCTTATTCTTATTCGTCACGCTGAAGAAACTGCTGGAAGACGACCTGGACAATCGCGGCGGTTGGCACCGCCAGGATGGCTCCGACTATTCCAAGAAGGCCGCCGCCGACGAGCAGCGCGATGATGACCATGACGGGGCTGATGCCGACCTGTCGCTCCATGATCTTCGGTACGAGGACGTGGTTCTCGAACTGCTGCTGGATGAGGAAAAAGATCGCGACAAACAGCGCCTTTTCCCACGAGATCGTCGCCGCGACGCCCACGGCCGGAATCGCCGCCACCAGCGGTCCGACGACGGGAATCATCTCGCCGATACCGGCAATGAGGGCGAGGACGTAGAAGTAAGGAATCGACATCAGCCACAAGCCGATTGCGGCCGTGCCGCCGATGATCGCGGCGAGCAGCAGCTGGCCGTTGAGCCACGCGCTGATCTTGACGGTCGCATCCCGGCTCGCCTTCGCAATCCTGCCGCGCTGCTGCGCGGGGAAGAACTGCAGGAACGCCGATCGCAGTGTCTCGCCTTCGACGAGGAAGTAGAACGTCAGGATGAGGATCGTGACGAGGCCGAAGAGGCCGCCCAGAAATCCCGCGATTGCGCCGACGACCGTGCCAACCGCGTCGCCCGGGCCCGGCGCCTGCTGGACCGCCTCCTGGAGCGTGATCCGGTGCGGGAGCAGTCCGCGCGACACTAGCCAGTCCTGCCACTGCGCGGTCATTTTCGGCGCGGCCGTCCAGAGCTCGCGCGCCTGCTCGACCATCTGCGGAACGATCATGATCCCGATGGCCGTCATCACGCCCAGGACAAGCACGTACAGGACGAGGATCGCGGCCCATCGCGGCACGCGCTTCGCGCGCACCACGAACCCCTGACGTTCGATGAGACGCACGATCGGACTGAAGCCGATCGCGAGCACCATGCTCACGTAGATGAGCAGCAGCACGCCGCGGATCAGATAGAGACACCACAGCAGGATGATCGCGGCGGCCGCCATCGCGATGATTTGTGCCGCCAGCTTGCGCGGGTCCTGCGGCGGGGCCACTTAGGAGGTGACGAAATCGCGCGTGAACGCCGCCATGTCGTCGAAGATGCCGTTCAGCTCCCGCGGCGAGGCGAGAAACACGACGCGCAGGAACCCATCGGCGGCGGGGAGGCCGAAGCCGGATCCGTACACGCACAGGATGCCGGTCGCGCGCAGGAGGCCGAGCACGTAGTCTTCGTCGGTCCTGCCCGGCGGCAGCGCGATCTTCGGCATCGCATAGAACGCGGCCGACGGCGCAACGCAGCTGACACCCGGCATCGCACGCAGCCGCCTCGTCGTCAGCTCGGCACGCTCGCGAAGCGCGGCCCGGAAGCCGTCGAGATGAGATCGGTCGCCGGTCAGCGCCGCGACGATCGCATGCTGCATCGGCCCGGTGCTGCACAGCCGGCCATCCGCGAGTTTCTTGATTGCGGCGAGCAGGTCGTCGAGACGCTCGCTGCTGCCGGCGGCGAGCCACCCCGCACGCCAGCCCGGCGCGAGATACGCCTTCGAGAGCGACGAGAACGACAGGATCGCCGCGTCCGGATTGATGCTCGCGAGCGACGGCACGGGACCGTCGTACGCGAGATCGCCGTAGACTTCGTCGGCGAGGATCGGAAGGTTGTGGCGTTCGGCGATTTCGACGAGCGCCGCGCGAACCGAGGGCGGATACAGCGAACCGGTCGGGTTATTGGGATCGATGACGACCAGCGCGCGCGTGGCAGGCGTCACGAGGCTCTCGAGATGGTCAAGGTCCGGCAGCCACCCGCGCGACGGATCCGTCCGATAGTAGAGAGGACGCGCGCCAATCTTCGCGAGGACGGCTGTATACAGCGGGTACGTGGGCACAGGAACGAGCACGTCGCTCCCGGTGTCGGCGAGCGCGGTCAGCGCCAGCTCGATGCCTTCGGACGTCCCTGAGGTGATGAGCACGCGGTCGGCGCTGGTCGCCATGCCGCGCGACACCAGCTCGCGAGCCACCGCTTCACGCGCAGCCGGGATCCCCGGCGACGGGGCGTAGCCATTGTGACCGTCCCGCATGGCTTTCTCGACGGCGGCCACTAGGTGAGCGGGCGTGTGGAACCCGAACGGTATCGGGTCGCCGATATTCAGGTAGCGGACCGGACGACCGGAAGCCTCGACCTTACGGGCCTCCGCGACGATATTACGGATCGCGTAGACGAAGCCTCCAATCCGGGAGGCCACCGGAATGGCGGCCGGCACGGTGGTGGGACGGGAGGCCATCGGCGTGCATGTTAGCAGGACTTGCCGGCGTAAGTTTTTCCGGAGTGATTCCGACGATCGTGTAACAACTACACAAACTTACTGTCGACGTGGCCGCGTTTCTGCATGACAATTGTGGTTAACCCACAATGGATCACCAACTTATGGATAATGGCAAGCAACTTGGACTATGGAAGGCCGTGGGGACTGCGACCTCATCGCCCGCCGGCATCGCCACTGTCGGCATGGCCGCACTCCTCGCCATCTCCATCCTCCCGACGCGCGTCGCGGGCCAAGAGCCCGCGACGCCGCGCTTTCGGTCGGCTGTTCAGGCGGTGGCCGTTTCGGCGGTCGTCCGCGACCGGAAAGGGCGCTACGTCAGGGACCTGTCCCGGGAGGATTTCGAGCTGTTCGATCGCGGCATACGGCGACGGCTGACCGACTTCCGCGCGGAAGGGTCGGCGCCGGCGAGCGTCGCCATCCTCTTTGATTCGAGCGGCAGCATGCACGTGGCGTCCAAGATCGACGCCGGACGCCAGGCCGTTCGTCACCTGCTTGCGGCTCTCGACGACGAGTATGCGCCGGACGCACGGAAGGACGATACCGTCGCGGTGTTCATGTTCGACACCGCCCTGAAGGAAGTACAGCCGTTCACGAAGGATCGGGCCGCTGTGCTGAGGACACTCGAATCGGTCCTGCCGTTTGGCGAGACGTCGATCTACGATGCCATCGCGGAAGCGGCGACCGAAGTTGTCGCGCGCGGGTCGACGCGCCGCGCCATCGTGGTGATCACCGACGGCATTGACACCGGAAGCGAGTCGACGCCGCAGCAGGCGGCGCTGGCGGCAAGCAAGGTCGACGTGCCGGTCTACACGATCGAGGTCGTGCCGCCGATCGATCACGAGCCGGATTCTGAAGGCGAGCGCACCGAAGAGGCTTTGCCGGGCAGCGAGCTCTCGCAGCTCGCCGAGGCGACAGGCGGCGCGGCATTCGTCGCCAGCGTGCCGGCGCATCACAGCCTCGCGGTGCGGCGGATCGTCTCGGAGCTGCGTCACCAGTATCTGCTCGCGTTCGAGACGAGCGACGAGCCAGGCTGGCACCCGGTGGACGTCAAGACGCGGGATCGCGACCTGCGTGTGCGGGCGCGAGCTGGATATTTCGTAGGGGGATCGTCGGGCGGCGCTGAATCGGTCGGTAAAAGACCAATGTAGAGCGGGCGTAGGCTCGCTGGCTTCAGGAGGCACTGTATGCGGAAGGTCGTAATGGCAGTCGCGGTCACGGCACTCGTTGCCGGCGGGTCGGCGGCGTGCGCAACGAAGAAGTTCGTCAGGACATCGGTCGGCGAAGTCGACAACAAGGTCGACTCGGTGTCGAAGTCGCTCGAAGAGACGCAGGAGCGGACGCGTCAGAACGAGCAGCGCATCGGTGAGGTCGACACGAAGGCTGATGCGGCCGGTCGGTCGGCGGGTGAGGCGCGTCAGGCGGCGGACCGCGTGAACGCACGCGCCGATGCGATCGAACGCGCGTCCAAGCGGCTGATCTATGAAGTGGTGCTGAGCGAGGATCAGGGCAACTTCAAGTTCGGCAAGTTCGAGCTGCCGGATGAGGCCAAGGGCGAGATCGACACGCTCGTGGGTCAGCTCAAGGCCGACCCCAAGGGCGCCTGGATCGAGATCGAAGGCCACACCGACGCGGTTGGAGGCAAGCAGTACAACGAGCG
>DATAFJ010000078.1:0-9889 GCA_036257535.1 Vicinamibacterales bacterium | reverse complement strand
CAGGTTGCCGAGCAACTTCCTGTCCAGCGGCTTCTCGATGCGGCTCGCGGCGAGACGTCCACGGGTGTCGACCAGCATGTAGGCGAGCGACGGGTCGCCACCCTGTTCGTGGCGCGACGCGTTGAAGGCGGCCGACACGATCACTCTGAGCTTGGCCGATCCCGGATCCTGCATGACGTAGGTCGTCGCGCGCAGTGGAACATCGGAGGAGACGAGCGGTGATCGGAGCGCTTCGGCAAGCTGCTGCTCCTCGGTCATCGACGATCGCTCCGGCTCGACGGTGAACTGCTGCCGCGCGCGGATCGTGAGCTCGGGCCGTTTCGTCTGGACCTTGATCTTATGCCTCTTGCCGTCGCGATCGGTCGACTCCGGCTCGAAGCTGAGGAGGTAGTATCCCGACAGCTCGATCGACAGCCGCTGGAACGCGGACGACGGATCGGCGGCGGCCGGAAAAACGGCGCCGCGGGCAAAGCCTGCCAGCGTCTCGAGACCGCGGACGCGCATTTCGCGGTCCTGCACCCACGTCGGCGATATCCTCGCCACCGACGCGTCGAACTCGTTGCGATCCAGCCTCAGCACGTACAGGCTTACCTGCGCGCGCGCCGCATGCTCAGCTATCCATTCGAGCTCGCTGATCTCGCGATCGACGACGAGTCCCTCGGAAACCAGCAGCAGCGTCTTCGGGCCCGGAGATACCGCCAGGCGGTCGAGCAACGCGCGGAACGCGAACAGCGACGATTGCGTCCGCTCGCGCGCCTGCGCCACGACCATCCGCGCCTCGGACGGAAGGCTGTCCTGGCACTGCGACAACGTGGGACCCGACATTCCCGAGCACTCGCGCGACGCGACCTCCTGAAGCACGAATTGATCGCCGCGGTCGATCGCGAACGCCTCGCCGAGGCCGATGTGGTGCATGCCGGCAATCGGATCGGACTCGCCGACGACCTGCGGCAGCGACGCCTTGACGAGCTGATGGTTCGCGGTGAAATCGATGTGCGGGCCCGCGCCCGGGAGGACATGGATGCCGACGCGGTCGGATGACGACAGTCCGTCGATGAACTTACCAGCGGCCTCCAGCGGCCGCCGCGCGCCCAGCTTCGAGATGTTTCCCTGATCGACGACGATCATGATCTGACGCCCGCCGCCTTCTCCCTCGTTGCTGCTGTAAGGGGGCCGCCCGGATGCAGTCGGCGCGCTCCGGCGAGACGACGAGATGAAGCTCGCCGACGCGACGCGCCGCGGACGGCCGTCGACGTCGATTGCGAAATCCTCAGCCGTCATGTCAGCGACCGGCCGGCCGCGCTTGTCGATGACAACGACATCGACGACAACGCGGTCGACGGAGGCGCGGAACGTGACCGACTGCTGCGGATCAGTCTGCGGATTCGAAGGCGGCGGCGTGGGTGGCGACTGCTGCGGCGCGGGAGGCGGCGGCTGCTGCGCGGGCGGTTCTTGACCCGCCGGAGCGGCGGCGACGGAGACGGCGGCGGCGATCGCGATCGCCGCGCCGAGCGAAGCGACACGCTGGATCGGGAGATACATGGGCACCCTCAGTCCTGTTTCACCAGACGATATCCCTGGCGCGCCCGGACTCGATAGTCGCCGGCCACGCTGACCTTGATTTTGCGCCACACGCCGGCGGTTGCGCTCGGCGGCGAGTAGCTGAGTAGGTACTGGTGCGAGAGGTCCTCGATGATTTCGTGGAAAGCCTTGTCGAGGCGGTCGAGGTCGTGCGTGAAGAACGCCCGGCCGCCGCTGACGTCGGCGAACCGCTGGAGAATCTTCTGCAGCGCCGGCCGCTCGGCGGCGCGTCCCTGGCCGATGACGTAGACAGTGGCGTCGCTTCCTTCGACGCGCCGCTCGGCCGCCGCCTGCGTCGAATGGCTCGACTGGTCTTCGCCATCGCTGAAGACGACGATCGCACGGCGGCCCGCCTGGCGGCCCACCGTCTCGATCGCCTGGATGATGGCGTCGTAGAGCGCCGTCCCTCCCCAGGAGTCGAGGCGGTCGATGACCTGCGCGCGTTTGGCCGAATCCATCGACCGGCGCGCGAGCGGGAACACGTTCTCGTTGAACGCGAAGAGCGTGACCGGCGTCTGTGGCGGCAGCGCCGCCTGGAACCGCTTCGCCGCCGCCCTGAGCGACGGGATGAAGTCCGTCATGCTGCCGCTGACGTCGAGCGCCGCCACGAGCTCGAGCGGGATGTTCTCGTTCGCGAAGTGCGTCAGCGGCTGCTGCCGGTTGTCCTCGAAGACGCGAAAATCGTTCTGCGTGAGGCCGCTCACGAACCGGCCCTCGCCGTCGGTGACGACGACGGGCACCTGGACCATGTCGACGTCCACGCGCTCCGCGAAGTCGAGCTTCCGCGTCCGCGACGACTGCGCAATCTGCGTCCCATCGTCGAGGTTCGCGGTCACGCGAAAGACGTGCTCTTCGATCGAGGGCCCGGCGTCCCACTCGCACTCGAACGGCGAGCGCTGCAGTTCGCACACCATCGCGCCGTCGGCGAAGAAGCGGAGCCGCTTCACGCGGATGGCGGCCGATGCGGGCTCGATGATCGCGCGCAGCAGCACCGGCCCGCCCACGTACGTGTCGTTTTCGGGCGAGAGGATCCGTAGCGACGGCGCCGTCTGCGGCGCGAGGGCCATCGCGGTCACGAGCGTGACGAGAGACAGCGCCCTCATGGCAGCCTCCGGGGAACCAGCGGACCCTCCGCAGTCAGCGCGGCGACGATGTCGACAATGTGTTCGGCGGTCACCGCGCGCGCCGCCTTTGCGATGGCGTCACGGTCGTCCGAATTCACCGTCAGCGCTTCGTCGATCACGAACTGTGTCACGAACGCGAGCATGTCGGGAGCGAGCGCCGCCGGCAGGCGCAGGTCGGCGAGCGCGATCGCGACACGGAGAGTAGGATCGGGCATCGTCATGGCCGTCATGCCGATGGCGGGGCGTCCGGCAAGCAGGCAGCCGTCACCTACCGCCGGATAGCGTACAGCGAGACCGCCCTCGAGTGGGAGCGTGGCCGTTCCCCACGCGTTCAGGCGGTCGGCCGGGATTTCGGGCTTTCCGATCCGGACGAGCTCCGACAACCAGAGGTCGTCGAATGCTGCGGCGGCATCGCGCGCCGCGATTGCCGTCATCACGGTCCGGCGCGTCTCGTCCATTCCGGCCTCGGCCGCTAGGATCGCAAACTTCGACGGCTCCGCCAGGAGCGCGCGCGCGCGTTCCGTACCGCGCGAGATTGCCGCCACGAGGGCGTCGCGGTCGGCGTCCGCCATGTCGCTCCAGGCCATCAGCCGGACGGTGTCGGTGAGGGTGCGGCGGTCGTTGTCGTTGAGATTCGGCGCGGCCGGCAGGCCGGTGTCCAGCTGTCGTCTGAGGCAGAGGCGGGACAATCCGACGTCGAGGCCAAGCAAAGAACCGCGAACCATCCATCCACGCGGTCCGAACTCTTCGAACGGAATGTCCCACGCGACGTCGGCCGACGTTGGCCCGCCGCCCGCCGTGATGCCGCGGAGCGCGTGGCGGCGCGCGACATTCGATGCACGCGCGGCGGCGCTCGACGCAGGTCCGAGCGTAAGCGCGTACATCATGGAGACGAACGCGTCGGCGACCAGGGTGTCCGCCTGCTCCTCGGTCGGTTTGGCGGCGATCGATTCCGGGCTCACGTGACCGCCGTTGCCGTCCTCGTCGTCTGCGGGATTCTCGCGTTCAGCCGCGCGCCATCTCTCGAGCGCGTCCGCGAATTGCGCTTCGTCGGCCGGCGCCGGACGTCCGCGGGCGATCCGGTGCGCGGCCATCGACGCGTCCAGATCGAGCGATGCCTGACGGGAACGGATGCGCAGCGCGTTGGCCAGCCTCGCGCCGGCGGGATCGACGTTGTACTTCATGCCTTCCCATTCGACGACGGGAGGCGTCACGTCGGCGCGCACGCCGGCCGCGGCCGCCAGGAGAATGCGTTCGACCGGCGTGCGTTCGACGGCGAGCCCGGACGCTTTCGCGAACGCGGGCACGAGGGTTGCGTCAACCCAGTCGACGACGGTCGAAGCGCCTTCCTTGAGCGACGCCTCGGCGGCGTCGACGAGGCCGGTTACCAGGGCGGTCGCGGCATCGGCGGAAATCGTGCGCCCCTGCCGCGCGAGCGCGACGAACTCCAGCGCCGACTGGATGATCGCGAGGCGCGCACGACGGTCGCCGTCCTGCGCCGAACCGGGCAGGTTCCGCGCCAGCGCGCCAGCGCGTGCATACAGCGCAGGATCGCGGGCGCCCAGACGCTCGAGGGTGAGCATGAGCGCCGGGGCGCGCGCCAGGCCGCACAGCGCGTCACGGATCTGGATGGCGGTTTGCGGAGATGGCGACGGGAACACCCGCTGCGCGAAGAGCAGCAGGCGCAGCCGTTCACGCGCGCGACCCACGCCGGGCGCCACGATGCGTGACGCGAGCCAGGCGGCATCCGCTGCCTGCGATGTGTCGAGCTGCGAGGCCGCGCACGTGTTCGAGAAGACGTCGTCCCACAGCTTCGTCCATGAGGGTCCGACCAGCCGGCCGTTGTCGTCGACGAGGATCGCCGCGAAGAGCAGTGCGCCATCGACCGCAGTGCGGTTGAACGGCCGCCGCGCCGGCCGCCATTCCTCTTCCGGGCGTGCGAATACGTCGTACAGGTCGTCGACGCGGCTCGACATCGCAAAACGAAGCCGCGCCGGGTCCGTGTGCGCCATCGCGTCGTAGAAGAACGCGAGCCGTCCGTTGCCTCGGCTGAGCAGGCGGATCACGAAGGCATCCGGCCGCGACACCGGCCGATCGACGAGCCGTTCCCACACCGCGTCGTACTGCCCGCCTCCCGGCGCGTCTATCCGGCCGCCGCGGACCTTGATGGATCGGCCGAACGCGCCGAAGATCGCCGAGTGGTTCTGATAGATGTCCGCGAGCGTGCCGCGGTTTTGCGCGAGCCATGCCAGCGTGTCGTCGTCGAGGCTGAAGAGGCCGGTGTAGAGGAGCGCCGCCGCGCGGTCTCGAAGGATCTCGAGCGCGAGCTGGTCGTCGGGAACAGGACGGCCGAGAATTTCACGCCAAAGATCCGGCGTGAGCGGCAGGAGGACGTCGTCTGTGGGTGAGCCCGGCGGAATCGCGGCGAGGTACGCGAGAACGTGCGCGCGGCGGGCGTCGCCAACCGGCGCGTCGCCCGGAGGCGCGTCGTGCGTCACCCGCGTGACGTCGAGCAGCACGCGGAGGCCGGAGGCGCGCCGCAGCCCAGCCGCTTCGGCCAGCGCCGCCGCGCCGCCCGGAAGCGGGATAGTGGAGCGCTCCGCCGCGGCCGCCGGAGATGCGGCCGCCATGACTAGCTTGAGCAGCACCACGCCGCAGATGAACCGGCAGGATGGACACATCGCGATTGGGTTGGCCGGTGGCGCGTTAGGCCAGCGGGCCGAGCCCGGTCCGGCTCACCTGATGCGAACGCGGCTCTGCTCGCGCATGAACTGCTGCACGTACCAGGGACCGCCCGTGCCGCGTCCTGTCGAGCCGCTCGCCTTCCAGCCGCCGAACGAGTTGATGCCGGGCCATGCGCCGGTCGTTGCGCCCGCGCGGCGGTTCGCGTAAAGCACGCCGGCGTGGACGCGGTTGAAGAACTGCTCGATGTCGCGGTCGTCCTCGGAGAAGATTCCCGCCGTCAGCCCGTACTCGGTTGCGTTGGCGAGCTCGATCGCTTCATCGAGCGTGGCGACGTCCCCGATGATCGTGATCGGAACGAACAGCTCCTCGGCGAAGAGCGGGTGGCTCGTCGGCAGCCCATCGATGATCGTCGGTTCGACGAACCAGCCGTGGGTGAACGGCTCCTGCGTGATCCGGCGTCCGCCGATCAGGATTTTGCCTCCGTCACGCTTCGCCTGCTCGATGGCACGCTCGTACGTCTTCACCGAGGCTTCGTTGATGACGGGGCCAAGCCAGACGTCGCGCTCGAGCGGGTTGCCGACCTTGATCCGCCGGGTCTTCTCGACGAGCAGGTCGACGAACTGCTGCCGCAACTCTTTCGACACGTACACGCGAGAGCAGGCGGAGCACTTCTGGCCCTGCGCGCCGAACGCCGATCGCCAGACGCCGTCGGTCGCCTTTTCGAGATCGGCGGAACGCATGACGAGCGCGGGATTCTTGCCGCCCATCTCGATGATCAGGGGGCGCGGCATCGCGCGGGATCCGTTGTCGCGAATCAGCTTCATCCCGATCTCTTTCGAGCCGGTGAAGACGATGCCGTCGATGCCGGGGTTGTCGATGAGCTCCTGGCCGACGGTGCTTCCGCCGCCGGTGACGAAGTTGAACACACCC
Organism: Vicinamibacterales bacterium; assembly: GCA_036257535.1. GTDB lineage: Bacteria > Acidobacteriota > Vicinamibacteria > Vicinamibacterales > 2-12-FULL-66-21 > DATAEE01. The sequence continues at coordinate 3,569 of DATAFJ010000078.1, read as the reverse complement.
GGTGGAATTCCGGCCTTGCGCACGATCTCGGCGAGCTGATAACCGAGGAGCGGCGTGTCCGACGCCGGCTTGAAGACGACGGTGTTTCCGGCGACGAGGGCGCCGCCTGAAGGCCCGGCGGCAAGCGCCAGCGGGAAGTTGAACGGCGAGATCACGGCCCACACGCCGTACGGCCGGAGCACGCTGACGTTTTCTTCCGACGGGCTCAGTTTGCCCATCGGCTTGGTGAAACCGTTGTTCTGTTCCATCTGGTCGCAGTAGTACGCGATCAGATCGGCGGACTCTTCGACGTCGCCGACGCACTCCAGGCGGTTCTTGCCCGCTTCGAACCCCATGAGCACCGAGAGGATCCAGCGGTTATCGCGAATCGATTCGGCGACGCGTCGAAGCGCGGCGACGCGCTCCTGCCACGGCGTCGCCATCCAGGCTGGAGACGCGGCGCGCGCGGCGGCGATCGCGTCCTTCACATGGTCGCGCGTGCCCTTTTGAAAGCGGCCGAGGAGGATGCGCGTGTCGATCGGGCTCGTGTCGTCGAACTCGGCGCCGGCCTTCACTTCGGCGCCGCCAATGATGAGAGGGTAGCTGCGGCCGAACGTCGCCTTCGCTTGGGGAATCGCCTCGTCGATGGCGCGGTGCAGATCCTCCATCTGATCCGCGCTCATCGTCGCGTAGGTGATCTTCATCGGTTTTTTCGGGGTCGCTGCGGCTTCCATCCAGGATCCTCCGGCAACCGGGGGACAGGGGTCCCCCGGACTGAGCTTGTTGAGCGGCCTATTTTATGGCGGAAAAAAGGGGGACAGTGACCTTTTTCGGCAAGCCGAAACTCGACCGACAAAGGTGACTGTCCCCTTTTTTCCGGCGTGTGACGGCGATGGAACGGGATGGCTATCGAGCTCTTTCGAGCGATTCGGCAGCGCGATTCAACGCCGCCGCCAGCCTGGCGGCCTGCGCAGTGATCTCGACACCGTTGCCACGGGTGACGGCCTCGGCGACTCCCGGCAGCATCTCGGGCGCGTACGTGTACTTCGGCGCGTAAATCTGATGGCGATACCAGGGCCGGCCGGGTATGCCGTCGGGATCGAGCAGCGCGCGCTCGGCCGTCATCAGCCGGCGATTGAGACTGGCCCATTCCCTGTCCGATCCGCTCCTGAGAGCCGCGTCCATTTCCTTCGCGATCGCTGAGGCAGAAGACTCGAGCCGGCCCGCGGCAGCGAGGGCGCCCGCGAGCTCTTTTGCGTAACGGCCGTCGATCTCCTTGATGAACCTCTGGATCCGCTGCGTGTACGCGACGTAGTCGAGCGGCAGCACGTCCGCGTTCGCGAGGCGAAGAGCAAGAAGTCCCCAGATCTGCACCATCGCCGCGTGGTAGCGGAAGCCGGGATCGCCGATCCGTGAAACCCAATGATGGTTGTCGTACATAGAGTGATAAACGCCGTACGGGCCATCGAAGGACAGGTCGGCGATCGGAATGCCGAGAAAGTTGAGGAAGACCGTGTAGTCGGACCCGCTGCCGAGCTTGTTGTTCACCAGCTCGCCGCCGCCGCCGGTCGGCAGCGTGCCGCGTTCTTTCTGTGTCCTGGCGCGCCAGGCAGCCGTCACCGGAATCCGCGCCACGGGATCCCGGACCACGTCGCAGACTTCGCCGATCAGCCGATTGAGCGCCGGCACCGCCGCCGCACCGAAGTTCGGCCCGGACGCGGCGCTGTCGACGTTAAGATACGCGACGGCGTTCGCGGCGAGCTGTTTCTCGTGCTGCTCGCCCCACTCCGTCGACGAGGTCAGCGTGAACTCCTCGGCATCCCAGCTCGCAAACAGGATCGTCCGGTCGGGGCGCGCGCCACTCTTCGCGAGCGCGCCGAGCGTGCGGGCGAGCTCCATCATCGCCGCCGAACCGCTGGACGGATCGACGCCTCCATAAATCCACGCATCGCGATGGTTGCCGACGATCACCAGCGAGTCGGGATCGGAGGCGCCGCGGATTTTCCCCGTGACGGTCCAGATCGGCCGGATGCGATCGTCCATCCTGAGGCGCATCCGCACTACGGGCGATATACCGTCGCCGACGCGGTACGCGCCGTTTCCCTGGCCGGGGAGTCCGGCGCCCTGCCAGGCCTTGGGCGCTTCAGGTCCGTCGAGCTCGCTCAGGATGACCCTGGCGTCCTTCCACGACAGCGGCGCGCTCATGATGCGAGGCAGCGCCACCGACTCGCTGGCCTGGATTCGGCGCGCGCCCGGCACTGACGCCCAACCTGGCGTCAGCGGATCGCCGGGCACCATGAAATCGAACACGATCCCGCCCCGCTGGATGTGGCTCTCCGGACCCCACGGACCCTCCGGATACACCTTCCCTTTCTTGAAGCCGTCGTCTGCGGGATCGGAATAAATGAGGATGCCGGCCGCGCCGCGCTGCTGTGCGGTAAGCGCCTTGAAGCCGCGGTAGCTGTAGGGCACCGAATAACGGACCAGCGCGATCTTTCCCGTGATGTCGATGTTGCGCGATCGCAGCCAGTCGTAATCGGCCGGATTACCGCTTCCGGCATAAACGACGGGAGCGACGACTTCGCCGGAGGCGCTGTACGCATGGTACGGAAGGCCGACGTCGGCCTGCGTTGCCTCGTTGCCCGGGATCGGATCCTCGCGCATCGATGCGCGCCATGTGCGCGGCACGGTCATCTCGACGGTGACTTCTTCCGGCCACGGAAGGAGAACTTCGTGCTCCGTGATCTCCACGTCCTCGAGGCCGAACTCTCGCCAGCGATCGCGCGTCCATTCCGCGAGCTCGCGGTCCCGCGGCGATCCGGCAACGTGCGGCTTCGCGGTGTACTCCCTGTGATAAGCACCGATGCGATCCGCTTCCACAAAAGACTGAAAACGCGTTTCGAGCGCCCGCTGCTCACGCGACGATGATGACGTGAAGCCGTAGATGACGGCCTGTGGATCGTCACCGCCCGCGAGGGCGGCGGCCGTGAGGCAGAGGGCGCAGAGCAGGGCAGAGAGCAGGCGCATGAGTCTTCAGCGTCTCGCCAGGATCTCGGCCGCGGCATTGCGCCCGCACCCGCCGTGAATCCCTCCACCCGGGTGCGTGCCGGCGCCGCAAAGAAAGAGGCTGCGAATGGGCGTGGCGTATCGCGCCCAGCCGAGCATCGGGCGCATGGTGAACAGCTGATCGAGCGCGAGCTCGCCGTGATGGATGTGGCCGCCGCTCAGCCCGAGGTCGCGCTCGAGGTCGAGCGGCGTGAGTATCTGGCGGTGCACCGCGCGCCGCTCGATGTCCGGCGCGTAATGCGCGAGCGTCTTCAGCACCGCGTCGCCCAGCGCGTCGCGCCGGCCATCCCAGTCGGCGCCACGCAGCTTGTACGGCGCAAACTGCACGTGCACCGACATGACGTGGTGGCCCGGCGGCGCCAGCGTCGGATCGGCGGCGGACGGAATCGTCAAGTCCAGGTACAGATCGTCGGCGAAGGTGCCGTACTTCGCCGCGTCGAAGGCTCTCTCGAGATAGTCGATCCCCGGACCGATGTGAATCCTGCCCGCGAACCCGTTTTGACCGCCGACGCCGTTTACGAAGG
>DATAFJ010000074.1:0-42138 GCA_036257535.1 Vicinamibacterales bacterium | reverse complement strand
CAGCGATCGGCGACCTTCCGCACGTTTTCGATGATCTTGTCGAAGGTGCCCTGGCCGCCGCGGAGCGGACGCATGCGGTTGTGCGTATCGCGATCGCCGTCGAGCGTGATCTTGACGCCGTTCAACCCGAACGGCGCGAGGCGATCCACGACTTCACGCGTGAGCAGCAGCCCGTTGGTGATGACGTTGACAAGCAGTCGCACGCCGCGTGCCTGGCAGGCCTCCCAGAGCCGCTCAGTCAGGAAGTAGCAGACCGGAAGGTTCAGCAGCGGCTCTCCGCCGAAGAGCGTCAGGACGAAGGTCCCGGGATGCAGCTCGTCGAGCTTTGACTCGGCCCAGCGGACGACGCCGGCGGCCGTGTCGAGCGACATTTTCTGCGCGAACTTGTTGTAATCGCCGTGATCGCCCTGGAAGCAGTAGTCGCACGCGAAGTTGCACTGCAGGGTCGTGAGAACGGTGATGCGAAGCTGATCGGTACTCTCGCGGACATCGTGGAAATATCCGGCGAGCCGTTCGCGCTCCTCGTCACGCCCGGTAGCGAGAAAGCCGTGTTCGGCCAGCGTCGCGAGCGCCTCGCGCTCCGGCGCCGTCCACTCGGTGTCTTCTGCCGTTCGCGTGCGCTCGAGCAGCGCCGCGACGTCCTCGGTCACGACGATCTGCGCGTCGCTGAAAGTGTTCATCAGGAACACCTCGCGGCGATCGGGCAGTGGAACGGAAACGTTGAAAATCGATGGCTGCATTTCTACTCCGGGCCCAGCCGTATATCGGCCACACAAAGACAACGGGGGAGCGCACCCGGTTGTGCAACGGCTGTTCCACCCTAGCACGCCCTGCGATTTGGCGGCCGTTTTCGGCGTCCTGGAGCGGAACAAAACCTTGCAAAACTGTGAATTACGGGCGAGCCGTACTGCGCGGGCGACGGCAGGGTCCGGCCCTCGTCCGGCCGGTCGAATCGGCCAATCTATTGGCTGCGTCGGCTAACTGGTTGGCTGGCTGATCCGGATCACGCGCCCCGGAGCTTGCGCGCCAGTTCGCGGATGTCGAGCTGACCCATCTTGTGTTTCAGCGTGCTCAGGGGGATCCCGAGGAACCGCGCGGTCGCGGAAACGTTCCAGTCGCTGCGTTCGAGCGCCCGGATGATGAAGTTGCGCGAGAAGGTGTCGAGCGCCTCCTGGTAGAGGCTCACGCTCTCGTTGCCCGGCGACGGCGTGGCGTCGAACTTGGCAAAGTGGTAGTCGAGCGGGAGATCCTCGTCAGTGATCCATTCCTTGTCGCTCACGGCGACCAGCCGCTCGATCAGGTTCTCGAGCTCGCGGATGTTGCCCGGCCACCAGTACGACGACAGGATCTTCATCGTCGATTCCGAGATGCCGCGCGTCTGCTTGCGGAACTTCGTCTTGTAGCGCTCGAAGAAGAACTTCGCGAGCGAGGGCAGATCCTCGATCCGCTCGCGGAGCGGCGGCATTCGGATCGGGATGACGTTGATCCTGTAGAACAGGTCGTCCCTGAAGCGGCCGTCCTTGACGGCCTTCTCGAGGTCGACGTTGGTCGCGACCACCAGCCGGAAGTCCGTCTTGATCGGCTTCGATCCGCCGACCCGTTCGATTTCGCCTTCCTGGATCGCGCGCAGCAGCTTGGCCTGGAGGTCGAGGCGGAGGTCACCGATCTCATCCAGGAAGAGCGTGCCGCCCGCTGCCAGCTCGAATTTACCAAGCTGCTGGCGATGGGCGCCGGTGAACGCCCCTTTCTCGTGTCCGAAGAGCGTGCTTTCGACCAGCTCGTGCGGGATCGCGGCCAGGTTGACGGTGATAAACGGTGCCTCGCCGCGTCCCGATTCGCGGTGGAGCAGGCGGGCGAGGAGCTCCTTCCCGGTGCCGCTTTCGCCCAGGATCAGGACCGTCGCCGAAAGCTTGGCTACCTTGTGGACCAGGTCCACGATGTCGCGCATCACACGGCTCGGGCCGATCAGGAACTCCCGGTCCGACTGCTCGGCGACCTGCGCGCTGAGCGTCATGACCTGCCGGTTGAGATCCTGGCGCTCGCTCGCGTTGCGGACGAGCGACCGCAGCGCGTCGTAGTCGAAGTCCTTGGTGATGTAGTGATACGCCCCGTGCTTCATCGCCTGCACGGCGACCTCGATCTCGGTGACGGCCGAGATCATGATCAATTCGATGAGGCTGTAGTTCTCCTTGACGATCCGGAGCACGTCGAGGCCGTTGATCCCGGGCAGGCGGACGTCGAGGAGCATCAGATCGGGGTCCTCGCGTTTGAGGAGCGCGAGCGCCGCCTCGCCGCTCGGCACGGTGAGGACGCGGTAATCGCGCTTCAGGATCGCGCTGATCGTGTCGCGCATCCCCTGATCGTCGTCGACGATCAGAACTGTTTTCTGCTTCGGACTCATCGGGTTGCGGCGAGTGCCATTCTACATTAAGGTAGGGTTTTCATGCTCCTGTCGGCGATCGCGCTCGTGGCCGCGCTCGCGGTCTGGATTCAGATGCGGCGTCTCAAGCGCCGCATCGATACCCTGAGCCACTGGTACTGGGAGCTGCGCTACGAGTACACGCAGCTAAGATCGGCCGTCGATCGCCTCGACTCCAAACGCGCGCCGGCGCCGCCGCCGGCGTCGCAGCCAGAACCTGGCGCCGCTTTCGTCCCGTTGTCATCTCTCCGCAAATAAATCATGCCGCAGCAGTACGACCTCATCGTGATTGGTTCCGGCACCGGCGGTTACGTCGCCGCCATCCGCGCCGCGCAACTCGGACTCAAGACCGCCGTCGTCGAACGTCAGCCGGCGCTTGGCGGAACGTGTCTGAACTGGGGCTGCATTCCCACGAAGGCGCTGCTCGAGCACGCGCACGCGCTGAAGATCGCGCAGGACTGGAAGGACTGGGGGCTGACGATCGGCCAGGCGGCGGTGCAGATCGACATGACGCAGGTGCAGGCGCGTAAGGATCGCATCGTCAAGGGCCTCACGGGCGGGATCGAGCTTCTGTTCAAGAAGAACAAAATCGAATGGGTTCGCGGCAGCGGCCGACTGACGGGCAAGGGCGGCGTCGAGGTCAGTCAGGTCGGACAGAAACCCGACGCTGCGAATGGACTCGTCGCGAAAGAGATCATCGTCGCCACCGGATCGGCTCCGCGCAGCGTGCCGGGCGTCGAGATCGATCGCAAGCGCATCATCACGAGCGACGAAGCGATCGGCCTGAAGGAAATTCCCAAGTCGATCGTTGTCCTCGGCAGCGGCGCTGTCGGTGTCGAGTTCGCGTCGATCTTCCGCCGCTTCGGCAGCGACGTGACCATCATCGAGCTCCTGCCACGTCTCGTGCCGCTTGAGGATGAAAGCATCTCGGCGGAGCTTGAGAAGAGCTTTCGGAAACAAGGCATCAAGGTCTTGACCGGAACGAAGGTCACGAAAGCGCAGGCCTCCGGCGACAGCGTTCAGATCGACGCGACGCTCGATGGCAAGACGGAGACGATCAAGACCAACTACCTGCTGGTCGCGACCGGCCGCGGTCCGGTCACGGACGGCCTCGGCGCCGAGGAGATCAAGCTGCCGCTCGAAAAGGGCTACGTCCGAGTGGACGAGCTGTTCCGGACGTCGCTGCCCGGCATGTCGGCGATCGGCGACGTGATTACCTTCGGGCGGCCCGGCCACCCTCAGCTCGCGCACGTGTCGTCTGCCGAAGGCATCGTCACGGCGGAGCGCCTCGCCGGCCGCGAGACGAGACCGATCAACTACGATCAGGTGCCGTCGTGCACTTACTGCGATCCGGAGATCGGCAGCGTCGGGTTGACTGAGGCCGAGGCCAGGGAGCGCGGGTACGAGGTCCAGATCGGCACGTTTCCGTTCGGCGTGCTTGCGCGCGCGCGTATCGCGAACGAGCGCGAAGGGTTCGTCAAGATCGTTGCCGACAAGAAGTACGACGAGATCCTCGGCGTCCACATGATCGGCCCGCGCACCACCGAGCTCGTGGCCGAAGCGACGCTCATGCTCCGGCTCGAGTGCACGGTCGAAGAGCTTGTTCGCACGATCCACGCGCATCCGACCATGTCGGAGGCGATCGGGGAGGCCGCGCACGCGACGCCCGGGGCTCCAATCCACTGGTGAAGGGGTCAGACCCCATTTTTTTGAAAATCGTAAGAGCTCGCGCTGGGTCTCAACTCTTACGATTTTCGAAAAAATGGGGTCTGACCCCTTAGGGGATCTCCATGACAGACGTCCTGATGCCCCAGATGGGCGAGTCCATCGCGGAAGGCACGATCGTCCGGTGGATCAAGAAGGTCGGCGAGAAGGTCGATCGCGACGAGCCGTTATTCGAGATTTCCACCGACAAAGTCGACGCCGAAATACCTTCGCCGGCGGCGGGCACACTCGCCGACATCAAGGTCAAGGAAGGCGAAACCGTTCCGGTCAACAGCATCGTCGCCGTCATCGCGTCGGCCGGTGAAGCGGTCGCCGCGGCGCCCGCTGCCGCGCAGACGAAGAGCCAGCCTGCGCCTGCCGCGCAGCCAGCCCCGGCGGCCGCGCAGCCTGTGGCCGCGCAGGCCCTGGCGGGGCTGACCGAACGGGACGAGTGGGAAGACGAAGAGGATTCGGCCTCAGACGACGTGTCGACCGAGGATCCCAGACGACGCAAGTCGTCGCCGCTCGTTCGCAAGATTGCGCGCGAACACAACATCGACATCACGACGTTGTCCGGCACCGGCATCAACGGCCGAGTGACGAAGAACGACATCCTCGCGTACGTGCAGTCGCGCATCGGGTTAAAGAGCACGCCGGCTGGACCGGAGGCAGCCCAGGCAGCCGCCGCCAGTCCGGGCGCCGCGCCGGCGCCGGTCATCACGTTCAAGCCGGGCGAGCGGATGCGCGTCGAGCCGATGAGCGTCATGCGGAAGAAGATCGCCGAGCATATGGTGCTGAGCGCTCGGACATCGCCGCACGTGTACTCGGTCTACGAGGTCAACTTCGGTCGCGTCGCGAAGCTGCGCGACGCGAGAAAGGCTGACTACGAGGCGCAGGGTGCGAAGCTGACCTACACGGCGTTCATCGCGAAAGCGACGGTTGACATCATCCGCGGGTTCCCGGTCGTCAACGCCTCGATCGATGGCGACAAGATCATCTACAAGGCGGACATCAACCTCGGCATCGCGGTCGCGCTCGACTGGGGCCTCATCGTGCCGGTCATTCGAAACGCGGACGAGAAGAACCTGCTTGGCCTGAGCCGCACAATCCAGGATCTCTCCGCCCGCGCGCGCGCGAAGAAGCTCCAGCCGGAAGAAGTGCAGAACGGCACGTTCACGATCACGAACCCCGGCATCTTCGGTGCGGCGTATGGCCTTCCGCTCATCAACCAGCCGCAGGTCGCGATCCTCGGCGTGGGCGCGGTCGAGAAGCGCGCCGTCGTGATCGACGACGCCATCGGGATTCGTCCGGTGGCGTATCTGTCACTGGGCTACGACCACCGCCTCGTGGACGGCGCGGATGCCGGCCGCTTCCTTCAGGCGCTGAAAGATCGGCTCGAGAACTTCGACGAATCCTGGTGCTAGGTGGCACGGACGCACGCCGCACAGCACGGCGCTGAGGTGGATTCCAGGCCGCTCGACGTCCGGCGGATTGGACTCGTCGCCTACGGCGACGCGCTCGATCTGCAGGCCCGGCTCGTCGAGGAGCGCCGCGCGGGGACCATTCCCGATACGCTTCTCCTCCTGCAGCATCCGCCGGTCATTACGCTCGGCGTCAAGGCGCGCCGCGATCGTCAGAACCTTCTCGCGACGCCCGAGGCGCTCGCGCGGGCGGGCATCGACGTGTACGAGACGGGCCGCGGCGGCGACGTCACGTTCCACGGCCCCGGGCAGCTGGTCGGCTATCCGATCCTGGATCTGCGGCCCGATCGCTGCGACGTTCATCGCTACGTGCGTGATCTCGAGGAAGTCCTGATCCGGGCAACGCGCGGGTTTGGCGTGGCGGCCGGCCGCGTGCCCGGCCTGACCGGCATCTGGGTCGACGCCGACCACGGATCCCGCGCCCGGAAGCTTGCCGCGATTGGCGTGCGCATATCGCGCTGGATCACCAGTCACGGGTTCGCGTACAACGTCACGACCGATCTCGACAAGTTCAAGCTGATCGTTCCGTGCGGCATCGCCGATCGAGGCGTCACGTCGCTGTCGGCAGAGACGGGACGGGCGGTTGCCATGAGCCGTCTCGAGGATGAGGTAGCCTCGGCCTTCGCCGCCGTTTTCGGCCCCACACCTCGGCAGTAACTCCTTATTTACACCGTATTTGCAGCGCTCGACATTCTGCCGGAATAAGGTGACCCCTTTTGGTGTTATGAGGGTCGACAAGGCGAGCCATGCCGGAAGAAACCACCGAACAATCACTCGTGACACGGATGCGCAACGGCGAAGGCGCCGCTGTTGCAGAGCTGTCGGAGCGTTACGGACCGCGAATTCACCAGCTCGCGATGCGCTACGTCAAGAACTGGGAAGATGCTGAAGAGGTCGCCCAGGACGTGCTGCTCAAGGTGAGCCGTAAGATCGACGCGTTCCGGGGCGACTCTGCGTTGTCGTCCTGGATTTATCGGATCACGTTCAACACGGCGATGTCGCGTCTGCGCCGGCTGCGCCGCGTCCGCACGGCGGACGCACCGGTTGGCTCGGCCGAGAGCTTCGTCGGCGACGATGCCGCGTCCCGGCCGATCACGCTCGAGCCGGCCGACTGGTCGTCGCTGGCCGATGATGCGGTCATGCGGGCGGAGATGCGATCGCGCCTGATCGAGGCGCTACGCACGCTGCCGGCGGTCTACCGCATCCCGGTGCTGCTGCGCGACATCAACGGTCTCTCCACTGAAGAGGCGAGCGCGGTGCTGCGCGTCAAGCCGCAGACGCTCAAGTCGCGCCTGCATCGCGGTCGTCTGCTGCTCAGGGAACGCCTCGACGACTTTGCTTCAGGGCTGTCGCTGCATCGTCAGTGATTCGCGCAGCAGGCCTGAAGGCCTGCGCTACAAGGGCTGCTTCTCCACCGCGGTCTCCAAAGCCACTCTCTCGTGCGTCGTCAGCGACGGGCTGACGATCTCCCCGACACCCAGGTCCGTCAACGTCACCGGCAGCGCGGCCACCCGGCCGCGCGAGCCGAGCGGGCCGTCGAGCACGACGAAGCAGCCGTGGCTGCGGCGCGATCCGTGGAACAGCGCTTCGACGACGCGCGTGGCCGAGGAGGCGAGCGCGTAAGGCCCGGGCGGCCAGAGCGCGGCGAGGTGCGAGGTGATTGCCGTCAGTCGATGAGGCGCGATTGCCTGAACAGCGCTGACCCCTCTCACGGTCGCCGCGGACCATGGGATGACGATCCCGCGTGGCGGGATTCCGATGACGTTCAACCGGACGTCGTCCGGCGAGCCGTCCACTTCGAGGGCCGTCAGCGCGCGCGCCGCGGACTCGAGCGCCCCCGGCGCGGAGCCGCAGATGCGCCTGGGCTCGACGCGAAGCTCAGTCACAGCACGTTCGATGAGGAGTCGTTGCAACGCGCCGGCGCAGACTATCGTGGCCGTTTCGCGCTCGACGATCGTCCAGATCTGACGCAGCAGACCTAACCCTTCGTCGCCCTGCCATTCCTTCTGACCCGTCGAAGAATCCGCAAGAACCACGACGCGGGCGCCTGCCGCCGCATGAACACTGCCGTCTGAAACGACTCGAGTGCGGAAGCCCTCGATTGCTCCGGATTGCTGAATATCCAGTGCCTTGCCGGCGGCGGCCTGCGAGGCCGTGTCGATCAGCCTGACTTCGGGAATCACGTCCCGCGCCGCAAGCCTGGCCGCGATCGCCGCGCCAAGCTCGCCCGCGCCGACAATGGCAGCGAACGGCATGAAGGAAAGCTATTCTATTTGACATGGAAACGACCGCAGGCGCGATCGTGACGGGCGGTTCGCAGGGCATTGGTTACGCAATTGCCGAGGCGCTTCTGAAACGAGGCATGAGAGTGGCCATCACTGGCCGCGACGCGGGGCGCCTCGCCGCCGCCGCTCAGCGCCTGGGGGCCGGCGACCGCGTGTTGCGCCTTGCCGGGGATGTGGGCGATGCGACGGTTGCGCAGGCGCTCGTGGATCAGGCAGCAGCGGCGTTCGGCGGTCTCGACGTTCTCGTCAATAACGCAGGCATCGGGCTCTTCGGGAACGTCTCCGACTTCTCAGTGGAGGATTGGGATCGGCTCGTCGCGACGAACGTGTCGGGCGTGTTCTACTGCACGCGTGCGGCGATCCCCCACTTGCGGCGGCGCGGCGGCGGGTGGGTGATCAACATCAGCAGCCTTGCAGGTGTAAATCCATTCCCAGGCGCCGCGGCGTACTGCGCCTCGAAGGCGGCGCTCGACGCATTCACGATGGCGTTGATGCAGGAGGTTCGCCACGACGGCATCCGCGTCGCCGCGATTGCCCCGGGCTCCGTCGCGACCGGCTTCTCCGGGCGCCGCGGCGAAGACGGCGCGGACTGGAAGCTGGCTCCCGCGGACGTGGCTCAGGTGGTCGTCGATCTGATCGCTCACCCGTCGCGAAGCCTTCCGAGCCGAGTCGAGCTGCGGCCTTCGCGGCCGCGCAGGTAATGCTCTTCACGCTCGGCCACTACAACGTCCTGGAGCGGATAGGCGCGGGCGGGATGGGCGAAGTGTTCCGCGCGCGCGATACGAAGCTCGGGCGCACCGTCGCCATCAAGGTCCTCCCGGAGGCGATCGCAGGCGATCAAGACCGGCGCGACAGGTTCCTCCGCGAGGCGCGCGCCGCCGCCGCGATCTCTCATCCGAACATCGCGATGCTGTTCGAGGTGGGCGAAGATGCCTCGCGGCTGTATCTCGTCTTCGAGCACATCAACGGCCGCACGCTCGGCGCGGCGATCTCGGGCCGTCCGGTTGCTCCGCGCCTCGCGCTCGATCTCGCGATTCAGATCGCCGACGGCCTCGCCGACGCACATGCGGCCGGTCTCATCCATCGCGACATCAAGCCGGACAACATCGTCGTCACGCCGAAGGAGAAAGCGAAGATTCTCGACTTCGGCCTGGCGCGCTGGACGGCGGGCGGCACGGCGCGCGAGATGGCGGCGACGATATCCACGACGGCGACGGCGCCGGGCGTCCTCCTCGGCACGGTGGCTTACATGTCACCCGAGCAGGCGCTCGGCGAGTCGCTCGATCCGAGAACCGACATCTTTTCGCTCGGGATCGTGTTCTACGAGATGCTGACAGGACGGAATCCGTTTGCGGCGGATGCGGCCACGGCCGTCCTCCTGAACATCGCCCAGCGCACGCCGCCGCCGCCGAGCACCATCAACCCGGACGTTCCGCGCGAGCTCGATCCGATTGTCGCGAAGATGCTCGCGAAGAACCCGTTCGATCGCTACGAGACCGCGGTCGCTTTGGCGGCGGAGCTGCGAAGCGTCGCGACCATGCTCGCGATCCGAAGCGGGGAAGCAGAGCCGCGCGTCTACGGTCCCGTGAGGCGGCGCCGTTCAGGATGGCGGCTCGCCGCAGGCGTTGCGCTCTTCGTGGCGATTGTTGCCGGGGCGTGGTGGTTCGGCCGCGATGCGGCGCGAAGGGTCTGGCGGCAGTACGTCGCCGCGCCGCCTGCGCCGCGAATCGCCGTCCTGCCGCTCGAGGATCGCGGGGCCGGAGACCGCACGTACTTCGCCGATGGTCTCACCGAAGATCTCATCAGCCGACTCGGGCAGGTTCAGGGACTCTCGGTTCTGGGACGGTCGGCTACGCGAGAACTGCGCGGCGTCAGCCCGGCCGATGCCGCCAGGCGGCTCGATGCCGAAGCCGTTCTGACCGGGAGCGTGCGGCGGGAGAGCTCCGAGCTGAAGGTCTCGCTCGAGCTCGTCGATGCGGACGACGGCGTGATTGTCTGGTCGCAGCAGTACACGAAGCCGATTGACAGCGTGTTCGGCGTGCAGGCAGAGATTGCCGGCGACGTCGCGCGTGCCCTGCGCCTGAAGCTCGCTGGCGACGTCCGGGAGCGCGCCGGCGCACGACAGGTGAATGCGCGCGCGTACGACGTGTATCTCCAGGCGCGCGATGCTGCCGCCCGGCGCGACCTTCCGCGGGCGGTGTCTCTGTTCGAGCAGGCGCTCAAGACAGACGATGGGCTCGCAGAAGCGCACGCCGGGCTGGCGGAAACGCTCTACCTGCAGTACTCCTTCGAGGGCCGGCGGCTGGATTCGACGCTGCGCGCTCGCGTCGGGCTCGAGGCCGAGCGCGCGATGGCGATCGATCCGGATCTCGCCGCCGGGGAGCTTGCCGCAGGGCTGGTCGCAACCGACTTTCGCGACAGCCTCCGTCGACTCCGCCGCGCGGTGACGCTCGACGCGTCGTACGCAGAGGCTTACCACCAGATCGGCGATCAGATTGCCGGCATCGATCCGCGGCTCGCCATCGATTTCTACGATCATTCACAGGCGCTCGACCGGAACATCTTCACGACGTACCTCGATCTCGCCATCGCGAACGCCGCCCTGAACCGGTTCGACGAAGCCCGCCGGCATGTCACCCGCCTGCGAGAGGTTCCGGGGCCCGGACCAGGCGTGGCGGACGCACTCGCCGACATGGCGGGGGCGGCGATCCTCATGCACAGCGGCGAATTCGATCGAGCGGCAGCCCTGATGGATCCGCTGCTGCGGCCCGGCGTGCCGCCCAGAGCGGCTGCGCTCGTTCTTCGCACTTTCGCCGGGGCCGGCCGGAATCAAGACGCGCTCGCGGCAATCGACAAGATGCAGCTTCGCAACGAGCCGGACTGTGACGTCCGCGCCACGGCTGGCGGCCTGCTCGCCGACAACGGCAGCCGCGCCGAGGCGCTTTCGCTCCTCACGTCACGGGGAGATCAGCCGGCCTGGTGCGCGGCGGTCCTCGCCGCCGCGCGCGGCGACGCGGAGCGGGCGGCTGCCTCGCTCATGTCGCTGGCCAGGGATGAAGCGGCTCTACGGGAGTGGACCCTGGTGGCGGCCGGCGCGAGCGACTATTTCTGCTTTACCCGTCGATGGTATCCGTGGGTGAAGGTCGCGAAAGAGCCGTCGGTGGTCGAGGCGGAGCGAACGCTGGAAGCGGCCCGCATAGAGATGCGGAACGTCGCGCGTCAGGCGCTGTCCGGTCTGCTGCCCGGTCTCAAGCCCGACTAGCGGTCAAGTGTCGCCGCCGCTCAGCACCTGCAGCAGGCGATCCACGTCAACGTTGGCGCCAGAGACGATCGCTACGACCGGTCCCGCGGGCTGGGCGATCTTCCCGTGCGCGATTGCCGCCACGGCCGCCGCGCCCGCCCCTTCTGCAATCAGGTGCTCGTGCAACGCGAGCCCGCGCATCGCGGCGGCCAGTTCGGCCTCGCTGACTGTGACGACGCCCGCCACCGTGTCGCGAACGATGGCGAAGGTCGGTGTGTCGGGATCGACGTTGCCCGCAAGGCCATCCGCGAGCGTTTTTCCCGGTGTGATCGGCACGATTCGACCGGCGGCCAGGGCGCTCGAGAACGCCGTCGAGGCCGCCGCCTCCACACCGATGATGCGCGCCGCGGGCCGGACGGCACGGGCGACGATGCCGATTCCGCTGGTGAGACCGCCGCCGCCGATCGGCACGACGATCGTTGCGCTGTCGGGTACATCTTCGAAGATCTCGAGCCCGACCGTCCCGGCACCGGCGATGACGTCTTCGTCCGCATACGGCGAGATGTACTTGCCGCCATCCGGCGTGGCGCTCGCCCTTGCCTGTCGTTCGGCGTCGTCGTAGCTCTCGGTCTGAATCAACTGCGCGCCGTAGCGCAGGATCGCCTGCAGCTTCGCCTGTGGCGCATCGTGCGGCGCGTAGACGGTCAACGCGAGGCCCAGCTTCTGCGCCGCGTATGCGAGCCCGGAGCCGTGGTTGCCGGCCGATGCCGTCACCATCCCACGCGAGCCCTCGCGTTCCACGTGCCGCAGGGCCGCGTTGAACGCACCGCGGATCTTGAAGGATCCGGTCGGCTGCAGCGATTCGAGCTTGAGAAAGACCTCCGTTCCGGCGATTGATGACAGCCAGTCGGAGCGCCGCAGCGGGCTGCGGAGGACGCGTCCCTGGAGCCGCGCGCGCGCCGCGAGGACGTCAGCAGCCGCCACTGGCCATGTCGAAACGTTCATCCGGCGGTGCCGTCCTTTCCCGGGACGAGCTCGCCGCTCAGAATCTCCGGCAGCCGCGTCACGAACGCCGATCGGGGCATGACCTGCGTGGCGCCCGCCGCGATCGCGGCCTGTGCCACGTCCGTGTGGACGTGCGCGTAGAAGCCGATGACGGGAACGCCATGCGCACGCAGCGCGGCGACGCTGCCAACCGGATCGATCGCAGCGGCGTGGAGGTCGAGCACGGCCAGCGAAGGCGCCGCAGCGAGGGCCTCGCGCACTTCCGCGCCAGTCTTCACGAATTGAACGTCGGCGCCGACCTGCTTCGCCACCGTCCGAATCTTCGAGCGAAACAGCAGGTCGTCGACCGCGGCAAGGATCATGCGCTGATTGTACTCGGGGACTATAATTGAAGCGCAGATGGCCGCCCCCCGGCTCATCGAGTTCTCACTCTATGATTCTCGAGATCAGTGCGGTAGAGCCCTTCTTCAAGAATGGATTCGTCCTCGGATGTGAAGAGACCCGTGAAGGTATCGTGATCGATCCCGGCGACGAGGTCGAAGCGCTGCTGACGGCTGTCGGCGAGCATCAGTTACAGGTCCGTTACATCCTGCTGACGCATGCACATCTGGACCACATCACGGGTGTGGGCCGCGCGAAGGCCGCGCTCGGGGCGCCGGTCGGACTTCACCGCGAGGATCTGTTTCTGTACCAGGGCGTCGTCGATCAGGCGCGCGCGTTCGGGCTCGAGGCGCAGTCGCAGCCGCCGCCCGACTTCTTCTACGAGTTCGCGACGCAGAGCGCTCCAGGCAAGCCGATCGCCTTCGGACGGTACGAGGTATTCGTCCATCACACTCCGGGGCATTGCCCCGGCGGCGTCTGCCTGCAGGTCGTTCGCGCGGGCACCCGCAGCAACACGTCCAGGCCGAGCAAGCTGTTCGTCGGCGACACGCTCTTCTCAGGCTCGATTGGGCGCACGGACCTTCCTGGCGGCGACACGCTGACGCTCATGAGGTCCATCCGCGAAGTGCTCTTCAAGTTTCCGGACGAAAGCGAGGTCTATTCCGGCCACGGGCCGATGACGACGATCGGCCACGAGAAGCGCACGAATCCATTCCTCCTCGCGGTCATGTAGCGCAGCCCTTTAGGGCTGCTTCGGCAGGCCTGAAGGCCTCGTGAGCCGCTCCCGCCCGCTTTTTCGCATTCCCAGTCAGACGGGAGTGCGCCATGCGTGTTGCCATCTTTACGGACAATGACTTCGGCAAAGTCACAGGTGTAACGACGACGCTCAGGGCGGTTCTCGCGTACGCGCCCGACGACATTCGGCCGCGAATCTACACGGCATCAGATAGCGCCGAGTCCTACCCGGAGTACTTCGCGGTTGCGAGCCGCGGCATAGGGCTCCCGTGGTATCGCGAGATGAAGGTGTATCTGCCCGCGCTGCGCAGGCTGAGGCGCGAGCTCGAGCGTGACGCCGTCGACCTTATCCACATCACGACGCCGGGCCCGATGGGGCTCGCCGCCCGTCATCTTGCCTCCGCCCTGAATATCCCCGTCGTCGGCAGCTACCACACGCACCTCGGCGACTACGCGCGGACGCTGAGCGGTTCGCGCCGGATCGGCGATGCGCTCGAGGCCTACGTGCGATGGCTCTATGCCGACTGCGAACGGCTGCTCGTGCCGTCGGAGGCGACGCGCACCCTGCTGGTGGCACGCGGCTATCGCGCTTCGAGTCTCGGCATCTGGTCGCGCGGGATTGACACGCGCCGCTTTCGACCCGGACTCCGATCGAGCGCGCTCCGTGAGGCCTGGAACGTCAGCTACGGCCGTCCTGCCATTCTCTATGCGGGTCGGTTGTCGCGGGAAAAAGGGCTCGACGTCGTGCCGCGCGTACACGAGGCGCTCGCGTGGCGCGGACTCCCGCACCGATTCGTGTTCGCCGGTGATGGTCCGATGCGAGAGGAGCTGTCGAAGATCTCTCGCGACGCGGTTTTCACCGGAGCGCTGCCACACGACGACATGGCCGTCGCGATGGCCTCCGCGGACCTATTTTTCTTTCCGAGCGCAACGGATTCTCTCGGCAACGTCGTCCTGGAGGCGCAAGCTTCCGGTTTGCCGGTACTGGTGACGGATAAGGGCGGCCCGCGGGAGAACCTCCTTCGCGGCGTGTCGGGTCATGTCCTGCCCGCCGGCGACGCGGATGGGTTTGCGGCGGGTCTCGTAGACCTTCTGACCGACCCGGACCGCCGCCGTCGCATGGGTGCAGCGGCGCGGAGTTACGCGCTCACGCGCGGCTGGCCGCGGGCGCTCGATGAGCTTTACCGCGCCTGGCGCGAGGCGGTGAGAGGCCATGACGCCACGGAGCGGCCGGAACTCGTGACGCCGGCGGAGAAGCACGATGACGCCGCGTGAGGCACTACTCGGCGTCGTGCGCGAGCCGGTCTGGATCGTCCGGCACTGGAACTGGAAGTCGGCCATTCTGAGCTCGATGTGCAGGGCGGCGGTCTTCTTCGCGGCGAATCTTTCTGCCGGGCTTGCGGCGGCGTTCGGGGCGCTTGGCGTCGAGCTCGGATACCGCGTGCTCGCGGCGGGCGTCTACGGTGCGCTGACCGAGCGGTGCGGACAGATAACGCCCGCCCGCAGCGGCCTCTTCGCCGCGCTCGTCTTCATCCCCGGGTTGGCGCACACGGTGGAGTACGTCGTGCACGCACTTGCGGGAACGCCGAAGCTCGGCGCGGGCATGCTCGGTTCCGTCGCCTTCAGTTGCATTACGACGGCCTTCAATCTGTTTGCGATGCGCCACGGCGCGTTCATCGTCGGCGATGGCCGCGGCACGCTCGCGTCCGATATGCGTCGCCTGCCGGCCCTGATCATCGAGCTCGCACGTATCGTCGGTCGCGGCGTCGTGCGAGCCGGGAGCCAGATCCTGAGATGCTTTCATCCGTCCACTTCGTGAACGCCTGGCACTCGACGTCTGGCGGGATCCGAACGTTCTACCTGGCCCTCCTCGACGCCGCCGAACGCGACGGCCGCCGGCTTGCCCTCGTTGCGCCAGGGCCGAAGACCAGCGTGGAGCGGCTCGGCCAGCACACGCGCGTCTACATGATCGAAGCGCCTGCCAGCCTGGCATTCGATCGCCGCTATCGCGTGCTCTATCCGCATCGATACCTCGTTGCGCGTGCCAGCCCGCTCTGGCGGATACTCGAAGACGAGCGGCCGTCGCTCGTAGAGATCTGTGACAAGTACTCGCTCTGTCATCTGGCGGGTCTGATAAAGGCGCGCGCCGGGAACGGCCGTCGGCCGACGCTAGTCGGTCTCGGAACGGAGCGCATGGACGACAACGTGTCAGCCTGGATCGCGCGCGGTCGTGCGGGCGCGCGGTTCAGCGGCTGGTACCTGCGACGCGTCTACCTGCCGCAGTTCGACTTTCACATCGCCGTCTCAGACTATGTTGCGGACGAGCTCCGGTGCGTCATCGACAGGCATAGCGCCACCGATTGGCGGCTCCGGCGCCTGCGCGCCGCCGTTCACGTCCTGCCAATGGGCGTAGATGCCGAACGGTTCCGACCCGGCCGTCGATCCGCCGACTTGCGGCGCTCGCTGCTCGCTCGCGCGGGCGGCAACCCTGACGCAACGCTGCTCATCTATGCGGGCCGGCTCTCGCCCGAAAAGCAGGTGCACTGGCTGCCGGAGATCCTTGCCGCGCTGGTCGCCCGCGGCCATGACGCCAGGCTCGCGATCATCGGCAGCGGTCCCGGCCGGTCCGAGCTTCTCGCGTCGCTGCGCGAGCGCGCCCGTGGACGCTTCGTTCTCCTGGATCACTGTACGAACCGCGATGAGCTGGCGGCCCATGTCGCGAGCGCGGACGTTTTTGTACATCCCAACCCGCGGGAGCCGTTCGGTATCGGTCCGCTGGAGGCGATGTCGGCTGGCGTTCCCGTGGTACTGGCTAGAGCCGGCGGCGTGTTGAGCTACGCGTCCGACAGCAACGCGTGGCTTGCGGATCCGTCATCCGAAGAGCTGGCCGCAGCCGTCTCCGCACTGCTGGCCAACCCTCCACTTGCGCGAGCACGCGCGCGAACGGCAATCGGCACGGCCGCCAGCCTCACCTGGCCGCTCGTCGCCCGACGATTCCTTGAGCTCTACGAGCGGCTGCACGCGCACCGCATGTCGGCGCCTTACGTTTTAGAAGAAGACTCGGCGGCCACCGCGAATTCTGCCCGGCCGACCCTCAGCCGATCGCCCGGCTTGAGGTCTGCGCGCGAAACGCGGTGACCGTTCACGTACGTCCCGTTCGTGCTGTCGAGGTCCTGGACCTCGAGCCGTGAAGGCGAGTGCGCGGTCAACCGGCAATGGACGCGTGAGACGAGCGGCGCTTTCAGGATAAAGTCCGCCCGCGGCGTCCTGCCGATTGTTTTGACGCTTCCGGCCGTAAGGCGGAACGTCAATGGATCAACCGAGTCGTCCGGTCCCGCCGCGCGTAAAACCCACATCAGCGTGCCGCTCCCGCCAGATCCCGCACTCGTGGATGAACGATGTCTCCTGACTGCGTTACCAGGGTCTCCCGTGTAATCTCGTCGGCGGTGTCGATCACGATAGCCGCCGCCGGTCGCTCCTTGCCCGCGGGTTTCAACAGGTGCAGCAGAAACGTCGTGATGTTCTTCGAGTACATCTGGCTGGCATGGTACGGCACCGTCGCCGGCAGGTTCGTGGGGCCGACAATCGTCACGCCATGCCTGACGACCGTTCGATCGGGCTCCGTGAGCTCGCAGTTGCCGCCGCGTTCTGCGGCGAGATCGACCACGACCGATCCAGGCTGCATGCCCCTGACCATCTCTTCGGTCACGAGCACCGGCGCCTTCCGGCCCGGCACCAGCGCGGTCGTGATCACGACATCGTTCGCCGCGACGACGCGAATCATCATTTCGCGCTGCCGGCGGTAGAAGGTTTCGTCCTGCGCCTTCGCGTAGCCGCCCTTGTCCTCCGCGTCGCCCGCTTCGAGCGGGAGCTCCACGAACTTCGCGCCCAGGCTCTGCACCTGCTCCTTGACGGCCGGCCGCACGTCGTAGGCTTCGACTTTCGCGCCCAGACGGCGCGCGGCCGAGATCGCCTGCAGCCCGGCCACGCCGGCGCCGACGATGAAGACCTTCGCCGGCGCGATCGTGCCCGCGGCGGTCATCAGCATCGGAAACATCCGTGGCAGCGCCGAAGCCGCGATGAGCACCGCCTTGTAGCCGGCTATCGTCGCCATCGACGACAGCACGTCCATGCTTTGCGCGCGCGTGATGCGTGGGATGAGCTCCATCGCGAAAAGCGTTGCGCCCCGTTCGGCGACCGCGCGAGTGGCGTCCGGCGACGACAGCGGCTCGGCAAGGCCGATCACAACCTGCCCGTCTCGAAGACGCGCGATATCGGAATGCCCCAAATCCGGATTGGCTGGCGGCGTGCGTACCTGAAGAATGACGTCCGCGCTGCGGAAGATGTCGTCGCGCGACGCGATCTCGGCCCCCTGCGACGAGAACGCCTCGTCCGGAAAACCAGCCGCTTCGCCGGCGCCTCGCTCGATGGCGACGGTCGCACCAGCCTTTTTCAGTGAGCCAAGGGAAGCGGGAACGACGGCAACGCGAGTCTCTCCGGGGAAGGTCTCTTTCGGAACACCGATGCGCATCAACTTATCTGCCTTTCAGCCACTCGACGATCGGCTCCACTACCTTCGGGCTCACCTTCCGGTCGGTGAGTTGATCGTACTCATCCGCTTCGCCCGTTTTCGCGGGAATGAGCAGATGATTCACGCCGTCGACGACGACGACCTCGGTCTTCGCCGCCTTCTTCCTCGCATTGGCGAGCTCGCCGAGACGCGTTGCATGGTGCGGGGGCACGTGAGTGTCCAACCCGCCGTGGACGACGAGGATCGGCTGACGAACTTTCGGCACTATCGATGCCGGATTGAACTGGAGCAGGCTCCTGAAGAGCGTCGTGTCTGCCTGCCTCCTGAGCTCCGGCGCGACCTCGGCCCAGCCCGTGCCTGTCATCACGGCCTGCTGAATCTTCGTCTGGAGCTCGATTTTCTGCTGCTTCTCCGCCTCCGGCGCGTCGGAGCGCTCGAGCATGTGGCGTTGCTGCTCGAGGATGAGCTCGGCGCCTGTCGTCCCGATCGCGGCGATGAGAATCACGGCGGCGATTGATTTCTCGCGTGACGCGGCGATGAGCGCGACGGAGCCGCCTTCGCCGTACCCGGCGACCGCGATGCGCTTCGAGTCCACGTCCTTTCGTTTGCCGAGGTACTTGATGACGGCGCGCGCGTCTTCCGCAAAGTCGGATAGCGTGGCCGACTCGAGCCGTCCGCCGCTTTGTCCCACGCCGCGCTTGTCGTAGCGCGCAACGACGAAGCCGGCGTCGGCGAGCGAACCAGCGAGCCCCGCCAGCACGGGGACACCCGCAATCGTTTCGTCGCGATCCGTCTCGCCGGCGCCGCCGATGAGCACGATCGCGGGTTGCTTCAGCCGTTCGGCTGCCGCGGGCGCCGGAGGCTGCGTAACGGTCGTCGCAAGGGTAAACCCGGCGGCCGGGATGCCGACCGGTTCATCACCCGGATGGCTGGTCGTCTCGCGCCGCGCGCTGACGGTGGCGAGCTCGTCGCGGACGACCTGGAGCGAAACGGAAGGGATCTCCAGGCGCGCGAGCCGCCGCTTGTCGTCGACCCAAACGTCGGCGTCGAGCGGGCCTCCCGGGTTCTGAAATGTCAGCCGGATCCGTCGTACTGACAAGGCGCGCTCCGGCGTGCGTATCATCTCGGCCGCGATCTCGCCTACACGAACGGCGATCTCTGCCTGCGGCGCGATGTAGGCGCGGAGCTCGTCACCCGTGCTGGCGCCGGCGAGGCGTACGGCCAGCGCCTCGTACGCCGCGAAATGATTGTTCGGCATCACGATGGTTCGCGCCGAAATCTGATCCGTCTTGCTCGTCGTCCGATCCTGCTGCGTGATCTCGTTGATGGCCGTCGTGACGCCGAATGACGAGTTGAGTCCGATCGTCTGGCCCTTGAGCGACGCTTCCAGCTTCAACTCGATTGGCTGCCAGTCCGTTCCGTATCGGATCTCGAAGCGCTTCGTCGTGAGATCGATTGGCGGTGCGAGCCTGCCGGTGGCGCTGATCGTCCAGCCGCCCGGCCCGCGCGACAGGTCTACGTCTTCCCGTCCGATCTGAACGCCCTTGACGAAGATGATGAAGCTCGCGCGGCCGGCTGCGGGCTCGGATGCCACCTGTGTGATGGCCGCGACGAGCAGGAGGCCCGCCATACAATAGGCGGAGCGGGGCGAGTGCATTGACCGAGAATAGCATTGCAGCGGGCGGCTACCGAGCCCTCAGAGAGGCCGCGGCTACCGTCGATCGATCCGCGCTCGCCCGGATCGTGCTGAGCGGCGCCGACCGCCGATCGCTGCTCCAGGGTCTCCTGACGAACGACATCGAAGCGCTGACCGCGGGGACGGGCTGCTACGCGGCCTGGCTGACGCCGCAGGGCCGCATGATCACCGACCTCGCCGTCCTCGAGCTCGGCGATCGATCGATGCTGCTCGTTCCGGCCGATCGACGGGACGCGATCTCGGCGCGACTGGACCAGTCCATCTTCAGCGAGGACGTGACGATCGAGGACGAAGCCGGCCTGTACGACCAGATCGGCGTGGACGGTCCGCGAGCGGCAGCGGCGATCTCGCGTGCGATTTCGACCTCCGGCGCCGTCGAGTCATTGCCTGTTTACGGCAGCATGCGTTGCGAATCCCGCAACGCTTCCGCGATCGTTGCGCGCACGGACTGGCTCGGCATTCCCGGTTACGACATCCTCATCGAGACGCCCTGCGCGGCAGGACTGCGTGAAGCACTCGCGCAGGCCGGCGTCCCCGCGGTTCCGGACGACGTTGCGCAGGCGGTGCGGGTCGAGTCTGGAAGGCCGCTCTTCGGCGTGGACATGGACGAGCACACGATCCCGCTCGAGGCGGGCATCGAGGATCGGGCCATCAGCTTTTCGAAAGGATGCTACGTCGGTCAGGAAGTGATTATTCGCGTTCTTCACCGTGGGGGAGGCCGGATCGCGCGACGCCTCGTGGGTCTGACGCTCGGCGATGGCAGCGGTGCGCCGCCGGCTCGAGGCCAGGCGCTCACGGCAGATGGCCGCGATGTCGGGCGGCTCACATCCGTCGTTCATTCGCCGGCGCTCGACCGGGACATTGCGCTCGGCTACGTGGCGCGCGAGCTGTCCGAGCCGGGCACGGCGCTTCAACTCGCATCAGGCGTATCGGCGCTCGTGACCGAGTTGCCGTTCATTTGAGTGCCGTCCTTTAACGAGCGCACGAGCTCCTCGTCCGCCGGAGGAAACTGCAACGCATCCAGCT
This sequence comes from Vicinamibacterales bacterium, assembly GCA_036257535.1. Taxonomy (GTDB): domain Bacteria; phylum Acidobacteriota; class Vicinamibacteria; order Vicinamibacterales; family 2-12-FULL-66-21; genus DATAEE01. The sequence goes on along the minus strand of DATAFJ010000074.1, from coordinate 21,634 downwards.
CCGACCGGGTCACCCAGCGGATTTCCTGATCCAGCAGCGGCGCCGGGTCCCCGGAAATCTCGCAAGCATAGAAGTGCAACTCGATGGTCCGATCCTCGTACTCGTGCGACACGCGCTGCAGCAGCCGGGACGTCGTCACGGTGACGCCGATTTCTTCCGCCAATTCGCGTGACAGGCATGCGGCGTCGCTTTCGCCAGGCTCGCATTTCCCGCCGGGAAACTCCCAGTAGCCTTCGAGGTGAACGCCCCGGCCCCGGCGCGTGACGAGCAGCCGTCCGTCGCGCTCGACGACCGCGGCCGTGACGGTTATTTTTTCGCCAGGCACGATGCCGAGAGCGGACAGAAGAGGCACTTGGGGTTGCGGGCCGTGCAGACCGTCGCGCCGAAATCCATCAACGCCTGGTTGAAGTCGAAGACGTGGCGGTGTGGCAGGACGGTCCGGGAGATCGCCCAGAGCTGTTTCTTCATCGCATGGCTCTTCTGGTCACCACCGCCCACGAAGACGCGAAAGAGGACTCGGGCGACGTTCGTGTCGAGGATCGCGGCGCGCTGTCCGAACGCGAAGCTCAGCACCGCCCCGGCGGTGTAGTCGCCAATGCCCTTGAACGACTTGAGCGTGTCGGGATCTGACGGTAACTGGCCGCCGTAGCGCGCGACCGCTTCGCGCGCGATCGTCTGGAGCCGGCGCGGACGGATGTTGTAGCCGAGTGGCCGCCACGTGTGCGCGACCTCGTCCTCCGAAGCGGCCGCGAGCGCGCCGAGGGTCGGATACTTCGTCAGCCACTCCTCGTACTTGGGCAGTACGCGGTCGACCTGCGTCTGCTGCAGCATCACTTCGGAGACCAGGATGCGATACGGATCGCGCGTCTTTCGCCACGGCAGATCGCGGCCGTGCCGTCGATACCAGGCGAGGAGCGTCTTGCGGAACCTCCGCCGCTTGTGCGGAGGCGCGAGGGACGGGATCGAGTCGGTGGCCAAGCCCTATAATCGTCCGCGTGAAAATCTACACCAGGACCGGCGACCGGGGAGAGACCGGATTGTTCGACGGCACCCGGGTGTCGAAGTCCGATCCACGCGTCGATGCCTACGGCGAGGTCGACGAGGCCAACGCGTGGCTCGGCATCGTCCTGGCCGCGGGGCTCGATGCCGAGATGGCGCGGATGGTCGAAACGATCCAGCGCGATCTCTTTGCCGTGGGCGCGCGGCTGGCCGATCCCTCGCAGCGGATCGCCGGGCGGGTGACCAAGGCGGCCGTGCGGCCTGACGCGATCGCGCAGCTCGAGCAGTGGATCGACTCGTTCGAAGCGCAGCTTCCCCCGCTGCGCCGCTTCATCCTCGCCGGCGGCTCGCCAGCCGGCGCCGCGCTGCACGTCGCGCGCACGGTCTGCCGCCGCGCCGAACGGCGTGTCGTCTCGCTCGGCGAGGATGCCGTGGAGCCGGAGGTAGTCGCGTACCTGAATCGTCTGTCCGATCTGCTGTTCGTCATGGCGAGAGCCGCCAACCACCGTGCAGGGGCGACAGAATCCGAATGGTAGGCCGGACCCTCAGATCGGGCGTGCACTCCCCAGGCTCGCCGCCACCGCGTCATAAATCCGGCGGGCGAGGTCCTGGGAGATCCGCTCGCGGATAGCACCGCAGGAGATCGTCATGCTCGCCGATGCGGTGTCGATGACGACGTCCCAGCGGTCGCGGATGAAGGCCTGTTCGTCTGCGGTAGCCGTCGCGGGTGCAGGGGGGGCGGTGCCCACGTCGCCGATGTGCGAGACGACACGGTCGTTGACGAGCAGGCGTACTCCGCGAATGGCGCCCTTTTCGATCTGCTGATCGCCGTGGTAGAAGCGGTCGTCATCCTCGGCAAAGTACACGAGGTCGACGCCCAGCGGAAGCTCTGCGATGAGTTTCCTGCCGAGGGTCGTTGCCGCGCCGCGCGCCCGCTCGCGCCGGCGCCGGTGGAAATGCAGCGTCGCGGCCACGAGCAGCGCGAAGAGAAGGAGCACGACGGCGACGAGACCCGCGACGAGATCCCGCATGTGACTGCCATAGAATAGTGCTTCGCGCCACTGATGGGCCTGACACGACGATGAACTCCTCCGGCGACGCGCGGCTCCGAGGGGCGTACGCCGCCTGCGCGCGGCTCGCGCGCGAGCATGACGAGAACTTTCCCGTCGCGTCGCTCCTCCTGCCGCGCGCGATGCGGCCGCACGTGGCCGCCGTCTACGCCTTCGCGCGCACCGCGGACGACTTTGCCGATGAAGGCACGCGCTCGCCGGAGGAGCGCCTGCGCCTCCTGGACGCCTGGGCGGCTCGCCTGCACGATGAGGACCGTGACGACGTGTTCCTTGCCGTGCACAACACCATCCGCGAGAAGCGACTGCCGATCTCGCTGTTCGAGGATCTGCTGAGCGCGTTCAGGCAGGACGTCACCGTGCGCCGCTATGCCACGTGGGCCGACCTGCTCGACTACTGCCGCCGCTCGGCGAACCCGGTGGGACGGCTCGTGCTGCGCATCGCCGGCCACGACGACCTTCAGCTCGATCGCGCGTCCGATGCGCTGTGCACGGCGCTGCAGCTCGCAAACTTCTGGCAGGATCTCGAGCGCGACTGGGTGAAGGGGCGGCTCTACGTTCCGCGCGCCGACGTCGACGCTGCGGGCGCGAAGGAGTCGGATCTCGACGATCGGCGCATGTCGCCAGCGTGGCGGGCGGCGCTCGCCGCGGTCGCCGCACGGACGCGCATGCTCTTCGACGAAGGCCGCGCGGTTGCCGATGGAGTGTCCGGCAGGCTGCGCTGGGAGTTGCGCCTCACGTGGCTCGGCGGCGTCCGGATTCTCGATCGTCTCGAGCGCGCCAGGTTTGACGTGTTTCACGGCCGTCCGGCACTCGGGCCGTCGGATGCGCCGGCGATCCTGTGGGGCGCGCTGGCCTGGCCGCCGGGCCGAACCACACAGGCGCGAGCCAAAGCCTGAACCGTGGCGCGCGACACCAGCTTCTACTACTCCTTCCTGGTCCTGCCTCCGGAGAAACGCCGCGCGATCGTAGCCGTCTGGGACTTCTGCCGCGCCGTGGACGATGAAGTAGACGAGGCGAAGGATGGCGGAGTCAGCCTCCGGCGGTGGCGGGAGGAGCTCGACGCCTGTTATGGAGCGGCCGGGCTCGGAGCCGGTCCGGCTACGCCTCAGGGACGCGCGCTCCAACCGGTCATCAGCCAGTTCAAGCTTCCGCGCGGCGCGTTCGAAGACCTGATCGACGGCGTGGAAATGGATATCACCCGCACTCGGTACCGGACGTTTGCGGAGCTGCACGAGTACTGCCTGCACGTGGCGTCGGCCGTCGGGCTCGTGTGCGTCGAGATTTTCGGCTACCGGGACCCGGCGGCGCGTACATATGCCTCGGAGCTGGGCGTCGCCCTGCAGCTCACGAACATTCTTCGTGACGTGTCGACAGACTTCGCGCGCGGGCGGTTGTATTTGCCGCTCGAGGACCTCGAGCGATTTCGGGTCAGCGAAGATGATCTGAAAGAGGAGTGCGCGAGAAACGGTGCCGGCGTCCGGTCGTCTCACGTGCGGGATCTGCTCGCGCACCAGGCGAGCCGCGCGCGGCGGTACTACGAGCGTGCGGATGCCGTGCGTCCGCGCGAAGATGCGGGCCGGCTCGTCGCCGCGGAAATCATGGGCGGCATCTATTGCGGCATCCTCGATCGCATCGAGCGCGAGAACTACGACGTGTTCACGAAGCACATTCGCGTGCCCCGGCCGATGCGTGCGTGGATCGCGACACGGACGTGGGCAAAGGTGACGCTCGGCTATTGAGCAAGGGCGCCTTCGACGTCATCGTGATCGGCGCCGGGTGTGCGGGCCTCAGCGCGGCGTCGGCGCTCGCCCAGCGCGGCGCTCGCGTACTCATCCTCGAGGCGCGGCCGCGCCTCGGTGGCCGCGCAACCGCATTTCAGGATCGGGCGACAGGGGAGCGCGTCGACAACGGCCAGCATGTCCTCTTCGGTTGTTACCGCGAGACGTTCCGCTTTCTCGATCGTATCGGCGCCGGCGCGAATGTGCGGCTCCAGGTGTCGCTGGAGGTGCCGTTCGTGATGCCAGGCGGCGAAGTGACACGGCTCCGGTGTCCAGACTTGCCGCCGCCTTTTCACCTGCTGGCCGGTATCCTCGACTGGAAGGCGTTGCCGCTCCGGGACCGCCTGGGCGTCCTGAGGCTGGCTCCCGCGCTCTCCGCCTATCGGACCGCAAGCTCGGACCGGGAAACGGTCCGAGACTGGCTGATCCGTCACGGCCAGGGTTCATCGATACGGGAGACGCTCTGGGAGCCGCTTGCGATCGCGGCGCTGAACCAGGCCCCGGACGAAGCTGCGGCGGCGCCTTTCGCGCGTGTGCTCGCCGAAATGTTCAGAGGTCAGGCGCGTGACGCCGCGATCGGCCTCCCGGTCAAGCCACTCGATCAGACGTATGCCGAGCCGGCGCGCACCTTCATCGAGCGCGCCGGTGGACAGGTTCGCGTGAGCGCCCAGGCACGCATCGTCACGAAACCGGCTGGCGGCAGGGGCGTCCATGCCGTAGAAGTGAAGGGTGAGCGGATAGAGGTTCCGGCTGTCGTCGCCGCAGTCCCCTGGTACGCGCTTGGCGATCTCTTCGCTTCTGACAGCCTGCCGCCGTCTGCGCTGGCCACGACAATCGACGCTGCGGCGAAAACGCCAGCGCTCCCAATTGTGACCGTGAATCTGTGGTACGACCGGCCGGTGATGGACGAGCCGTTCGTTGGTCTCGTCGGGAGCGACATCCATTGGATCTTCGACAAGCGCCAGGCCTTCGGCAGCAGCGCATCGCATCTTTCACTGGTCACGAGCGCCGCGCGGGATCTGGCGCCGCTCGGCAACGACGAGCTCGTCCAGCGCGCGGCGGCCCGCGTCCGCGACGTTCTCCCCCAGGCGGTGCGCGCCCGTCTGCTGCGCGGCGGCGTCGTTCGCGAACGCCGTGCGACGTTCTCTTTGGCGCCGGGCTCACCGCCACGTCCGCAAGTGGCGACAGGCATCGATGGGCTGTGGCTCGCCAGCGATTGGAACGACACGGGCCTGCCAGGTACGATCGAGAGCGCCGTGCGGGCGGGTCACGAGGCGGCGGAGGGGATTCGGTGACGTCAGCGGTCGTTCACTACCAGGAGATCGCCCTGAAGGGCCGGAACCGCCCGTGGTTCGTCGGTCATCTCGTGCGCAACCTGCGCGAGGCCACATCCGATCTGGACGTTGCCGCTGTCCGTCCCCTGATGGGTCGGATCGAAGTCGTGCTCGGACCAACGGCCGACTGGGAGCAGATCCGCGACCGCCTGGCGCGCGTTTTCGGCATCGCGAACTTCGCGCGCGCGGGTCGCACCAGGCCCGATGTCGACGAGCTGGCGAACGCGATCCTGGCGGTTCTCGGCGATCGCGATCCCGCGAGCTTCCGCGTGTCAGCGCGGCGCGCCGACAAGCGGTTCCCGCTGACGTCGCCGCAGATCGAGCGCGAAGTAGGCGGCCGGATCAAGATGGCGCGCGGCTGGCGCGTCGATCTCGAGAATCCTGCGCTCACGATCCACGTCGAGCTCATCACGAACGAGGCGTTCTACTACTTCGGCAAGGCACGCGGGGCGGGCGGGCTGCCGACAGGTTCGAGCGGGCGCGTGGTCTGCCTGCTTTCAGGCGGCCTCGACTCTCCGGTTGCCGCATGGCGCATGATGAAGCGCGGCTGCACCGTGCACTTCGTTCACTTCCACAGTTATCCGATCCTCTCGCGCGCGTCACAGGAGAAGGCCCGCGAGCTGGTGCGCCTGCTCACGGGATATCAGCTGCGATCGCGCCTCTCGCTCGTCCCGTTCGGCGAGCTTCAGCAGCAGGTGACGTTGTCCGTGCCGCCGCCGCTCAGAGTCGTCATCTATCGCAGGTTGATGCTGCGCATTGCCGAGCAGATCGCGCGGGGCGGGCGGGTCGGCGCACTCGTCACCGGCGAGGTGGTCGGCCAGGTGGCGTCGCAGACGCTGGAGAATATGGCGATCATCGGCGAGATCGCGGAGATGCCGGTGTTGAGGCCGCTCATCGGGATGGACAAGGAAGAGATCATGGCCGAGGCGCAGCGCCTCGGGACGTACCCGATTTCGATCATTCCCGATCAGGATTGCTGCACCCTCTTCACGCCCAAACACCCGGCCACGAAGGCTCGGCGCGGTGAAATTGCAGCCGCCGAGCGCTCGCTTCCAGTCGAGTCGATGGTTGCCGCCGCAGTAGCGGGTGCGGCAGTCGAAGACTTTCAATATCCGCTTAAGAAAGTTTCTAGCTTATAGTTTTGGATCCACGAAGGACGGAGACGACAGTGAAACTCACACCCGGAAAGCTGGCAGGCATGAAGGCGGTTTCGAACGATCGCGGCGTCATCGCCGCGGCCGCGATGGATCAGCGGGGCTCGCTTCAGAAAGCGCTCGCGAAGGAAAAAGGCGGCGACGTCGGCGACCGCGACATGGAGGAGTTCAAAGTCCAGGTCACCGAAGTGCTGACGGTGCACGCCAGCGCGATCCTGCTCGACCCCGAGTGGGGCCTCCCGGCCAGCAAGCGGCGCGCGCGCAACGCCGGGCTCCTGCTGGCGTACGAGAAGACTGGTTACGACAAGACCGGTCCGGGCCGGCTTCCGGACTTGCTCGATCTTTGGTCGGTCCGGCGGTTGAAGGAGAACGGCGCCGACTGCATCAAGATTTTGCTGTACTACAGCCCGTTCGATCCCCAGCGGATCAACGACCAGAAGCACGCGTGGGTCGAGCGGATCGGCGACGAGTGCCGCGCGAACGACATCCCGTACTTTCTCGAATTCGTCGGCTACGAGGAGGGGGCCGACGAGAAGGGGCTCGAGTTCGCGAAGAAGAAGCCCGAGATTGTTTCCAGAAGCATGGCGGAGTTCACGAAGGACCGGTACGGCGTGGACGTGATGAAGGTCGAGGTCCCCGTGAACATGAAGTTCGTCGAAGGCGCGAGGGCGTTTGCCGGGCAGAAGGCATACACGAAAGCCGAGGCGCTGGAAGCGTTCCGCCGCGCGGCTGCCGTATCGACGAAGCCGTTCATCTACCTGTCGGCCGGCGTCAGCAACGCCGAGTTCACCGAGTCGCTGGCGCTCGCCGGCGAGGCGGGCGTGAAGTTCGCGGGCGTGCTTTGCGGCCGCGCAACGTGGAAAGAGGGCATCCCGGTGTACGCCAAGCAGGGCGCTCAGCCATTCCGCAAGTGGCTCGAGAGCGAAGGCGTGCGGAACATCAACAACGTGAACGACGCCCTCAAGGCGGCGTCCCCGTGGTACTCGTTCTACGGTGCCGCTCAGGCCGAAGCTCTAGCCTGACACGAAGCACGAAGGACTAAGGACCAAGGACGACGTGCTTCTAGCGTCGATGGAGCGTCTCGACCCCGCTGACGGGACCGAGGCAGGTCGTGCCGGAATACGGGATCCGGATCGAGTCGACGCCGAGCTCCGCCGTGCCGGTGAGCGCGATGTTGCAGGTGCCGATGATCGGCACAGACGTCGCACGGGCATCGGCGCTCCACGAGATCACCTCGCCTGACAGCGTCGCGCGCGCCGCGCCTTCAATGCGCAGGTCGTTGGCGCAAGTGGCGCTGAACGTCCCGGATGCGCTCGTCGCCGTCCGCTCCGTCACGTTCCAGCTGAAGTTCCCGCACGAGTCCCGCGACGGCACCGCGTTGGAGCCCCACGTTCCCATCAGGGCCTCGACGCCAGTCGAGCCCGGGCCGGTGGTCGATTCCCGCTCGTAGCTGCAGCCGGCCGCAACGCTCGCGGCGAGAATGACGATGAGAACCTTTGTTTTCATGAGGGGCACCCCCTATCCGCGGACTGCAGCACTTGTGCCGGACGCTAACCGACCGTCCTATCGGCAGTTACAGGGGGAGCCTTCAGATCTGGCTTACAGAACTGGGCACCAGTTTACCGCATTGCAGATGGCTTGAAGCCGGCGATGAAGTAGTCCTTCAGTGCGTCCCGGGTGCTGCGAAACGCCAGGTCGTCCCAGGGAATCTCGTCGCGCGTGAACAGCTTCGCGTCGAGGCACTCGTCGTCTGCGCAGAGAACGCCGCCGATCACGGTGGCCGCGTACACGATGATGACCGGCGCTCGCCCGGCGTATGAGTACAGGTTCACGAGTCCGTCGAGGCGGACGTCGAGGCCCGACTCTTCACGCGCTTCGCGGATCGCGGCAATCTCGAGCGGCTCGCCCCGATCCACGTAGCCGCCCGGAAAGACCCATCGGCCGTAGCCCGGCTCGATCGCGCGCCGCACGAGGACGACGCGTTCCTGGGCACCGGGGTTCTGGGCATTCTGGGCATTCTGATCGAAGCGGATGATCGTACCGACGGCGACCTTCGGGTCGAGGTAGAAGACGAATCCGCACGTGCCGCAGACCAGACGTTCGGGATCGCCCTGCTTGAGCAGGCGCGGCTCGAGCGTCCCGCCGCACACGGGGCAGAACCGGTACTCCATCTGAGCCTCGTGCATTGCGCACTCATTGTGGCAGCTATAATTTCGCCATGTCCATCCTCAAGGTGGCGCGAATGGGCCACCCGGTGCTTCGCCGTCCCGCGAGGCCGCTTCAACCGTCCGAGCTGCGATCGCCAGAGGTTCAGCGCCTGATCGAAGACATGATCGACACGATGAAGGAGTACCACGGCATCGGCCTGGCGGCGCCGCAGGTGCACGAAAGCCTTCGCATCTTCGTCGCCGGTTCCTCCGACGCCGAGGCCGGGCTGCCGCTCATCGTCGTCGTCAATCCCGAGATCACGCCGATCGGTTCGGACACCGTCGAGGATTGGGAGGGTTGTCTGAGCATTCCCGACGTGCGCGGCAAGGTGCCGCGGGCGCGCCAAATCCAGCTGCGCGGCCTCGACCGCGAAGGGCGCCGGCTGGACATGAAAGTCGCCGGATACACGGCCCGCGTGATGCAGCACGAGACCGATCATCTCGACGGCATTCTTTTTTTCGATCGCATGCGATCGTTCGAGACGCTCAGTTTTCTGGAGGAGTTCGGCCGCTACTGGAGCGAGCAGGAAGTCACGCCCGAGTAGCGTTCAACCGACGGATTGACGGCGTCGCTCGAGCTCGCGCTCGGCCTTCAGGCGCTCGAGCTCGACGGCGCTGTGGTCTGCGAACGTCATCGCCCCGGCAATCGCCTCGTGACCGGCGCGCTCCGCAATCAGCCGGTGCATGCTCTGACAGACCCGCCGATACGCCGGATGGCCCTGCGGCGCCGTGCGAAGCTCGATCAGGTGCATCGCTTCGCGGGCGTTCATCTCCATGTAAAAGCGGACTCGGTATGCCATCGCCACGCTGTACGGCGCAACGCTCGCGAGTCCCGCTGACCGCAGCGCATCGTCCAACTCCGCCGAGGCGTCCATGACTCGAGACCAGTCCTGCTGCGCGCCTGCCTCGACGATGGCGTCCGGCTCGATGTATCCGTGTCGCGCCGAGAGCGGCTGCCACTCGAGCGTCAGCAGCCGATGCCGCTGCAGGTCGCGGAACGCGCCGTAATCGGTGAGCACGTCGAAGCGATACGACGTCCGCTCGAACGCGCGGCCCGGCTTGTGCCGGCGGTTCTCGCGGTCGCCGGTATACGCTCGGAGCACGCGCAGCCGGTCGTCCCGGCTCATCCGCCGTGCGATCGTCAGGAGCTGATCGTCGGGCAGCCCGGTTGACGCGTACAGCGCCGCCGCAACGACCTTGACCTCACCTTCAGGGTCGAAGTCCGTGAGCGTGACCTCGTCTCGCTCCTCTGGCTCCAATCCGCCGGTCATTTCGGCTGCAACGCGAGCGGTCGCCTCGCGCGACTCGGCGAGATATCGGCTCCAGCGGACGCCTCGCTCTGCCTGATCGACGCGAGTGAGAAACGCGGGAATGACCTTGCGGAGCTCGGTCAACATCAGATCGGCGTAAGCGCGCGCCTCGGCGAGGCCGCTCGCGCGGAGCCGGAGCAGCAGCGCCTCGTAAGCCTGGCCCGTTCCGAAGATGCCAACGTTCGACTGCGTCGCCGCCGGCAGCAAACCGCGGAGCGTGTCCAGAGCCTTCGCGCGGATGGCCGACCTGTAAACGGCATCGGAGTCGTCCTCCGCCTTCGGAACGCGCGCGCGGAAGTACTCCTGCATCGGCTCGATCCACGTCGCGTAAGTCGCAAAGGCGGTATCGAGGGTCGAGATGTATCGGGCACGAAGCGCGGGCACGTCGTCGAGCTCCGCTGGCACGTGATAACGCCAGTGGTCCGCGCGTCGCTGGGTATAAGCAATGTAGCGGGTGGATTGCTCGAGGTACGCCATCAGGCGGCCCCATTCGAGCAGCTTGGTGAGAATGTTCGACGCATCCTCGCAGGCGACGTGAACGCCGCCGAGCTGTGCGACCGAATCGTCGCCGTAATCGCTGAACACGCGCGCGTAAAGCTGCTCCGCGCGCGTGACGGCGGCCGATGCGGTTTCACGGTCGGGCGCGGCTGCGTCGGCAGTCAGCGGCGCGCCGGTCTTGGGTAGAAACTCGTCGAGGAACAGGCGTCTCAGCGACTTCAGCGATCGCGAATACCTCGCGAAGAGCGCGCCCTTTACGGTTTCGGGCAGGTTGACCAGCGCGAAGACGGGACCGTCGATGTTCGTGAAGTACGGCGCGAGCGCGGCGCGCTCCTCACGCGTGAACGAATCGCTCACGGCGCTAGAATATACCACCCGCTATGCCGACGCCTCTCCTCACGCATCGCCTCGACGTGCGCTTTCGCGACTGCGATGCGTTCGGACACGTCAACAATGCCGTGTACTTCACATATTTCGAGCAGGCTCGCGCGTCGCTCTGGAAGACACTCGGCCTGAGCGGCTTCCGTGATACGGACACATCGGGCGTGAGCGTGATCCTCGCGCACGCCGAGTGCGACTTCCGCGCGCCGGCGAGATTCGGCGACGTGCTCGACGTGCGGCTGGCGCTCGAGGCGATTGGCAGAACGAGCTTCACCTACGGGTACGAGATCATCAGCGTGCCGGACGGACGGACCATCGCCACCGGCCGTACCGTGCAAGTCATCTTCGACTACGCACGGCGGACGCCGGTCGAGATCTCAGCCGACCTGCGCGACAAGCTTTCGGAAGCTCCCTCGGGTAGTACGACGCTTTAGCATCGTGCCACATCGTAGGCGCCCGACGGGCGCCTGCTACACACCTCAGGTTCCGCCGAATCCGATCGTGACCGCGCCATCCTCGACGATGACGGGCACTTTGCGCTGCCCCTTGGAATGCTCGAGCATCCGCGCGAGGTCGGCGGGGTTCTTCTTGACGTTGATGTATTCGAACGGGACGTGCCGCCGGGCGTACTCTTCACGGGCGGCTTCCGTGTAGGGTCAGGTGTCCTTGCCGAAGATCAGAACAGGCATACATGGATCTTACTGCCTGGCCGTGTTGCAGTTGTGAAAAATTTCACATAGTCTAGCGTGAGGCCCATGCGTTCGACACGCGTCCCCGTCCTGGTGCTAGCCCTGCCAGCCCTGAGTGCTTTCCTTGCCGCCGTCCCCTCTCGCCAGGCTGCATCAGCTCTGACGGCCGACCAGGTCGCCAGGGCCGTCCAGGATCGCGATACGGGCCGCGATTCACGCGCCGCAATGCGGATGCGCCTGTTCGACCGGCGCGGGCGCAGCCGGGAGCGCGCCCTCGAGCTCCTCAGCCTGTCCGGACGGGAGGGCAGTGCCTCGGGAGATCGCGTGCTCCTCCGGTTCACCTACCCCAACGACATCAACGGCACGAGCTTCCTGGTCTGGGAGCATCCGGCGAAAGAAGACGAACGGTTTCTCTACCTGCCCTCGCTCGGCCGCGTGCGCCGCATCTCGGGGGAGGAGACGCAGGACAGCTTCGCCGGCACCGACTTCACGTACGAAGACATCGGCGGCCGTGAATTCAACGACTACACGTATCGGTTCGCGGGCGAAGAGGCTGCCTGGACCGCGCCTGACGGACGCCGCGTTCCCGCGTACCAGTTGGAGGCGCGCCGCAAGGAAGGCGGCGCGGTTTTCCCGCGCGTCGTTTCGCTCGTCATCAAGGACACGTTCGTCGTCGTCGGCGCCGAAATCTTCAATCGCCGTGACGAGCGGCAGAAAGTCTACTCGGTCCGCCGGCTCGAACGCGTGGAAGGCATCTGGACCGTGCTCGGCTCGACGATGGCGGACGAGCAGAGCCGGACGAAGACCGACCTCGTCATCGAAAAGATTGACTACAACACGGGCTTGACCGAAGCGGACTTCAGCCGGCGAACATTGGAGAAAGGGTGACGCCGCGGCTGGTGGATCTGCTCTGGCGCCTGCGGTGGATACTGTCCGCCGCAATCGTCGTCGGTGCGGTAGCGCTCGCGCCGCGGGCTGATGTCACGAAGATCGACAACGACATCACCGCGTGGTTCTCGCACGGCGATCCCGTCTATCGCGAGTACGAACGCTTCCGCGAGGAGTTCGGCGGCACCCGGACGCTCATCATCGCGCTTGAGGTCACGCGGGAGGCGCCCGACGCGGTGAAGGGCATCTTCACGGCGGACCGGCTGCGGTTTCTGGACACCGTCTCCGATGACATCGAACGGGTCCGCACCGTGCAGCGCGTCAACAGCCTCGGTACCGCGACGCTCGTCACGGCCATCCCGGCTCAGGGGGATGACGATGGCGGCCTCGAGGTGGAGCCGCTGATTCCGGATGAGGTCGTCCCCCAAGAGATCCGTCGCCGCGCGCTGAACGACGACCTCATCCGAGGGGATCTCGTGGCCGAAGACGGCCGCGTCGCGGCGATCTTCGTGAGCTTCGACGAGGATCGCATCGACGAGGTCCGCGGCGCGGTCATCGAAGAGATCCGGGCGCTCGTCGACAACCGGCTTCCGCAGGGCGTCCGCGCGCACTACAACGGCAGCATCGAGATCAGCGAGGCGTACAACCGCGTCACCCTCGAGAACCAGCGGACGTTCATCCCGCCGATCTTCGCGCTCACGTTCGGATCGATCTACCTGATGTTCCGATCGGTGCGCCGGACGGCGCTCGCGATGTTCGCCGTCACCCTCAGCATCATCTGGACGCTCGGGCTGTACTCGCTGCTGGGGTTCACCTACAACGTGCTCTCCAGCATGATCGTGCCGCTCATCGTGGTCCTCGCGATCGCCGATGACGTGCACATCATGCAGCACTTCGAGCACGAGCGGCGGCATGGGAGTGCGCAGCAGGCGTTCAAGCGGAGTGTGAGCCACCTGCTGGCGCCGCTCCTCGGCGCGAGCGGCACGACGGCTCTCGGCATGCTCTCGCTCGCCACGAGCAGCGTCGTCTCCGTTCGACAGTTTGGAATCGGGTCGGCCGTCGGGATCATGGTCGACTTCGTCATCTCGCTCGTCTTCATGCCGACGATGCTCGCCTGGCTGAAGCCGGAGCAGGCGGTCGCGCCTCATGAGACCTGGCTCGTGGGGCCGATGCGGCGCGTCGCTCGATTTTCAACCGCCCAGCCGAGGCGTGTGTTGCTCGTTTCCGCGGTGATTCTCGCAGCGGCCTGCGCGGGCGCGACGCGGCTGAGGGTCGATACGAATCACGTCAACTTCTTCGCAAAGGATCATCCGCTCGGTGTATCGGCCGAGATCATCGACCGCGAGCTCGCCGGGATTTACAGCTTCCAGATCCTGCTCGAAGGCCCTCCCGATTCGATGAAGTCGCCTGACACGCTCCGCAGGATGGAGAAGCTCGGCGAGGAGATTTCGCGGCTGCCGTTCGTGAAAAAGGTCACGTCGCCTGCCGACTACGTGAAGCGGATCAACCGCGAGCTTCAGGGCGGCCACCGAGACGCGGCGGTCGTGCCCGGGGATCCGAACCTGATCGCTCAGGAACTGTTTCTGTTCGCGATGTCGGATGACGGCCGGGCCGAGCTCGAACGCGTCGTCTCGAGCGATTTCTCGAACGGCCAGATGTCGATCAAGTTCGCGTCGATGAGCAGCGACGTCGTGTTCGAGCAGGTCAGCAGGTCCGAAGTGCTTGTGGCTGAAGTATTTGCGGGGACCGGAATCCGTACGACGGCGACCGGCGCCGGCAAGCTGTTCAGCACGCTCGACCACTATCTCGTCGTCTCGCAAATCAGTTCGTTCGGCACCGCCTTCGTGACCGTCTTCGGCGTCATCTTCCTCGTCTTTCGATCCGCCCGCTTCGGCCTCCTCGCGGTCGTCCCGAACCTTTTTCCGGTGGTCGCCGTTCTCGGCCTCATGGGATGGACGGGCATCTCGCTCAACATCGCGACGATCATGGTCGCCAGCGTCGCGCTCGGCATCGTGGACGACGACACCATTCACTTCATCAACAGGTTCAGGCGCGAAACTGCGGCCGGCGCCGGCGTCGACGAGGCGATCGAGACGGCGACGATCTTCGAGGGACGCGCGTCGCTCACGACGGCCTTCATCAACAGCAGCGCCTACGCAACGGTGATGCTGTCGTCCTACAAGCCGACCGCCTGGTTCGGCGGTCTCCTGGCCCTGACGATGGCGGTGGCGTTCCTGGCGGAGGTGTTCGTGCTGCCGGCGACGATCAAAATCGCGCCGAAGCTGTTTGCGCCGCGTGCCGTCCGCGCGCAGGCCGCATGAAGACCGTCACGGCCATCGTGGCCGTCGGCATCTGGCATTCGGCATTCGGCATCGGCTGGGCGCAATACCGCGTGCCCGGAACGGGGTCGATGGCCTTCGAGGGGTACGCGTCGCTTTTTCTCGACCATTTCCCGAGCACCGATCCTTCGGCGGTCGAGCTGCGCGCGCGCGTGTTCGGGGAACTCGCAGTGCAGGCGTCGGAGGCGCTCAGGCTGACGGCGTCGGCGTACGCGGACGCCCTTGCGGCCGATCGTGGGGAGCCGGCATACGACGCCATCTTGCGGGCGCACGAGGTTCTTGCCACCTTCAGCTTTTCGCGAGCTGATTTTCGGCTGGGCCTCGGTCAGGTCGTCTGGGGCAGGCTCGACGAGCTGCAGCCGTCGGACGTGGTGAATCCGCTTGACGTCTCGCGGTTCTTCTTCGAGGGACGGAGCGAGGCGCGCCTCCCTGTCACGCTCGTCCGCGGCCGGATGTTTTTCAGTGAAGACGCGATCCTCGAGGCGATCTACGTTCCGATCTTCAGGCGAGGGCGATTCGATCAGCTCGACGAGCCGACGTCGCCCTTCAACCTGCTTGCGGCGCAGTCCGCGGGGCAGGGGCCCGCGGATCGAGAGATAGCCCGGCGCGAACCCGCCCGAACGTTCGAGAACGCTCAAGGCGGACTGAGATTCAGCGACACCGTCGGCCGCTTCGACTATTCGATCGGCGCGTACCGCGGGTTTCGCACGTTCGGTGTGATCCTGCTCGAGCCCACCGAGTTCGTCGAGGTCTTCCCGCGCTTCACGATGATCTCGGCTGATTTCGAGTCGGTCCGCGGACCCTGGGCGTTTCGCGGAGAGGCGGCGTTTTTCAGCGATAGCGGTTTACCCGCCGAAGCTTCGATGGAGGCGGAACGATCCTGGGACGCCGGCTTCGCTGTCGACAGGCGCGCGGGCGACTACCGGCTGAGCGGCTCGATGCTCGTGCACGACGATCCGCTCGACACCACGGCGACGCTCATTTTCGGGGCGGACCGGTCGTTCGTGCGCGAGCGCTACAACACGCGCACGTTCGGAGCGATCAACGTGACGGATGGCTCGGCCTTCGTGCGGAATGTCACGGCCTGGTCGCTGCGGGACAATCTCGCTCTGGAGGGGTCGATCGGCTGGTTCTTCGGCGACAGTGAAACGGGACCCCCGGATCCTCGCGTTGCGTCGAACGTTTTCGGGCGGTTCGCCGACCGCGACTTCTTCTACCTCCGCCTGAAGGCATACTTCTGAAGTTCTATCTCCTCAACGCCCGCAATCCCGGCCCATGGACTGGTGAGGGTAACAATACGTATCTTCTGCCGGGCCGCACGCCGACGTTGATCGATGCGGGAGTCGGCGATCCGGCTCACGTCGATGCGATAGGTGCCACACTTGGCGGCGGCGACCTGACGCGTGTGATCGTGACGCACGCGCATTCGGATCATGCGTCGGGTGCCCCTGCGCTCGCCTCGCGCTGGCCGCAGGCGGCGTTCGAAAAGCTGCCATGGCCCGGGCGCGATACCCGGTGGCCCGTGCCGTGGAAGGAGCTGGCTGACGGCGACGAGCTCGACGCAGGCGACGTCCGGCTTCGAGTGGTGCACACTCCGGGGCACTCGCCGGATCATGTTTCGCTCTACGAGTCCGAAAGTCGAACGCTCTTCTGCGGCGATCTGGTCGTCGCAGGCTCCACGGTCGTGATTCCTGCCGGGCGAGGTGGAGATCTTGCAGCCTATCTGCAATCGCTCGATCGCGTGCTCGCGCTCGGACCAGACCGGCTGCTTCCCGCTCACGGCCGGGCCGTCCACGATCCGGCGCGCGTGATCTCAAGCTACATCGCGCATCGCAGATTCCGCGAAGAGCAGATCGTGGCGTCGCTCGGGCGCGGTTCGGCGACCCCGGAGTCGCTCGTCGCGGAAATTTATCCCAGCCTCCGGCCCGAGCTGCGCGAAGCGGCGCTCGGCAGCGTGCTCGCTCACCTGATTAAGCTCCGGGACGAGGGCAGGGCAGCCGAAGGCCCCGACGGGCATTGGGCCTTAGGCCTTGGGCATTAGGCATTAAGCTTCCCCACGTGCTCGAGCGCCTCTTCGAACTGGCCGCGCGCAACACGAACGTCCGCACCGAAGTTCTCGCGGGCGTGACGACGTTCGTCACGATGGCGTACATCATCTTCGTTCAGCCGGCGGTGCTTTCCGCGGCGGGGATGGAGCCTGGCGCCGTGATGGTGGCCACCTGCCTGGCCAGCGGTCTTGCGACGATCCTCATGGCGCTCCTCGCTAACTATCCAATCGCGGTCGCGCCGGCGATGGGGCACAACTTCTTCTTTGCATACACGGTCGTCTCGGCGATGAAGGTCCCGTGGCAGGTCGCGCTTGGCGGCGTCGCGGTTGCCGGACTGATTTTCATCCTGGCGGCTGGCATCGGGCTCCGCGAGAGGGTGATTACGGCTATCCCGGATTCGCTCAAGCACGCCATTGCGGTAGGAATCGGCCTCCTCATCGCGATGCTCGGGCTGGAGTGGGCAGGCATCATCGTAGCCGCGCCCGGAACCTACGTGACGCTGGGCGACCTGCGTGCGCGGCCGACGCTCGTTGCGCTGGTCGGAGTGATCGTTGCCGCCATTCTCGTCGCGCGGCGCGTGCGCGGCGCGCTCCTCGGCGGCATGCTCGCCAGCGCGATCGTGGGTCTCGCCGTCGGTGTCGTCCGATTTCACGGAGTTATGAGCGTCCCGCCGTCGATTGCCCCGACTTTCATGAAGCTGGACGTCGCCGGCGTCTTTCAGCCCGCGATGATCCCGGTCGTCTTCGTGTTCTTCTTTCTCGCCCTCTTCGATTCGGTCGGCACGCTCGTAGGCGTGGCAGGGCGCGCGGGGTTGATGAAAAACGGCAGGCTGCCGCGCGCGCGGGGCGCGCTCCTCGCAGACGCCATCGGCACCGTTGCGGGCGCCGGGCTCGGCACGTCCACGGTGACCGCTTACGTCGAAAGCGCCGCGGGCGTGTCGGCCGGCGGCCGTACCGGATTGGCCAACATCGTCACGGCGCTGCTGTTCTTCCTGTCGCTGTTCTTTCATCCGCTCGTGCAGATGGTCGGTGAGGGCGTGGAGCTCACCGGAGCGGGCGCCAGCCCGGCTGTCATCCATCCCGTGATTGCGCCGGCGCTCGTGCTCGTGGGCGCGATGATGCTGCGCGAGGTCAGACACATCGACTGGGAGGATCCAACCGAGAGCATTCCCGCTTTTCTGACGATCGTTATCATGCCGTTGGCCGTCAGCATCACGGACGGGATTGCGTTCGGGTTCATCGCGTACGCTCTGCTGAAGCTGGCGGTAGGGCGCGGGCGGGACGTCGATCGGCTCGTCTACGTCTTCGCAGCGCTGTTCCTTCTGAGGTACGCTTGGCTCGAGTGACTCATGCAGGGATCGGACTTACTCGTTTCTCCAGCTGAATTAGCTGGGCTTCTGGCCGCGACAGGGGGAACGCAGGTCATCGATCTGCGTCCTGCCGAGGACTTCGCGAGGGGCCGCATACCTGGGGCGATTCACCTCGACCTGTGGGCGTTCAGCCTGAACGACACCGATCCGGCGCCGTTGAAGTCGTTTCTCTGGATGATCGCGCACGTGCTCGCGGCTCGCGGGACCGATCCATCGCGCACCGTCGTCGTGTACGACGAGAAGTCGGGCATCCGGGCGGCGCGCGCGTTCTGGTTCCTGGAGTACTTCGGACATCCCGACGTGCGCATGCTCGACGGAGGATTCACGGCTTGGAGTCGAGCGGGGCTGCCCGTCGCAACGGGAGAAGCCGGTCTGCAACCCGCCGCTGCTCCAACCTCCGACTGGCCCGAACGTGTGGAGCCTCGTCCGGATCGTCTCGCCACGTGGCGTGACGTTCACGATCGCCTCGGGTCGAAGGATGCGATCATCCTCGACACGCGCAGCGCCGAGGAGTACTACGGAGAGCTCGTCCGTGCCAGGCGTGGTGGCGCAGTACCGGGCGCCGTCCATGTCGACTGGACTCGCAACCTCGACGCGGAAGGTGCATTCAAACCGCGCGAGGATCTCCGGGCGATGTACGAGACGGCCGGAGTGACTCCGGACCGCGAGGTCGTCACTTACTGCCAGGGCGGATACCGCGCGGCGCATTCATATCTCGCGCTCCGGCTGCTCGGCTACCCTCGCGTGCGCGCGTATCTCGGGTCTTGGAAGGAATGGGGTGATAGAGAGGATCTTCCGATCGAGAAACCCAGCAGGTAGCGCAGGCCTTCAGGCCTGCCAGAGCAGCCCTAAAGGGCTGCGCTACAACGACTAGAGAGAGAGCATGGACAACGTCATCGACTACATCCACACGAACCGCGATCGATACGTCGAACAGTTGAAGGAGTGGCTGGCGATACCGAGCATCAGCGCGCTGCCGCAGCATCAGCCTGATGTGAAGCGTGCCGCCGACTGGGCGGCGGACGACATGCGGCGGATCGGGCTGGACAACGTCCGGCTGATCGACACGCCCGGCAATCCGGTCGTGTATGGCGACTGGTTGAAGGCCGAAGGCGGCCCGACGATTCTCTTCTACGGCCACTATGACGTGCAGCCGGTCGACCCGTTGAATGAGTGGACCTCTCCGCCGTTCGAGGCCACGATCCGCGAGGGGGAGATCTACGCCCGTGGCGCGGCGGACGACAAGGGCCAGATCTTCATGCACTTCAAGGCGATCGAGGCGCACATCAAGCAGACCGGCAGGCTGCCGTTGAACATCAAGGTCATTCTCGAGGGCGAGGAGGAAGTCGGCTCGGCGCACCTCGACGACTTCATCCGGCAACACAAGGACCTGCTGTCGGCCGACGTCGTGGTCATTTCGGACTCCCCGATGTTCAAGCGAGGCGTGCCGTCGATCTGCTACGGCCTTCGCGGCCTGGTGTACTTTCAGATAGACCTTCGCGGCACGAAAACGGACCTTCACTCCGGATCGTTCGGCGGCGCCGTCGCCAATCCCGCCATGGTGCTCGCGCAGATTCTGTCGCAGATGAAGGACAAAAGCGGCCGGATCAAGATTGAAGGCTTCTATGACGATGTGCGGCCGCTGACGGAGGATGAACGGGCCGAGTGGAAGCGGCTGCCGTTCAGCGAGAAGGAATACCAGCGCGAGCTGGGCGCGCCGAAGCTGTTCGGCGAGACCGGCTACTCGTCGCTCGAGCGGACGTGGGCCAGGCCCACCTTCGAAGTGAACGGAATTCTCTCAGGCTTCACCGGCGAAGGCGCCAAGACCGTCATTCCAGCCGTAGCGATGGCCAAAGTCAGCATGCGGCTGGTGCCGAACCAGGACCCGGACAAGATCGCGACGCTGTTCGACGCATACGTGAAGAAGGTCGCGCCGAAGACCGTCGAGGTCAAGGTGACGCGCATGCATGGCGGCAAGCCCTGGATGACCGAGTTCGACAACCCGTTCGTGCAGGCTGCCGGGCGTGCGATCGAGAAGGGGTTCGGCCAGCGGCCCGTGTTCAACCGTGAAGGGGGATCGATCCCGGTCGTGTCGACGTTCCAGGAGGTGCTCGGATTACCGTCGGTTCTTTTTGGCGTCGGGCTGCCGGACGAGAACGCGCACGCGCCCAACGAGAAGCTCGATCTCGGCAACTTCCACGGCGGGGTGGTCGCGTCGGCGTACCTGTATGATGAGATTGCAAAAGGGGTCTGACCCCATTTTTTCGAAAATCGTAAGCGATCGAAGGTGCTGCATCGCTTGCGATTTTCGACAAAAATGGGGTCAGACCCCCTGACACACCATGGATCCTCACAGCTCTGTTTTTGTCGCCGGTCACCGCGGTCTCGTAGGGTCTGCGCTCGTTCGCCGGCTCAAGGACGAGGGGTTCAGCCGCATCCTCACGGCGAGCCGCGATCAGCTCGATCTCCGCGATCAGTCGGCGGTGAACTACTGGTTTCGTGCGAACCGCCCGGACTATGTTCTCCTCGCGGCAGGAACGGTGGGCGGGATACTCGCCAACTCGACTCGTCCGGCCGAGTTCATCTACGACAACCTGCTGATTCACGCCACGGTCGTGCATGCGGCGCACGTGTACGGCGTGAAGAAGCTCCTCTACCTCGGGAGCTCCTGCGTCTACCCGCGCGACGCATCGCAGCCGATGACCGAAGCCGCGCTCCTCGCTGGGCCGCTCGAACCGGCCAACGAGCCGTATGCAGTGGCCAAAATAGCCGGCATCAAGCTGTGCCGGGCGTACCGCCTGCAGTACGGCTGCGACTTCATCTCGGCGATGCCGACGAACCTGTACGGCCCCGGCGACAACTTCGGCCTCGCGAGCTCGCACGTGCTTCCAGCGCTCATGCGGAAGTTTCATGACGCGAAGACAGCTGGCGCAAGCGAGGTGACCGTCTGGGGGAGCGGCCGTCCGCGACGCGAGTTCCTCCACGTCGACGACCTCGCCGACGCGTGCGTCTTCCTCATGCGCCACTACGACGAAGCCGATCACGTCAACGTCGGGTGCGGGGAGGATCTCACGATCCAGGAGCTCGCCGAGCAGATCCGCGAGGTCGTGTATCCGGGCGCGCGCATTCGCTTCGACGCCTCGAAGCCTGACGGCGCGCCCCGCAAGCTGCTCGACGTGAGCCGGCTGCACGCGCTCGGCTGGCGCCACCGGATTTCGCTCGCCGACGGCATCTCGTCCACCTACCGATGGTTCCTCGAGAACCCTTCGGTGGTCGTCGACCGCGACGCGGTGCAGGTCTGAGCAACGGCCAGATGCCAAATGCCAAATGCCGAATGCCGAAAGCGGCGCGGTTTGCGTTAATCGTGGCAGCGCTGGTCGCTCTCGCGTGCAACCGGGACCCCGACCGGGAGCGGCTCCGGCGGACGACGCGGCCGGCGTACGATGAGAAGACCGGCCGTCTCCAGCGGCTGACCTACGACGCGAACAAAGATGGTTACGTGGACACCTGGGTTCACATGGACGGCCCGCGAATCGTCCGCACTGAAGTCGATCGCGATCAGAACGGACG
>DATAFJ010000066.1:0-36556 GCA_036257535.1 Vicinamibacterales bacterium | reverse complement strand
TCTTCGTCGGCACTCGAACCGTGACCGGTTGCAGGAGCTTTACGTTGAAGTCGGCTCCCGGCCCGAATCGAATCTCCTTTCCGCGGGTGGACAGCACGACACCCGTTCCGGCCGCGCCGCCGATCGCCGCGCCCTTCGCCGCGCCATCGCCGCCGCCGACGATCCCGCCGATGATCGCGCCGCCGGCCGCCGGGATGCCGATCTTCGCCGCGTCCTGTTTCTTGGTCGCGGCCGCCGTGCGCGCGACGGCGGTCGTGCGAATCTGGAGCCGGCCGTCGCCGCCTGCCGGTTCGATCGTGTCGAACCTGAACCCCACGCGCGCGCGTCCTTTCACGCGGCCGGACCGTGTGGCTTCCGTCACGGTTCCGCCGAGCGTACTGCCGGCCGGGAGCGCCGTCGTACCGTCTATCACTATCGCGCGCCGAAGACGGGCGCGAACAGCATCCTCGACCTGGCTCGTGTCCGATGCTACGGTTGACTGGAGCTCGACGGGCAGCACGGTGCCCGCGGGAATGGTGAGCTCGCGATACTCGACGGGTGCGGGCGCTGCGGGTGCCTCAGACGCGACGGATGGCGCGGATGATGCGGCAGCAGATTCTGCTGCGCCCGGCGCCGCGCTCGTGTCGGCGGAACCGCGACAACCGGAAGCGGCCGTGATCACGGCAAGAAGCGACAGCGTGGACAGCACCGTTCGCATAAATGCACACTCCTGACTACCCCATCGGTGCAATGGGCGTACCAGTGAGGACAGTGGTACACTGTTAGGCTTTCATGTCCGAAACAACTAACGGCGAACGCGTCCTGATCGTCGAGGACGAGGCGCCGACGCGCGCCGGGCTGACTGAGCTCGTCCGTTCATGGGGCTTTCAGGCGGAAAACGCCGCCGACGGCGAGGACGCGCTGCAGAAAGTGACGACTTTCCGTCCCGCAATCATCGTGACGGATCTGGTGATGCCCCGTCTCGACGGACTGGGCCTCCTGCGCGCGCTCGAAGATCAACTTGCAGATTTGAGTGTGATCCTCCTGACCGCGCAGGGCACCGTCGACAGCGCCGTCGAAGCGATCAAGCAGGGCGCGTACGACTATCTCACCAAGCCCGTCGACACGCAGCGGCTCCGGATTCTTCTCGACAAGGCCGTCGAACGGCAGGAGACGCTCCGCGAGGTTCGCATCCTGCGGCGTCAGCTCCGCGAGCAGGGCAGCTACGGACGGATCGTCGGGAACAGTCCGGGAATCCGCGGCGTCTACCGAGTGGTCGAGCAGGCCGCGCCGACCAACGCGTCGGTGCTGATCTCGGGCGAGTCGGGTACCGGAAAAGAGCTGATCGCGCAGACGATTCACGAACTGAGTCCGCGCGGGCAGCAGCCGTACGTCGGCATCAACTGCGCGGCGATTCCCGAGACGCTGCTCGAGAGCGAGATCTTCGGCCACGAGAAGGGCGCTTTCACCGGCGCGCAGGAACGGCGGCTGGGCTGTTTCGAGCTGGCGAACCGCGGCACGCTCTTCCTCGACGAGATCGCCGAGATGCAGCCGGCGACGCAGGTGAAGCTGCTGCGCGTGCTGCAGGAACGCACGTTCCGCCGCCTCGGCGGCCGGCAGGAGCAGTCGGTCGACGTGCGCGTCATCGCCGCGACGAACGTCGACCCCTCGGACGCCGTGCAGAAAGGCAAGCTGCGCGAAGACCTGTATTACCGGTTGAACGTCTTCGCGATCCACCTGCCGCCGCTGCGCGAGCGCCGCGAGGACATCCCGCTGCTGGTTCAGACGTTCCTCAACGAGTTCAACGCGCGCAACAACAAGTCGGTGCGCGCCGTGTCGCAGGATGCGATGCGCGCGCTCGAGCAGTACCTCTGGCCGGGCAATATCCGCGAGCTGAAGAACGTCATCGAGCGGGCGACGATCCTCGCCGAGCGCGACTTCATCGAGCCGAAGCATCTGCCGACCACGCTCATCGAGCGCAGCGTCGAGCGGCTGCCCACGCTGGTGCTGACGCCCGGCATGACGGTGGAGGAGGCCGAGCGGCGGCTCATCATGCTGACGCTCGAACACACCCGCAACAACAAGACGCGGGCGGCCGAAATACTGGGAATCAGCCTGAAGACGCTTCACAACAAATTGAACCGGCTCAAGGAAGAGTTCACGACCGAAAGCTAGCCCATGATGAGCATCAAGGCCCGCCAGGTGGCGGGCGTGACCTCGCTCGTGGGAATCGTGGTCGTCGCGGTGAGCGTCGTGCACCTGGCGTCGCTCGCGAGCCTGTCGCTGCGCGAGACCGCGTCGCGCGCCGAAATGCTGTCCCGCGCGATCTTCAATCGCGCGCGCGAGGTCGTCCCCTCCGCCGACGATCCGTATCGCGCGCTCCGTGAAGACCAGGGGCTCCGGTCGCTGCTCGTCTCCGCCGTCGCGTACTCCAAGAACGTCACCTACGCCGCCATCGTCGACGCCAGCGGCGTAGCCGTGGCGCACAGCTTTCCGAGGCTCGAGGGGCAGCGGCTTCCAGCCGCCGGCGACTGGAAGGCGCTCGAGAAGGGCGGGAAGCTCGCGCAGCTCCGCGCGATTTACTCGGATAGCACGTTCGAAATCCGCGAGCCGCTCATCAGCGCGCCGTCAAACCAGACCTTCGGCGCGATCCGCATCGGCGTCTCTCCCCTGCTCGTGCGCGACGAGCTGCGCCAGGCGCTCGTCGAGGCGCTCGGCACGACGCTCACGGCGCTGCTCATCGCCACGCTCGTCGCCATGGTTCTGGCCCAGTGGATGCTGCGTCCGATCCACATCATCAAGTCGGGGCTGACGCGGCTCGGTCGAGGCGAGCTCGACGTCCACCTCGACCTCCCTCCAGGCGAGGAGTTCCGCGAGCTGGGCACGTCGTTTGAGGCGCTGACCATGCGTCTCGCCTCGGAGCCGGCCGCGCCGCACGGGGAGTCGAAGAAGCTCCTCGCGCTCGGCCGCCTGCTGGCGGGCCTCGCGCACGAGGTGAAGAACCCGCTCAACGCGATGATGATTCACCTCGAGCTCCTGCGGAACAAGCTCCATCGTCTGGCGCAGTCACATCCGGCGCCGGTGCTTGCCGGCACAATCGGCGGTCCCGAGCCGGCCACCGTGCCCGAGCGCGAGGCGATGAGCCACGCCGAGATCATCGCCGACGAGATCAGACGCCTCGACCAGGTCGTCCAGGGCTTCCTGAAATTCGCGCGACCTGGTGAAATGAAGCTGCAGCCCGTCGACGTCGACGTGCTCCTCGCCGATGTCGCCCGCATGGTCGGTCCCCAGGCGCAGGCGACCCGCGTCGACTTTCGCGTCGACGTGATGCCGGGCCTGCCGCCGATCAACGGCGACTCGACGATGCTCGGCCAGGCGCTGATCAATCTGTCATTGAACGCCGTGCAGGCGATGCCCGAGGGAGGCGCCCTGAAGCTGGCCGCGCGGCAGGCGCGGCGGGGGCGCGTAGAGCTCGCGGTGGAGGATACGGGTATCGGGATCCCCCCGGAGCACCTTGGGCGTATATTTGATCTCTACTTCACCACCAAGGATCAGGGCAGCGGGATAGGTCTTTCGATGGTCTACCGGATCGTCCAGCTCCATGACGGCGACGTAGAAGTCGAGTCGACTCCCGGCCGGGGCACGAAGTTCAGGCTGCTCCTGCCGGTTGCAAGGGAAACCGCTGTGCCAGAAAGCGCCTAAGCCCATGCGCTTGCAATGCCTTTTCGCAGCAGTCGCACTGATGTCGCTCGGCGCCGGCGCCGCGTGCGCCCGCGCCACCGCGAAGCCGCGCACCGACCCGGCACCGCTGTCGATTCCCGATCCGCCGCCACGGCTCATCGAGCCCTTGCCCGAGGTCGAGGAGCTTCCTGCAGCCGAGCCGGAGCGCCGCGAGGCGCCGCCGCCACCGGTCCGCTCGAGCAGGCCCAATCGGGAGAACGGTTCAGCTCGCGAGACGAAGACGGCCGAAAGTCCGAAGCCCGTGGAGCCGGTGCCGGAGCCGCCGGCGCCGGCGCTTCCGCCGGCGCCGAGGGCGGAGCTGCGCACGCCGGAAATGGCGGACGAGGACGCGACCGCGCGAAAGGTGCGCGACACGCTCGATGCCGCGGCGAAGGCGCTGGCCAAGGTGGACTACCGCACGCTCGGCAAGGAAGGGCAGGAGCAGTACAACACGGCAAAGCGGTTCATGGAGCAGGCGGAAGAAGCGCTGCGCGCCCGCAACCAGATCGCCGCCAAGTACCTTGCAGATAAGGCAGATACCATAGCCACCGCATTAACCGGCCGATAACAGCAAGATATTGCGTTCGACCTAAAAAACAGCCACAATATCTTGTGTTAGGACTCTTGACAAACAGGTAAACAGGGTCCATATTTGTCCGCCGTAGCGCGACAGGCGAACGGCGGGACGTTCCCAGAGTTCCGCAGCAGGCCGCCCAGGGCCGAAAGGATCGCCCGAGCGTTTCCAAACAGTTTCAGGGTGAAACTCCCGGGGCGGAGCTTTGCCCGATTTTTGGACGGCGGGAGGACACGATGCAAAGAGGCGAGGCGCAGCAGCAGGGGGACATCGTCAGCGAGACGCGGCCTGCCGCGCATGCTCGCTCCGGGGGCTCCTACCCTCCGGACGCGGCGCCGGTACGCGCGGAGGCTCGCGGCCTCGACTATGAGCGGGCCTTCTCCCGCGAGGGGATCGATCCATTCGACGAGATCGAGTGGGAGCTGCGGGCGGCGGTCATCGGCAGCGAGACGGGCGAGGTCGTCTTCGAGCAGCGCGACGTCGAGGTCCCGAGGTTCTGGTCGCAGCAGGCCACCAACATCGTCGTGTCGAAGTACTTCCGGGGTCTGCTCGGCACGCCGGACCGCGAGCGCAGCGTCAAGCAGCTCATCGGCCGCGTCGTGGATACGATCACCGGCTGGGCCCGCGCGCAGAAGTACTTCGCCTCAGACGACGCCCTCCAGGCATTCAGCGACGATCTCAAGCACCTGCTGGTGTACCAGAAGGCCTCGTTCAACAGCCCCGTGTGGTTCAACTGCGGCTTCGAAAAACACCCGCAGTGCTCCGCCTGCTTCATCAATTCGGTCCAGGACACGATGGACTCGATCCTGTCACTCGCGCGGACCGAGGGCATGCTCTTCAAGTTCGGCTCGGGGACGGGGACCAACCTGTCGACGATCCGCTCCGCCCGCGAGCCGTTGGCCGGCGGCGGCACGGCGTCCGGGCCGGTGTCGTTCATGAAGGGATATGACGCCTTTGCGGGCGTCATCAAGTCGGGCGGCAAGACGCGCCGCGCGGCGAAGATGGTCATCCTCAACGCCGACCATCCGGACATCCTCGAGTTCATCAACTGCAAAGTCGAGGAAGAGAAGAAGGCGTGGGCGCTCATCGACGCCGGCTACGACGGCTCGTTCACGGGCACGGCGTACAACTCGGTCTTCTTCCAGAACTCGAACAACAGCGTCCGCGTGACCGATGACTTCATGCGCGCGGTGCTGGACGGCGGCGACTGGACGACGAAGGCGGTGCTCGACGGGCGTCCGCTGGACACCTACAAGGCGCACGATCTGATGCGGCAGATCGCCGACGCCACCTGGGTCTGCGGCGATCCGGGGCTGCAGTTCGACACGACGGTCAACGACTGGCATACGTGCCCGAACACCGCGCGGATCAACGCGTCGAATCCGTGCTCCGAGTACATGTTCCTGGACGACTCGGCGTGCAATCTCGCGTCGATCAACCTGATGAAGTTCGTCAAGGAAAGCGAGACCGGGACCGCAGAGTTCGACACGGCGGCCTTCGAGGCTGCGTGCAGGACGCTGATCACCGCGCAGGAGATCATCGTCGACAACGCGAGCTATCCGACGCCGGCGATCGAGCGTAACAGTCATGCGTACCGGCCCCTCGGCCTCGGCTACGCCAACCTGGGCGCGCTGCTCATGTCGCGCGGCCTGCCGTACGACAGCGACACGGGCCGGGCGTACGCCGCCGTCGTCACCGCGATCATGCACGGCGCCGCCTACGCGCAGTCGGCGCGCGTGGCGCGCGACCACGGCGGTCCGTTCGAGGGCTACGAGGCGAACCGCGACCCGATGCTGCGCGTCATGCGGAAGCACCGCGCGACGCTCAAGGACGTCGATCGCGCGCTCGTGCCGAAGGAGTTGTACGAGGCCGCGAGGGCGATCTGGGACGAGTGCGTGGAGCTCGGGGAGCAGCACGGCTATCGCAACGCGCAGGCCACGGTGCTGGCGCCCACCGGAACGATCGGCTTCATGATGGACTGCGACACGACTGGCGTCGAGCCGGACATCGCGCTCGTCAAGTACAAGAAGCTCGTCGGCGGTGGCCTGATGAAAATCGTCAACACCACGGTGCCGATGGCGCTCACGAAGCTGGGCTACACGCCGCAGCAGGTCAGCGAGATCGTCGACTACATCGACGAGAACGAGACGATCGAGGGCGCGCCGCACGTCAAGGACAAGGACCTGGCGGTGTTCGACTGCGCGTTCAAGCCGGCGCGCGGACAGCGGGC
The DNA here is from genome assembly GCA_036257535.1 of Vicinamibacterales bacterium. Lineage (GTDB taxonomy): Bacteria > Acidobacteriota > Vicinamibacteria > Vicinamibacterales > 2-12-FULL-66-21 > DATAEE01. Next base: position 30,053 of record DATAFJ010000066.1, on the reverse strand, counting down.
GATCCACTACATGGGCCACATCAAGATGATTGGTGCCGTGCAGCCGTTCCTCTCCGGCGCGATCTCGAAGACGGTGAACGTGCCGAAGGACGCGACGGTCGACGAGATCCTGCAGGCCTACGTCGATTCGTGGCGCCTGGGCGCGAAGGCGGTGTCGATCTATCGCGACGGCAGCAAGCGGACGCAGCCGCTCAACACGAGCAAAGACGCCGTGCTCGCGGCCGGCCGGCTGGACGCGCGCGGGGATCAGGCGGCGCCGCAGCCCAAACGGCGGAAGCTGCCGGACGAGCGCGCGGCGATCACGCACAAGTTCGACATCGCCGGCCACGAGGGCTACATCACCGTCGGCCTCTTCGAGGACGGCCAGCCGGGTGAGATCTTCCTCGTGATGGCGAAGGAGGGCTCGACGATTTCCGGCTTCGCGGACGCGTTCGCGCAGGCGATCTCGTACGCGCTGCAGTACGGCGTGCCGCTGCAGGACCTCGTCGACAAGTTCAGCCACGTGCGATTCGAGCCGTCCGGCATGACGAGGAATCCGGACGTCCGCTTCGCGAAGTCGATCGTGGACTACATCTTCCGGTGGCTGGCGTCGAAGTTCCTGTCGCCGGACGCGCAGTACCGCGCCGGCGTCAACAACCGCGAGGAGCCGTCCGACACCGAGCAGCTTCCGCTGCCGACGCCGGCGCCTGCGCCGGCACGCACGGCCGGCTTCGCCGCGATCCAGGCGCAGGAAGACGCGCCGCCCTGCTCGACCTGCGGCTCGATCATGGTCAGGAGCGGCTCGTGCTACAAATGCACGAACTGCGGAACGACGAGCGGCTGCGCTTAGCGAGCTGACGTTGATCGTTCTTCGTCCTTAGTCCTTCGTCCTTCGGAGAACGAAGAACGAAGAACGAAGCACGACGCACGACGCACGATGGACGATTTGCTCTTCATTCTCGATCGCGCCTACGACAAGCCGTCGTGGCACGGGACGAACCTTCGCGGATCGATACGCGGCCTCACGCCGGCCGCTGCCACCTGGCGGCCGGCGAAAAATCGCCACAACATCTGGGAGCTCGTCGTCCATGCGGCGTACTGGAAGTACGTCGTCTGGCGGCGGCTGACGGGGCAGAAGCGGGGGTCGTTTCCTCTCAAGGGCTCGAACTGGTTCGCGCGGCCTGAGACCAACTCTCCAGACGCCTGGCGGGCCGACGTCGGGATGCTCGACCGGATGCACGCCGAGCTCCGGAAGGCCATTGCCGCGCTTCCGGAGCGCGAGCTGCACGTCACGCCTCGGGGCAGCACAGTCAGCAACTTCGCGATCATCGCCGGCGTCGCCGCGCACGACCTCTATCACGCCGGACAGATCCAGCTGCTGAAAAGGCTGGCGCGGTAATTCTGACGAACGCACGGTTCGGGGTGCAGGGTTCAACGTTCAAGGGAGGTTCTAGGTGGGGGTTCTGGGTTCAAGGTTCGGTTGATCCTGAATTCTGAACCCTGACCCTTGAACCCTGACCCTTGAACCCTGAGCCCTGCACCACCCTTGAACCTTGCACCGGGAACCTCGAACCGTAGCGTGTTTATTTCCGTTTGTATCTGAAGCTGACGACCGCCTCCTGATCGACGATCAACGGCTTGACGAACCGGAGCGAGGATCCCGCGCGCGGGACGTCCATCCTCACGGGAAGGACGCCCGACGCCTTGCGCTGGAGGTTCGTCACGTTCTGCGAGGGCGCGAATGTCTGTGCGCCGCCCTGGACTCGCTGTCTCAGCTGCGGCTCGGAGGCGACCATCACACTCTCTTCAATCGCTCCTACTTTCATAACGAAGTCCACCTGCTGAGGCTGCTGGTTGAAGGTCAACGGCCGCACGACCGGCGGGAAACCGGCGAGCTCGGCCCGCACCGTCACCTGTCCTGACGGCACGTTCGAGAGCCTGAACGTCCCGTGCTCTGTGGTCACTGCCTGCTGAGCGCCCTGCGGCGAGTCGAGCGTCACGGTGGCGCCGGGCAGGACCGCCCCCGTTTGATCGGTCACACGGCCCACGATCTCGCCGGCAGCCCCGACGATGGTCGGGCCGAACGTGCCGGCTGACATGCCGCCGCTGTAGGCAGCCGCAAGCCCGACGCCGCCGATCACGTCGGCCGCGATCATGTTGCCGCCGAACCTGCTCACCGAGAATTGATCCGGGACGAAAACCTCCCACTCCATGACGCCGATCGGGATGTCCATCTTCGGGAGGTTCATCCGCTGCTCGCCCTTGCGTGCGAACGGCGTTCCCGTGTGGACGTAAACGAAAGACACGGTGTACGGCCCGTTGGTCCGAAGGCCGGGCCGCAGCAGCGGCACGCGGATACCGTCGCTGGCCGTCGCCGGCTTGCCCGGCTGACCGGCGACCTCCACCGATACGATCGAAGCGTCCGGCGGCATTTCGAGCTTCAGGAAGGACTGCGCGCGATTCTGCAGCGTGAGCACGATCTCGGTCAGCGAGCGCCCCTGCGGATTGACGAGCGTGGTCGCCACGGCGCTCTCGGCCACGGCGGCGAGGACGGCGGCGTCGGGGAAGCGTTGCACGTCGAGCGTCAGCGACGGAGGCACCGCCGACGTGCGCCGGTAGCGGAACGCCGATGCGAGCGGCTGGCGCGCGAGCGACACGAGCGCCGGATTGATCTCGCGCACGTCGACGCGCCGTATGCCGGGCCGTTCGGGCGTGGTGAGATCGAGCGTACCGACCCCTTCCACGGCTATCTCACCGCGCTCACGCTCGGCGTTGGGGACGGACGGAAACCCGGTGTCGAGGTTGAACGATCCACCCGCGCTCGGCCGCTCGAGCGCCACCAGAAACTGATGATGCCTCGCCGTGGAATCGTTGAGCGTGAGTGTCAGCCGTCCAGCCTGGTGATCGCTCGTTTCGACAGACAAGCCGGTGACCGACGACACCTCGTATCCCTGAGGCAGCGCGACTTCGAGCGTGCGCAAGCCGCCCTGCATGACGGTGACGTCGACGAGCGAGCTCAGACGAACCTCGGATTCGGCGATTGTCACCAGCGTCAGCACATCCGCGAGCAGACGAGCGTCGCGCGGCGCCTGGGTGGACGTCGTCGGGCGCAGCGACCAGGACACGGTGGCTTCAGAGCCCGGATCCAGCGTGACCTCGGCCACCGTCCGGCCGGCCGTCGACGTCCTGCGCGTGATGAGGCCCGGCGTCACGCGCACGTCGACGTCTTCCCCGGGCAGGTCGATCGCGGCACGCACGCTTCCAGCTGCGGGGACGGGCAGCGTGAACGAGGCGCGTCCGGGCGTCGCCCTCAGCGGCGCCGCCCAGTCGAGGCCGATCGAGAACGGGCCGGGGCCCGGGATAATGGCCGCGTGCCTGCCATCGTCGGCGACCAGCGGGACGGGCCGGCCCGCCGCGCGGGCATCCAGCACAGTTCCGGCCCTCATCAGTTCGACGCGCGTTGCGCCCGTTCGCAACACCTCGCCTTCGAAGGTGAAGGCCCCTCGGACGGCAAGTGCGTCAACCCGCAGCCGGAGATCGGCGCGGGCGAGAACCGCACCGACTGGTGGCGCGTCTGAAGGACGCGTCGATCGCGCCGAGAGATCGACGAGACGGTTGTACTCGGCGAGAGGCAGCGTCACCGAGCCTGCCGGCACCGGAGCGACGGCCGCGTTCGTGCGTGCAACCTGCTGCGCAGACGCCGGGAGCGCGTGCGTGACGATCGATATCAGAACGACCGAGAGCCTGAACATGCGCATGGCACACCTCAACGGGTACGCTTGAACGCGAAATCGATGGACGGAGCCTGGCCTTCGGGCGTCAGCTCGGATGCGAGATGAATGGATGGTCCGATGGCGGGAAACGCCGCGCGGACGGGCAGAGAGCCTGACGCCACGCGGCCACCCGATTCGGCCCGGAAGCGATCCGCGAGCGCTTTCAGCCCCGCCTGATCCTCCTCGTTCCCGGGGCGGGCGGCAGCGGGAGGTGCGGGCGGTTCCGCTGGCGCCACCGCAGCCGAGGACGATGCGTGAAAGAGCGGATCGGAGAAAGCCTCCGACCCGGTTGCGGTTCGGAACAGGCCTGGCTCCGGCTCGACTCCAAAGCGTGGCGAGTGGTGGAACGTCACGACCGTCCGCGAAACCGGAAGATCGAGTGCGGGAAGCGTCAGCCGCGAATGCCCCTTGTCGGTCCAGCTCTCGACACGCTGCAGGTATAGCAACTCGACGACGAACGTCGGCGCCTCTTCCCGTGCGCGACCCTTCTGCAACGGCAGCAGCACGGAATCCGTGCCGGCGACGCCCGGCTTGACGGGGCGGCCGCTGACCGCGGCGCTCCAGATCGTGGATTCCGCGGGCAGCGTGAACTTCAGGAAGCTCCGCTGATTGTTCCGGACCGTGTAGCGCGCCTCGACGAGCAGACGGCCGTCCTCGCTCGCCATGGCGCGGTACCGCGCCGTCTCGACGTTGGCGACGAGCACGGCCTCCGGATTGAAGCGAACCAGGTCCAGCGACAGCGAACGCGGATCGCCGCCCGACAGCGGCCTGAACCGGAACGCCACCATCGACGGCGATTCGCGGCCCGACACGACCTCGGCGAACTCTGACGGATCGGCCGGATCGAGCCCGCGCGGCCGGCGATCGCGAATCTCTCCGGCGCCTGCGACGTCGACGACCACGCCGCCTGTTTCGCGCTCGGCGGACTCGAGCCGCACCAGCGGAACCGCGATCGCCCCATCGCGCGGCGCCCGCAGCTCCCCGTGAACGGTCAACGAGACGTCCGTCGCGGATGGCTCCAGCAGCCGCACGTGCAGCGATCCGCGCGCCGCCTCCCAGTCGCCGACCGTCGTCCCGCTCACCTGGCTGATGGCAAGCCCTTCCGGCATCGCGAGCGAGATCTCGCGCGCGAGGCCCTGCACGACTTCGAGGCGGATCGTCGCCGCAACCGTGGATATCTCTTCGCCGAGCGTGACGAGCTCGGCGATCCGTGCGCGCATCCGCAGCGCCTGAGCGACGCGCCGGTCGTCGGCCCGCCGCTTCCAGGACAGCGACATCGGAGAGGCGGCGCGGCCGTGGACCGTCCAGCGCGTTTCAGCCTGCGCTTCGGCCCGCTCGGTCACGAAGCCGCCGTTGACGACGAGGTCCACGCCGCCGCGAGGCAGCGTCAAGGTCACGCGCGAGACTGCCGATCCTGATGCGGGCAGGACGATCGTTTCGACCCCACCGGAGGCCGCAACCGGCACGACCAGGTCGAGCGCAAGTACGGAACGGCCTTGCCGCGACAGCAGCACGTGCGGGTGCGACTCGGCCTGCGTCGATTCCGTCGACTCAACGACGAGCGGAATCGGCCGGCCCTCGACGCGCGCATCGCTGACCATCAGCCCCGCCGGCAGCGGCACGCGCGTCCAGCCCTGCTTGACGACGTCGACCGTCACGAGCGCGCGCCCCGACAGCGTCTCTCCGGTTGCGCGGAGGTCGTAATCGATCCGTGTCAGCGTCGCTTCGACGGGCGGACCGTCGGGCGGCGGAGGCGTCGGGATCGCCTTCGCGCGAAGCGCGCGATAGTCGTCGACCGGCAGAACGACCCAGCCGTCTCGGGGCGCGGACGCTTGCGGCGGCGTTTGTGCTCGCGCCGCTGCGGACGGCGCAACGGCGAGAGCCAGACCAAGCGCGCACACGAGTCGTGTGAATGTCCCCATGGCCTCCATGGTTCCTCCTCTGTACGTGGACGCGGTTCTTTCGAGCGGGCCTCTAGTTCAGACGCGCTCCAGGCGAAATTCGCCGGATCCCACAGATCCGTGATCGCCCGAGCGCGTCGCTCGTCAGGCAGGCGCGCGGAACTGCTGCAATCAGCCGGCCGCGGCCGCGGACGACACTGATCACGCGGAACGACCTTTTTTCTGATAAAACCTACGGTTCGATGGACCGAGCGCCCGGACTGATTGGATCGACACTCCTGATGGCCTCTGCATCTCTCTATCTCGCCGCGCAGCCGCTGCCCTATGACAGGATGGCCGCCCGCATCGCGGCCGCGCTGAAAGTTTCGCCCGGTGAGTCGGTCATTCTGCGGCTCAACCCGGACGTCATGCCTGCGCTCGAGCCTGCGGTTCGGAGCGCCCTGGAACGCGGCGGCGCGAAGGTCGACACGATTTCCGGTTCGGCACCCGACTTCGCCAAGCGTCTTGCCGCCGCCGACATTTACGTCTGGTTGCCCGGGGCGTCCGGCGTGACCGGGGAGTCAGACCGGAAGGCGCTGACGAAGTGGGTGGACGCAGGAGGGCCGCGGCGCGAGCAGCACTTCCACTGGCTCGAAGGGACGCTGCTCGACAACGGCCTGCCGGCGAGGCACACCGACGCCTACGATCGGCTCTATTTCGACGCTCTCGACATCGACTACGCGGCGCTCGGCGGACGCATGGACCGGGCGATCGCGCTGCTCCGTTCCGGCGAAGCGCGCGTGACGACGGCCGCCGGGACCGACATCCGCTTCCGCGTCGGCGAGCGTCCGTTCAACAAGCAGGACGGCGACGGTTCGCGCGAGCGCGTCGCGAAAGCGCAGATGCGCATCGACCGTCACATCGAGCTGCCTGCTGGCGTTCTCCGCGTGGCTCCGCTCGAGTCGTCCGTCGCTGGAAAGATGATCGTCGAGTCTTTTCCGATCGGCGACGTGCGTGCCCGCGGAGTCGTGCTGACGTTCGACGGGGGGCGCGTGGTCAGCGCCACGGCGCGCGAGGGCATCGATTCGGTGAAGAAGTTGCTCGCGACGCCTGGCGCCTCGGAGTTCCGTGAATTCGGCCTCGGCTTCAATCCGAAGCTCCTTCCGCCGCAGGGCGACTCGACCGTTCCGTACTACGGCTACGGTGACGGCGTCGTGCGAATGAGCCTGGGCAACAACGAGGAGCTCGGCGGCAACGTGCGAGGCAGCTTCGTGAGGTGGATCTTCTTCACGGAGGCGACCGTTGCAGTGAACGGCGAGGTTCTCGTACAGAACGGGCGACTCGCGTTAAAGTGAGCCCCCTTCGCGCTATCGGCAGACTGCGCGCTTCGGCGGGCAAGCTCCTGAAGGGTAGTGTCATGCAAACATTGAGACGCGCGGTTGCGATCGCGATCCTGGCGGGAGCCATCCCGACTGTCTTCGCGCAGACGTCGGTGACGCCACCCGAAAAGTTCTTCGGCCACCAGCTCGGGGCGGACCGCGTGCTTGCGCGGTGGGACCGGATGGTCGAGTACTACAAGGTGCTCGAGAAGGAGAGCAACCGGCTGAAGGTCATCGACATGGGGCCGTCGACGATGGGGAACCCATTCCTCCTCGTGATCGTCTCGTCGCCGGCGAACCTCGCGAGGCTCGAGGAGCTTCGGCAGATCAACGCGAAGCTGAGCGACCCGCGCGGCATCGGCGAAGCGGAGATCAAGAAGCTCGCCGCGGAGGGACGCGCGGTAGTCGTCCAGTCGTTCGGCCTGCACGCGTCGGAGGTTGCGGCGGCACAGACGGCGCCGGAGTTCATCTACGAGCTGGCCTCGCGCCGCGACGCCGACACCGAACGCGTTCTCGAGAACGTCATCAGCATCATGATCCCGTGTTTCAACCCTGACGGGCAGATCATGGTGGCCGACTGGTACAAGAAGTTCGTCGGCACGGAGTACGAGGCCGCGAACCTTCCGTTCCTCTATCACAAGTACGTCGGCCACGATAACAACCGCGACGCGTTCCAGACGAGCATGGTGGAGTCGCAGTACGCCGCGAAGGTGCTGTTCCGCGACTGGATTCCGCAGGCGTACATCGATCACCACCAGATGGGCGCTTACGGCGCGAGACTCTATGTACCGCCGTACGCCGAGCCGATCCGTCCAGGCGCCGATCCGCTCGTATGGCGCGAGATGAGCTGGTACGGCGCCCACATCGCCTACAAGGAGGAAGAAGCGAACCGCTCCGGCATCGTGAACGCGGCGATCTATTCCGGCTGGGGCCACTTCGGCTTCCACTGGATCACGCCGTTCCACAACATCGCCGGCATGCTGACGGAGTCGGCCAGCGCGCGGCTCGCCACGCCGCTCTTTCTGCACCCCGATCAACTGCAGGGCGACTCGCGCGGCCTCCCCGAATACGAGCCGCAGACTACGTTTCCCAACCCGTGGCCGGGCGGCTGGTGGCGCGTCCGCGACATCGTCGAGCAGCAGAAGATCGCGGCGTGGGCCACGCTGGACATCGCGGCGCGAAATCGCGAGACGGTGCTGTGGAACGCCTACCTGAAGGCGAAGCGCCAGACCGAGCGCGGCGCGGCGAGCACGCCGGCCGCCTACGTGATTCCCACGGCGCAGCACGATCCGCTGACCATGACGCGGATGGTGAACAAGCTGCTCGTCCAGGGACTCGAGGTCCATCAGGCGCGGACGGATTTCACGGCAGGCGGCATGGCCTTCGGCGCCGGCTCCTACGTCGTCCCGATGGCGCAGCCGAAGATGGGCGTCGCGCGCTACCTGCTGGGGCGCACGCGATATCCAGACAATACCTACACGCGGGACCGGAACGGAAACCCGATCCGGCCGTACGACATGGCAACCGACACGATGTTCGAGTTCATGGGCGTACGCGTGGAGGCTGTCGACGAAGCGGTCAGGACCGATCTCGTGAAGGTGACGGCGGCGGTTGAAACGGCCGGCAAGGCCCCGGATGCGCCCGCCTATTCCCTCGACGGCCGGATGAACGACGCGTATCGAGCCGTCAATCTTCTCCTCGACAAGGGCGTCGCGGTCAGGCGCGTCGATCGGTCGGCGGCGTCCGCGCTCCAGGCGGGTGACTTCATTCTCACCGGCGGTGCCGCCGGCGCGTTCGCCGACGTCGCAAAGAAGACCGGCGTCGATTTCAGGCCGCTCGCCGGCGGACGCGAGCCGGACGGCGTGGTCGCCCATTCCGTCAAGCGCCAGCGCCTCGGCCTGTACCAGCGATATGGCGGCGGCAACATGGACGAAGGCTGGACGCGGTGGGTCCTCGAGCAGTGGGGATTCCCATACACGTCAATCATGGACAAGGAGACCAAGGCCGGGGGGCTCGAGGCCAGGTACGACGTCATCATTTTGCCGTCGGATTCGGTGGCCGCCATGACCGGTGAGAGACCCGAAGGTGCGGCGGCTGCGGCTGCGCGGGCACGCGGCTTCGGGGCGCCGCCGACGAGCATCCCGCCGGAGTACCGCAGCGGCTTCGGCAAGGAAGGAACCGAAGCGCTCAAATCCTTCGTCCAGAAGGGTGGCACGCTCGTGACATTCGGCGAGGCCGGCTCGCTCCCGATCGAGCGTTTCGGCCTGCCGCTCCGGAATGTCGTCGCAGACCGGAAGCCGGTCGAGTTCTGGTGCCCGGGCTCGACCCTGAACGTGCGCGTCGACAACGCGCATCCGCTCGCGTACGGCATGCCGCCGCGCGCGCTCGCGGCGTTCCTCGCCGGCAGCCAGGCGTACGAGATCGTGCCGACCGAGCGGAACGAGGAGACCGAGACGATTGTGACGTTCGTCGAACGCGACATCCTCGAGAGCGGCTGGCTTCTCGGCGAATCGGTGATCGCAAAGAAGGCGGCGATGGTCTCGGTCAGGCAGGGCGACGGCCGGGTCGTCCTGATCGGATTCCGTCCGCAGCATCGCGCGCAGACGCACGGCACGTTCAAGGTGGTGTTCAACGCGCTGCTGGGCGGGCCCGACACCAAACGGACGCGGACGACCGAGCAGGCCAGTCGCTGATGGCGGTCAAGACCTACGGTCTCACGCACATCGCGCTCGTCGTTCGGGATGCGCGTCGCTCGTCGCAGTTCTACAAGGACGTACTCGGCGCCGTCGAGGTCTACAACCAGGACGGCTTCGTCCAGTTGCAGACGCCCGGCACGCGCGACGTGATCGTGCTCGAAGAAAAGAGCGGCGCGGCGGCGTCGCCGGCCGGCATGAGCGGCGGCATCGCGCACTTCGGCTTCCGGCTGATCGATCCTGCCGATATCGACGCCGCGGCGCGCGCGGTCACGCGCGCCGGAGGAACGATCTTGAACCAGGGGGAGTTCGTGCCGGGTGAGCCGTACCTCTTCGCGAGAGATCCGGACGGCTACGAGATCGAGATCTGGTACGAGCTGCCTACCAAAGTCGATCCGCCAGTTTCCTCGCGGCGGCCCCGGCGCCGGGCGCCGCGGGCGGCGCGGGCGGGGCGAAGATCGCGTCGTCGATCGGCACGTTGACCTCGATCGCCTTCGTGTAGACGACGATCGTCTGCACCGGCCCGGCGCCCGTGCGCTCTTCCTGAATGTCGGCCGGGAACTTCACCCCGCCTGCTTCCTTGTAGCCGAGGACGTCGATCTCCACGTTGGCCTTCCTGTCAGGCGGAAGCGTCATGGAGCCGATCTGCCGCCGTTCCAGGTACGTCGAGGCGTCGAGATAGATCGTTCGCGTCGCGCCATTCTTCGTCTTGACCACAAGCTTGAACGCGTCGGCGCCGGGCAGCGTCTCGCGGCCCGCGAGCTCCACTGTGTGCCCCTTGTCCTTCCAGTCCACCAGCAGCCCGTCGAAGTCGGCGTCGAGCTCGCGTGTTTCGGCCGCGGCCTGAGCGGTGCGGTTCGTGAGGCGGCCGCCGGCGAAGTCCCATGCCGCATCGGGCGTCACCGCGCGCAGGACCGGGGGCTGACCGGGCGCCGTCTGCTCGACGCGCATCGACTGCGGCCGTTTCCTGAGGATGACCACCTCGAGCTCGGCGAACTGCGTGACGACCGTGCGGGTGATCTTCATCGTCTGGATCGCCTTGATCCGTTCGTATCCGCCGCGCGCCTCGATGTGGCGGGCGACGATGTCGTTCACGGTCGGCGCGGCGGCCTGCGCCGTCAGGAGGACAGGGATGATCCAGTGCATGCCGAGCAATGGTACCCGACAACTCCCCGCGTTGCCCGCCCTGGAACCTATGTAGTAGAACTACGTATATAAGGGTCAGACCCCGTCACATGAGACGCCTCAGCTTCGCCGCCGTCAGCGTGCTCAACGCCATAGCACGCGGATACGAATACGGGTTCGACATCATTGACCAAACCGGTCTGCCGAGCGGCACCGTGTACCCGGCGTTGAGCCGGCTGGAGCGGGACGGCTACCTGAAATCCGATTGGGAAGACACCGCGGCGGCGCATGCCGAAAAGCGGCCGGCGCGCCGGTACTACCGTTTGACCGCGAACGGCGTTCGCGCGCTCGAAGAGGCGATCGAGCGATATCGCGAGCTCAGCAGACGGGTTCGTTTTTCGTGATGCCGCTCCTGCGCCGCATCGCGCTCATCGTGCCGCTGTCGCACCGTGCCGACTGGCTGCGGGAGTGGGAGGCGGAGGCCGCATCGCTCGCGCGATCCGGCCGAAGGCTGACGGCGGGCCGCGTCTGCGGCGCCGCAATCCATGCGCTCTGGCTGCGAAAAGAGGAGTGGAGCCTCGACATGCTGCTTCAGGATCTCAGATACGCGTTTCGCGTGCTGGCCGGACGGCCCTCCTTCGCGCTGGTGGCCGCCCTCACGCTCGCGCTCGGCATCGGCGCCAACACCGCGATCTTCAGCATCGTCTACGGCGTCCTTCTCAAACCGCTGCCGTTTCGCGAGCCGGACGGGCTCGTGCAGCTCTGGGAGACGAATCCGCTTCGAAACTGGACGCACGCGACCGCGTCGCCCGCCAACCTCCTCGACTGGAAACGGCGCAACAGAGTGTTCGAAGACATCGCCTACTTCCCGGCCAACGAAAAGCTGCCGATGCAGTCCGACCTCTCGATGATGTCGCCGTCGGGCGAGCCCGAGCCGACTACCGCGCTGTCGGTGTCTGCAAACCTGTTCTCGGTGCTCGGCGTGAATCCCGTGCTCGGCCGGACCTTCCGGCCCGACGAGCAGATCCCGGAGCGCCAGCGTGTCGCGATCCTCAGCCACGATCTCTGGCGCACGCGCTTCGAGAGCGATCGATCCATCCTCGGCCAGACCGTCCGCATCAACATGCGGGACTACGAGATCGTCGGCGTGATGCCGCCAGGGTTCGCGTTCCCGGCCAGGGATATCCAGTTCTGGACGCCGTTCATCGAGATGGAGAGCTTTCCGAAGCAGCGGCGTCCGCACTACCTGAGCCCGATCGCGCGCCTCAAGGCGGGCGTCACCGTCGAGCAGGCACGCGCCGATCTGGCCGGGATAGCCGCGCAGCTCGAGAAGGAGTACCCGGATACCAACACGCAGATGGGCACCGGCCTCGGTCCGCTCCACGACTGGGTTGTGATGGACGTCCGCTCGGCGCTCGTCATCTTCATCGCGGCCGTCGGCGTCGTCCTGCTCATCGCGTGCGCGAACGTCGCGAATCTGCTGCTCGCGCGCGCGGCCGGCCGATCGCGCGAGTTCGCCGTGCGCACGGCGCTCGGTGCGGGGCGGCTTCGGCTGGTGCGACAACTCCTCACCGAGAGCTTCCTGCTCGCTCTCCTGGGCGGCATCATCGGCGTGGGCGTTGCGGAATGGTCGCTGTCCGCGCTCGTCCAGCTGAGTCCGCAGGATCTGCCGCGGCTTCACGAGGTGGTCATCGACCGGTGGGTCCTGGCGTTCATGGCGCTCGTCACGGGTGCGACGGCATTCGTGTTCGGGCTCGTTCCCGCCTGGCAGAGCTCGCGCATCGATGCGGCGTCGTTCAAGGACGGCGCCCGCTCGATCGCGCCGGGCAGCCGCGTCACCCGGCGCGTGCTGGTCGTCGCGCAGGTGGGCGCCTCAGTAGCACTCGTTGCATGTGCCGGCCTGCTCGTTCGAAGCTTCGATCGATTGCAGCGCGTTCCGCCCGGAGTCGATCCCGAGAACGTCATCACGTTCCGCGTCGACCTGCCTGGCCTGAAGTACGACACCGACGAGAAGTGCATCGACTTCTTCGAGCGGCTCTCGGAGCGCCTGCGTGCCCTGCCGGGCGTGACGGCAGCCGGCGGGACGAGCGTGCTGCCGCTCGAAGGTCCCGGATGGACCGGCGATCTATTCATCGAAGGGCGCCCGGAGGTCTGGGGGAGGGATCTCCGGCACAAGACGATCGTTCCCGGCTACTTTGCCGCGATTGGCCTGCCTCTCGTCCGCGGCCGCGACCTTGCGGCGTCCGACACCGCGTCCGCTCCGGCAGTCGTCGTCGTCAACGAAACGCTCGCGAGGATGTACTTCGAGAACGCGGATCCGATCGGACGTCGGATTGCGTTCGTCAACCCGCAGAGAAACCCGGACGTCGGGTGGCGCACGATCGTCGGCGTCGTCCGCGACGAAAAACAGGACGGCCTCGGCATCCCGGTCGCGCCGGAGGTGTACGACTCCCATCGTCAGAGTTCCGAGTCCGGGCTGGCGATGGCGGTCCGTGCAACGGTACCGCCCGAAACGCTCGTCGCGTCGGTGCGGGAGCAGGTGCGAGCGCTTGAGCACACGGTCGCGCTGTACGACGTTCGGACGCTCGAAGAGGTTGTTGCGAAGTCAATGGCGCGGGAACGGTTCACTACGTGGCTCGTGACGGTGTTCGCCGCTCTCGCGCTGGCGATCGCAGCCGTTGGAGTCTACGGCGTGGTGGCGTTCTCGGTCAGCCGGCGCACACAGGAGATCGGCGTTCGCGTCGCGCTCGGCGCCACGCGGGGGAGCGTCGTCCGGCTGGTGATGTCCGAAGCGCTCGGACTGGTCGGCATAGGGGTAGTTGTCGGGCTTGCCGGTGCGGTCGCGGGGGGCCGCGCGATAAGCACGCTCCTCTACGACACCGCGCCGACCGATCCCGTGACGTATCTCGTTGTCGTCGGGTTGCTGGGCCTGACGGCGATCGTTGCCGGCCTGGCGCCAACGCGCCGCGCGCTGTCGGTCGATCCGATCGAAGCGCTCAGATACGAGTAGGGGCTCAGGGCCTGGGGCTCAGGGCCTGGGGCTTAGGGCCTGGGCCGGGGCCCAGACAGGGAGCGGTTGATCCGCGCGCGGCGACAGACCGACCTCGAGCAGCGCCGCCAGCGTCGGCGCGATCTGCGTCATCCGAATCACGCCAAGGCTACCCCGCCTGCCGAGCCGTGGCCCCGCGATGATGAACGATGCGTGGAGCTCCGGACGGTCCGGCGCGAAGCCATGTCCACCCTTGCTCGTCGAGGCCCTGACGAGCACGTCGTGCCCGCTGCTGGTGTAAAAGCCGTTGACGACGTCGAGGCCGAACGCCGCGTCGGGATGCGCGCCCGCCTTGACGAGATCTTCGCGCGTCCAGATTTCGCGGATCCCGTTCGCGGGATCGGCTTTCAACGACTGCAGCAGGCGGCCGACGCGCTCGCGCGTGGCCGTGTCGTTTGCGTCCTTCAGATAGACGTACCCCGAGCCGCCGCTCGAGTGGAAATACGCCCGCCAGTCCGTGATCGCGTCGCGGTCATTCACGGTGATCAGGCCTTCTTTCTTGAACGCCGCGTTTGGCTGCAGCATTCGGTCGAGCGGCAGGAATCCGTGGTCCGACACGATGACGACGTGCGTTCGCGACGCCATGCCCGCGGTTGTAATCGCGTCGACGACCTCTCCCACATACCCGTCGATCTTCTCGAGCGTCGCCGTCGCCTCTGGCGTTCCCGGTCCGTTCTGGTGTTGCGCACCGTCGAGCTCGATCAGATGAAGGAGCAGAAGGCCGGGCCGCCGCGTGCGAAGAATCTCCGTCGTGAGAGTCGTCCGGTGGCGATCGGTCTGCGGCCAATCGAACGGCTTGCCCTGAGCGAGCTCGACGGTATCGACGAGATCCGGAGGCCGGCTGAGCGCTTTGAGCAGCAGGAGGCTCTCCGGATGGGTCGACCGCCAGAATTCCGGTACCAGATAATCCGCGTCCATTCCCACGCTCACGGGCCACGTCACCGCTGCGGTGCGCAAGCCACGTGCTCGCACGGCGCCGACCAGCGTCGCCACCTGAATCTGCCTCGCGTACCAGAACCATGCCGCGTTGGACCGCCCTTCCGGATCCAGGATCCGGTTGTCGACGATCCCGTGTATCGCCGGCGGCACGCCAGTGATGAGTGTGGTGTGTGACGGGTATGTAACGGTGGGCAGCACACCGACGACGCCCTCTGCCCAGGCGCCGTCCTGCATCAGCTTCCTCAGCCGGGGAATGCGAGCGGAATCGTTTCCGGTATACCTGGCCGGCATCAGGCCGTCGATGGAGATCATCACGACAGCGGGCGTGTTGTCCTGCGGGGCGGGGGCAGCCACGAGCGCGGCGAGTAGTGCGACGATGAGCGACTTGCGCATGGCCGGGACGATATCACCACTCCAATCCGATATCATCAGCGGATGTCGATTGACACCCGTGAGCTGAACATCAACGGACGGCGTGCCCGTGTACTCGAGAGCGGGCGCGGCAAGCCCCTTCTTCTCCTTCACGCGTTTCCGCTCAGTGCAGATTTGTGGCGGCCGCAGCTCGAAGCGCCGCCGGACGGCTGGCGCATCATCGCGCCGGATCTGAAAATGGCCGATGGCTCGAGCCCGTCGATGGACGAGTATGCGGCCGGCGTCGAGGCGGTCGCGGCGTCGCTGGCGCTCGACAACCCCGTCGTCGGCGGGCTGTCGATGGGCGGTTACGTCATCTTCGCGCTGCTCAGGCGAGCAAGGCTTTCGATTCGGGCGCTGGTGCTCGCCGATACGAGAGCCGAAGCGGACACGGATGAAGGGCGCGCAAACCGGAAGAAGATGATCGCGCTCGCGGAAGCTGAAGGCGCAGCGGGCATCGCGCGCGAGATGGTTCCGAAGTTGCTCGGTCAGACCACGACGCGGCAGCGGCCGGAAGTCGTCGCCACGGTGCGCGCGCTCATCGAAGCCAACTCACCGCAGGCGATTACCACGGCGCTGCAGGCAATGATGCATCGGCCGGACTCGACGCCGCTCCTCGCAACGATCGACGTGCCGACCCTGGTCATCGTGGGAGAGGAGGATGGACTGACGCCTCCGCCCAACTCGGAATCGCTTCATCGCGGCATCCGCGGCTCGCGTCTGGAGCGCGTTCCGGAAGCAGGGCACCTGTCCAGCCTCGAGCGTCCGGACGTTTTCAACGAGGCGCTCGACGGCTTTCTTCCCGGCCTTTGAGGTACTATCCCCGTCATGAAGCGTCACGCAGCTCAACGATCGGCGGCAGCGCTGCTCGTCACCGCGCTTGCGCTCGTCGTCTCGGATCTCGAAAGTACGCGCATCCTCGCGCAGCAGCCGCCTTCGACCGCGGAGCCGCTGCACCGGCCGCTGGATCAGATTCTCGACCTGTACGTTCGCGACGGCTACGTGTACTATCGCGCGCTGCGACTCGAGCGCACACGGCTGGACCGCTACGTCGCATCGCTGAACGTCCCCGCGGCCAGTTACGACAAATGGTCACGTGAACAGAAGATCGCCTTGTGGCTGAATGCTTACAATGCGTTCGTCCTCCAGACCGTGATCAACCGCTTCCCGATCGTCGGAAGAAGCAAGGCGTATCCCGCGAACAGCATCCGGCAGATTCCGGGCGCGTTCGACGAAAAGCGGCATCGCGCCGCCGGAAAGCTCGTCTCGCTCGACGACATCGAGAAAGGGCTCGCCGAGTTCCGCGATCCGCGGCTGTACTTTGCGCTCGGCAGGGGAGCGGAAGGGAGCGGCCGGCTCCGAAGCGAAGCCTACACCGCCGACCGCCTGGAGGAGCAGCTCGCCACGCAGACGCAGGACTTTCTCACCCGCCAGAACCACGTCAAGATCGACCGGCTGTCGAACCAGGTGTCCGTCACGCCGATCATCAGCTGGCACGAGACCGAGTTCGCCGCCGCCTACGCGGGCGGCGGTGCCGTTCCCGCGTACGCCTCGTCCCGGAGCCCCATCGAGAAGGCCGTACTCGCGCTCGTCGTGCCGGTGGCGCTTCCGACCGAGCGTGAGTTTCTCGAGCAGAACCAGTTCAAGCTGACGTGGCAGGAGTTCAACTGGAGCCTGAACGATCTGGGACTGAGATAGAATGCGCAGTGCCGAATGCTGAGTGCTGAATGCTGAATGATCAATTCACTCAGCATTCCACATTCCACATTCCGCAATGGATCTGTTTCTTTCCAACAAGGTCGCCGTTGTCACCGGTTCCAGCCGTGGCCTGGGTTTCGCCAGCGCACGGGCGCTCGTCGAGGAAGGGTGTCGCGTCGCGATCTGCGCGCGCGGCGCCGACGCGCTCGCGGCGGCCGCCCGCGAACTGTCCGAGATCGGTGCCATCCTCGCCGTCCAGGCCGACGTTTCCACGGCCGAAGGCGTCAATACCGTCGTCGCGAAAACCATCGAGACCTTCGGCGGGATAGACATTCTGGTCAACAATGTCGGACGTGCCGGCGGAACCGACATCGTCGCGACGACGGACGCCGAGTGGAAAGCCGCGTTCGACGAGACGTTCGTCCCGGCGGTGCGCGCGTCGAGGCTCGCGGTGCCGCACATGCGGGCCCGCGGCGGCGGCGTGATCCTGATGATCGCGTCCATCTGGGGCCGCGAGTCGGGCGGCCGCATGACGTACAACGCCGTCAAGGCGGCCGAGATCAGCCTCGCGAAGAGCATGGCGCAGCAGCTTGCCCCGCAGAACATCCGCGTCAACAGCGTATGTCCCGGCTCGATCTCGTTCCCCGGCGGATCGTGGTGGAAGCGCCAGCAGGAGGATCCCGAGGGCATGAAGGAGTTCATCGGTCGCGAGCTGCCGTTCGGCCGCTTCGGGCGCGCGGAAGAGGTGGGTGCCGTCGTTGCCTTTCTCGCATCGTCTCGCGCGAGCTGGATCAGCGGAGCGGCGATCACCGTGGACGGCTGCCAGTCACGGTCGCTGATTTAGCGAATGGCAGCTCTCATCCAGCAGACCGCGGACTTTCTCTTCATCCCCATCCTCGTCATCGTTCTCTTCGGATCGGGTCTCTTCCTGACGATTCGGTTGGGCGCCGTGCAGGTCCGGCGCTTCGGCGACGCGCTCCGCGCGTTCTTCTCGCGCGCCGACCGCGGTGCAGCAGGTGCCCTGACGCCATTCCAGGCGTTCATGACCGCGCTCGCCGCCACGATTGGCACGGGCAACATCGCCGGCGTCGCGGCCGGGATCGTCTCCGGCGGCCCTGGCGCGCTCTTCTGGATCTGGTGCTACGGATTTCTTGCGACGGCGATCAAGTTCTCCGAAGCGGTGCTGGGCCTGACGTACCGGTCGACGCGCGACGGCGAGCTCGGTTCCGGACCGATGTATTACCTTCGCGATGGCCTGCGATCACCCGGCCTCGCGATGGCCTACGCCGTCGTCGCCGGCATCGCCGCGCTGACGACGACGCCGTTTACGCAGACGAATTCGATCGCGCTGGTCTGGCGTACGCAGCTCGGTGTTCCGGCGTGGGTGAGCGGGCTGGTGATCGCCGTGCTGGCCTGGCTCGTGATCATCGGCGGCATCAAGTCGATCGGCCGCGCCGCGGAGAAGCTGACGCCGCTCAAGGTGGGACTGTATCTGGCGAGCGGCCTCTTCGTGATCGCGTGGTTCGCGCCGCGGATCCCCGATGTGCTCGCGCTCGTGTTTCGCGAGGCGTTCTCGCTGCGCGCCGGCGCCGGTGGAACCCTCGGCATTCTGATCGCCATGCGTTACGGCCTCGCGCGCGGCCTGTATGCCAACGAAGCGGGCTACGGAACGGCGGCCGTCGCATATGCGACGGCACAAAGCGCGCGGCCGGTGCAGCAGGGGCTCAACGCCGTCATGGAAACGTTCATCGTGTCTTTCGTGACGTCGACCATCACGGCGATGACGATTCTGCTGAGCGGCGCATATCTCTCCGGTCAAACCAGCACGGCCGCAGTCGCGACCGCCTTCAACGCGGCCATTCCGGGCGGCATCGGCGGTTTCATCGTTGCGTTCTGCGTGTTTCTTTTTGGTTACACCACGCTCATCGGCTGGGCGTACTACGGCGAGGAGTTTCTCAAATACTGGCTCGGTCGCAGGATTGTGATGCCGTACCGCTGGGCCTACTGTCTGCTGATCCCTCTCGGCGCCCTCACCAGGGTCGAAGTCGTCTGGGCGTGGGGCGACCTCATGAACGCGCTTCAGATCTTCCCCAACATCATCGGCGTGCTCGGACTGAGCGGCGTCGCCGCACGTGTGGCACGCGAGCGCTTGTAACTTCCGGAAACCGAATCGGCCCGACGTGAGTCATGATAAGAGAACCGCAACCAGCCGGCGCTACGGTCGAGGCATCGAAAGTGGCGCGTGAATGATCCGTTTCTCTAGGGGGTGTCACCATGGCTGACGAACAACGAAGGAGACGAACGGATTCCCAGCCTGGATCGTCGATGGCCGATCGCGTCCGCGGCGCCGCCGCAGTTGCCGAGCCGCCTCGGGTGACTGACGATGATGACGTTCGCCGACGAGCTTATGAGCTCTACGAAGAGCGGGGCGGCGAACAGGGCCACGACTGGGACGACTGGCTCCGCGCGGAGCAGGAAATCCGGTCGGCGAGGGCCCGGGACCAACGCGACAACTGAAGTAATCAGCGTATTCCGCGGGCAATCCGCGGCCGGTTTCGCTTCTTGATCGCCACGGGCCAGGCTGTTACCATTTCTTCGCCTTGGCGCTCCCTGCCCGACTCGCGGATAAGGACGGCGGCCTGCGGGATGTTCTCGCGCGGCTCGAGGCGGCGCGTGGCCCCGAGGCAGCCGGTCGAGAGCCGATCGTTACCGCGGTCGAGCGGATGCCGGCGATCGAAGCCCGGTATGCGCCGTTTCCCGAGCAGACGGACGCCCGCCTGCGCGCCGCGCTCAGCGTGCGAGGCGCCGCGCAGCTCTATACGCACCAGGCCGAGGCGCTCGCGCACACCTTCGCCGGACGAAACGTCGTCGTCATCACGCCGACGGCTTCCGGCAAGACACTCTGCTACAACGTACCGGTCCTCGATGCGGTGCTTCGAGATCCGTCGGCGCGCGCGTTGTACCTCTTTCCCACGAAAGCGCTCGCGCAGGATCAGCTTGCGGAGCTGCAGGCGCTTGCCGAGCGCCTCGCCGAGCAGGACAGCCGGGGGGCAGGGGCCCCCGGATCGGACAACGTTCAGATCGGCGTGTTCACATACGACGGCGATACGCCGCAGGATGCCAGGCGCGCGATCCGCGGCCGGGCCCACGTCGTGCTCAGCAACCCCGACATGCTCCATTCGGGGATCCTCCCGCACCATCCTCGCTGGGCGAAGCTCTTCGAGAACCTGCGGTTCGTCGTCATTGACGAGCTGCATGCGTACCGCGGTGTCTTCGGAAGTCATCTCGGCAACATCATCCGGCGGCTGCACCGCGTCTGCCGCCACTATGGGTCCGATCCCGTTTTCATCTGTTCGTCGGCGACGATCGCCAACCCGCGCGAGCTTGCCGAGCGGCTGACGGGCGAGCCGTTCGAGCTCGTGGATCGCAGCGGCGCTCCTCGCGGGGAGAAGTTCTTCGTTTTCGTCAACCCGCCTGTCGTCAACGCGCAGCTCGGGATACGGCGCTCGTATCTCGCTCAGACCCGCCAGGTAGCGCTCGAATTCCTGAAGCGCGGCCTGCAGATCATCGTCTTTGCGCAAAGCCGCCTGGCGACGGAAATCCTAACGACGTATCTGAAGGATGCGTATGAGGGCGCGCCGGGCGCGTCGGACGTGATCCGCGGATACCGTGGCGGATATCTCCCGCTGCGGCGGCGTGAGATCGAAAAGGGGCTGCGCGCGGGCGAGGTTCGCGCGGTCGTCTCGACGAACGCGCTGGAGCTCGGGATCGACATCGGCGCGCTCGACGTCGCGGTGCTCGCCGGGTATCCCGGGACGATTGCGGCGACGTGGCAGCGTGCCGGGCGGGCGGGCCGCCGGTCGAGCCGCTCGGCGGCGGTGCTCGTCGCGTCGAGCGCGCCGCTCGATCAGTTCATCATCCGGCATCCGCAGTACTTTTTCGGCGCGAGCCCAGAGCACGGGCTCGTCAATCCCGACAACCTCCATATCCTCCTCGACCACGTGAAGTGCGCCGCGTTCGAGCTGCCGTTTCGCGAAGGCGAGAAATTCGGCGAGCTCGATGCCGACCTGCAGGCCGTGCTCACCGTTCTGGGCGAGGAGGGATTCCTCCATTTCGCCGACGGCCAGTGGAACTGGACAAGCGAGTCCTATCCCGCCGACGCGGTGAGCCTGCGGTCCATCTCGTCCGACAACTTCGTCGTCGTCGATCAGACGGACCACGAACGGGTGATCGGCGAGACCGACTTCACGAGCGGTCCCGCCACGCTCCACGAAAAGGCGATCTACATCGTCGAGGGCCAGCTGTTTCAGGTCGAGCGGTTCGATTTCGAGGGACGAAAGGCATACGTCCGCGCGGTGGAGTGTGACTACTACACCGACGCGATCACGTACACGCGCGTCACGATTCTGGATACGTTCGAAAAGGTGTCAGGTATCGTTTCCGGTGATGGGCCTGCGCATCCGGAAACGGTACCTGACACCCTTTGGTCGCCCAGGTCTCACGGCGAGGTTCACGTCGTTTCGCGCGTCGTCGGTTTCAAGAAGATCAAGTTCTACACGAACGAGAACGTCGGTTCGGGCGAGCTCGATCTGCCCGAGCAGCAGATGCACACGACGGCGTACTGGCTGACGATTCCTGCCGAAGTGATGGGGGCGCTGCCGTACGGGCCGGACGATCGGCGTGACGGCGTCGTCGGCCTCGCGTGGGCCATGAAAAACATCGCGCAGCTGCTCCTGATGTGCGACCGCCACGACATCGGATTGTCCATCGACGGCGGTAACCTGGACCGCGCGATCCGGACGGGAGGCGCCGCCGAGAAGAACCTCGACATCAACGGCGAGCCGAACGTCTTCATCTACGACAACTATCCGGGCGGGATCGGATTCAGCCAGCCGCTGTATGCCATGCACGACGCGCTGCTCGCGCGCACGCGCGACCTGATCGCCGGCTGCCCGTGCGAATCCGGGTGCCCGTCCTGCGTCGGGCCCGAAGGGAACACGGGACCGCTGGCCAAGGCTGTCGCCTCGCAGATTCTCGACATGCTCGTGGCCCGGGCGCATACCAGCCGCGAGATCTGACACATGGGCGACGTCGCCTCGCGTCTCCGTCAGATAGTCCGCGGCTCAGGGCAGGCCCCTCGACCAGGCTCAGGGCCGGCCCGCGAGCTGACCTACGAGCTGGATAGCCCCGGCTGGCGGACGCCGGCCACGCTCGAACAGGTGTGCGAGTCACTCGGCGGAACGGCCTTCGATACGTCTGCGGGAAGCTGCCTGCGCATCTGCCGCCGCTACGAATCCGACCGGTGGTACGGCAATCTGCGTATCGGCGATTGCGAGGTCACGGATCTTTCGGCGCTGGACACTCCCGGCAGCCCGATCTTCCTGGACATCGAGACGACAGGACTGAGCGGCGGCGCCGGAACGGTCGCATTTCTTGTCGGCTGCGGCTACTTCGATCTCGGCGCTTTCCAGATCCATCAGTTTCTATTGCCGTCGTACGCCGCCGAGCGCGCGCTGCTCGCTGCGGTCGCCGACTCGGTTGCCGGCGCGGGCTGCCTCGTGACCTACAACGGCAAGACGTTCGACCTGCCGGTGATGGAAACACGCTGGCTGTTCCACCGCATACCACCGCCGCTCGCGGAGAAAGCGCACCTCGACATGCTCCACACGGCCCGGCGCTTGTGGCGCGATCGCGAGGCGCCTCAAGGCTGCAATCTCTCCGTTCTGGAGCGCGATCTTTTCGGCGTGCGGCGCACGGGCGACGTGCCCGGGTTCGAGATCCCGTCGCGCTATTTCCGGTTCCTTCGCACCGGCGACCCGGCGCCGCTCGAGACAGTGCTCGAGCACAACCGGCTGGACCTCGTATCGCTGGCGGCGGTCACCGCGCGCGCGGCGGCAATCGCGCACGGTGGATCGCCCGCGTGCCGCGACGGACGCGAGCGGCTTGCCGCCGGACGGCTGCTGGAGCGCGGCGGCCGATTTGCCGCGGCGGAGCAGTGCTACCGCGACGCAACGGCCGACGCGGACGCCGAGGTGCGGACTGACGGCTGGTGCCGCCTGGCGATCAGATTGAGGCGCGAGCGTCGACATGCAGAAGCGGCAGACGCCTGGCGGCAGGTTCTCGCATCAGCCTCTTCCGGAAGCATCGGCACGCTGGCGCGGCAGGCGCTCGCCGTCCACATGGAGCATCGTACGGGAGACTTCGATGGCGCGCGGACGCTAGCGCTCGAGGCGCTGCTCGAGCTCGAAAACGAGCTTCCCCGGCGCCGCGAGGACCTGCTGTACCGGCTGGCACGGCTGGACAGGAAAATCACCCGAAGACTCGAGCGGACAGGTGGTGTCCAGGTGGACCTGCTCGATCAGCCCACGGACGAAGGCTGCGTGCTGTTCTGAGGCGTGTCGATCTGCCCCTCCCGCAGCTCCAGCACGCTGAACGGTTCCCTGCGGCCCTCGAGAAACACCACCTGCAGTCCGGCCGGACGGCCATCGGCGACCAACTCGAACCCGAAAGTGTCTCGATAAAAGACGATCGCCCGGTCGAGGTCGGCCACACGCACCTGCACGTGTCCGCCGCGATGACGGCGCGAGCGGTAGTGACCTTTCATACCAAACTGAGGATAACGGGAGGCCGCGCGGAAGTGGTCAGCGCGGCCTGAGCGGAAGGTTAGATTTCGGTAAGAACTACGCGCGCGCCGCCTTCTTGCCCTTGGCGGTTTCCCTGGCCGCCTTCGCGGCGGTCTTGCGGCTCTCGGAGGTCTGCGCGCCGAATCGCTTCGTAAACCGCTCCACGCGCCCCTCGGTGTCGATCAGCTTCTGGCGTCCGGTGAAAAACGGATGGCAGGCCGAGCAGATCTCCAGGTGCAGCACGGGCTTCGTCGAGCGGGTCTTGAACGTATTGCCGCAGGCGCAGCGCGCCTCGACCTCGTGGTACTTCGGATGAATCCCTTCCTTCACGGTGTGCTCCTCGCTCGCGGCCAGGGGCCCCTGTCCCCTGGATGGGCTTGGGGCGAACACTCCATTATAACCTAGGCCTCCAAGCTCCAAGCTCCAAGCCCCAGGCCCCAAGCCCCGAGCCCCAGGCCCCATCAGGGTATGACCATCGTCCGATCCCACCGGTGCCGGCGCAGTTCGCTCACCACGCCGGGCTCAAGCGGCTTCCCGTCCGACACGCCCAGATTCCTCTCGACATGGCGCGGCTTCCGCATCCCGGGGATGGTCGTCGAGACTGCCGGGTGGTGCAGGATGAACCGCAGCGCGAGCTCGGGGAGGTCCATTCCGGTCGGCACGGCCGGCTGGAGTTTCTTCACACGGTCGATCGTCGCCGGGAGATTCTCGGGGTTGAAGTAGATGTTTCGCCAGTCGCCGTTCGGCCAGCTCGAGTCGGCGCGGAGCGCGCCCGTGAGGCTGCCTTCGTCGAATGGGACGCGCGCGATGACGGCGACGCCGTGCCTCTCGCACGCTGGAAAGAGCGCCTCTTCGGGCGCCTGGTCGAAGATGTTGTAGACGACCTGGACGCAGTCGACGAGTCCGGTCTCGAGCGCTTGAACGACGTTCGCGGGCTCCCAGCGGTTCACGCTGATGCCGAAGCCACGAATGAGCCCGGCATCCTTCAGATCACGGACCGCGCGCTGCCAGCGCTCGTCGCGCGACCACGCGTCGGTCCACACATGGCATTGCTGCAGGTCGATCGTTTCTACGCCGAGATTCTCGAGACTCTTCTCCGTGTACTCGCGAATGTGATCCGCCGGAAAGACGTCGTCGAGCGTGTACGAGGCGAGGGCCGGCCACCGGCCGTTCTTGGGCGGGATCTTCGTCGCGACGTACAGCCGCCGATCGCGGTGCCGACTGAGCGTCTCGCGCAGGAGCGTCTCGCTGTGGCCGCTGCCGTACGCCCACGCGGTGTCGAAGAAGTTGCAGCCGAGTTCGATAGCTCGCGTGAGCGAGGACAGCGACTCCTCGTCGCTCGAGCCGCTCCAGCCGCCCATGCCCCACATCCCGTACCCGATCTCCGATACTTCCCACCCGAGACGGCCGAAGCGCCTGTATCGCATGGTGACATGGTATCCGAGGCCGGCGATGTAGAATCTCGCGGGTTCGTAGATCACTCTGAGGAGGCATTGGTGACTCGCAGGTCTCGATTCCGGCTCGCCGGGATGTTCGTCGCGGCAATTGCGTGTCTTGTCCATGCGTCTGCGGAGCTGCGAGCGCAGCCGGCGCGCGGAGCAGACACCGGGTGGGCGCAGGACGCGCCCGTCCTGTCGTCGCTCGTCGCCTTTGCGCGCTCTGAGAGCGATCTGCGGATCGGGGTGAGCCGCTATCTGGAGGATCGCGCGGCGATCCTGCGCCGCTACGAGGTGCAGTACTCGCCGGCGCGGCTCGAGCGGCTGAAGCGGTTCTACGGCGACTGGCAGCGCCGGCTCTCCGACGTCGACTTCAAAGCCCTGAACCACGAGGGCCAGATCGATTACGTGCTGCTTCGCAATCGGCTCACGTACGATGCCGAGATGCTCGCGCAGGACGAGCGGCGATGGAAAGAGATCGCCTCACTCGTGCCGTTCGCCGACAGGCTGCGCGCGCTGCAGGAAGCGCGGCACGGTCGACAGCGCGTCGATCCCCGGGCCGCGGCGGAGACGCTGGCGCAAACGGCCGACGAGGTGACCCGGCTGACAGCCGCGCTCACCGACACAGCGCGATCGGCAGGTACGAATTCGAAGCCGGCCATGACACCCGCAGTGGCGAACCGCGCTGCTTTGTACGTCGCGCACCTGAAAGACGTGCTCGCCGACTGGAACCGCTTCTATCGCGGCTACGACCCGTTGTTCACGTGGTGGGCGGCCGAGCCGTACACGCGCGTCGAACGCGCGCTGACGGCCTACCACGAGGCGATTCGCCGCGAGCTCGTCGGCGTCCGGCCCGGCGAGATCGAGCCGATCATCGGCGATCCGGTCTTCGCCGACGGCCTCCGCGCGGATCTCGCGCTCGAGATGATCCCGTACAACGCCGACGAGCTCATCGCGATTGGATGGCGCGAGTTCGAGTGGACCGACCGGCAGTTCAAAATCGTGTCGAACGCGATGGGGTTCGGCGACGACTGGAAGAAGGCGCTCGAGCACGTGAAGAACCTCGCGCCGGCGCCGGGTGAGAAGCCGTGGGCGATTTTCGAGATCGCCGATTACTCGGAGGACTTCGTCGAGAAGATGGACGCGATCACCATCGCGCCGCTCGCGAAGGAAATCTGGCGGCTGGCGATGCAAACGCCCGAGCGGCAGCTCCAGAACCCGTTCTTCACCGGCGGCGAGGTCACCCGCGTGTCGTATCCGACCGACGCGATGCGCCACGACGACAAGCTGATGAGCATGAGGGGCAACACGCCTCACTTCAACTTTGCGACCGTCCACCACGAGCTGATACCGGGGCACCACCTCCAGGCGTTCATGTCCAACCGGTTCAATCCCCACCGCGGCGAGTTGATGCGCACCCCGTTCTGGGGAGAGGGTTGGGCGCTCTACTGGGAGCTCCTGCTGTGGGATCGGAACTTCCCGCGCGGGAACGAGGACAAGATCGGCATGCTCTTCTGGCGCATGCATCGCGCCGCGCGAATCATCTTCTCGCTCAACTTTCAGCTGGGAAAATGGTCGCCCCAGCAGGCCGTCGACTTCCTGGTCGACCGCGTGGGGCACGAGCGGGCCAACGCCGAAGCGGAAGTCCGCCGATCGGCCGACGCCGCTCCGCTCTACCAGCTCGCGTATCTCATCGGCGGCCTTCAGTTCCGCGCGCTCTACGAAGAGCTCGTCGACTCTGGCAAGATGACGGCGCGGGAATTCCACGACCGCGTCCTGCTCGGCGGGCGCATGCCGGTCGAAATGGTCCGCGCCCGGCTCACCAACCAGTCGCTCGCCCGTGACTACACGACGAGTTGGCGGTTCTCGGGCGATCCGTTGAAGAAGTGACGTGTAGCGCAGGCCTTCAGGCCTGCCTCACGTCATTTCAGGACGACGGCGAGGAATTCCAGCGGATCGCCGCCCGCGTTGCCGAACGCGTGGAGCGTGTTCCCCGGCACGACGTCGACGTCGGCCCGCAGGACGCGGTTCGCGCCCGCGTACCATCCTGCTCCGTCGTGCCATCCCAGCGTCGGCCAGTAGGAGCCGAGCGCTCGCGGCTCATCCCATTTGAAGCTGTAGCCCGCATTCAGGTAGACGACGACCGTGTCGTTCGGATGGAGGTGCAGGGGGTCGACGACCGTGGACTGCTCGTACCGCAGCTTCGTGACGAGCACGCGCGGATTGTCGATCAGCCGCCAGACGTCGGCCCGCTCGGATGAACTGATCGCCTCGGGCGGGGTGGCGCCCGTCGTCGCCGGTCCGTCCTTGAGGTCGATGACGATCGCTTCGTACGGCGCGACGCCCCGGTTGTCGAGGACTCGCGGCCCTGCGGGCTGCCACATGGCCTCGGCCGGAGGCATTCGACCGTCGAGGTTGGCGGTCAGGACGACGACCACGCTGTCGCGCCCAGCCGCTTCGTCCACCTGGGCACCTGCGGGAATGATGACCCGCCGCACCTGGAACCGATCGGTTTCCCACTCCGCCGGGTACCGCTCCGACGGTTGCGGATACTGCGCAGCAGCCGTGACTTCGAGAAGAAGGGCTGCGCCGCCCGCCAGCAAGGCGTTCAATTTGACGATGTGGCTGTGTTTCATGGCGACCCTCCCGGCCGGCCAACTCGAGCTCAGCCGGACTCTACACGACGGGAGGGGCCGGGCTCAAGCTTTTTGACCGTTGGACATCGCCGCGAGGAATTCGGCATTCGACTTCGTCTTGCCCATCTTGGAGAGCAGCAGCTCCATCGACTCGACGGGGGAGAGCGGCGTGAGGACCTTTCGAAGCACCCAGACCCGGCTCAGATCCTCCTTCGGCAGGAGCAGTTCCTCCTTGCGCGTGCCGCTCTTCTGGATGTCGATCGCGGGGAAGACGCGCCGGTCGGCGAGCTTCCGATCGAGGTGAATCTCGAGGTTGCCGGTGCCTTTGAACTCTTCGAAGATGACCTCGTCCATGCGCGAGCCGGTGTCGATGAGTGCCGTTGCGACGATCGTCAGCGAGCCTCCCTCCTCGATGTTGCGCGCCGCTCCGAAGAACCGCTTCGGACGCTGGAGGGCGTTGCTGTCGACGCCGCCGGACAGGACCTTGCCCGAGGCGGGCACGATCGTGTTGTAGGCGCGAGCGAGGCGCGTGATCGAGTCGAGCAGGATCACGACATCCTTGCGGTGCTCGACCAGGCGCTTCGCCTTTTCGATCACCATCTCTGCCACCTGCACGTGCCGCTGCGCCGGCTCGTCGAAGGTCGAGGAGATGACCTCGCCCTTGACGGAGCGCTGCATGTCGGTGACCTCTTCCGGCCGCTCGTCGATCAGCAGAACGATCAGATACACCTCGGGATGGTTGGACGTGATGCTGTTCGCGACGTTCTGGAGCAGCATCGTCTTGCCGGTGCGCGGCGGCGCGACGATCAGGCCGCGCTGGCCCTTGCCGACCGGTACCATCAGGTCCATGACGCGCGACGACAGGTTGTCGCCGCCGTTCTCGAGGTTGATCCGCGACTGCGGATAGAGCGGCGTCAGGTTCTCGAAGAAGATCTTTTCGCGCGTCCGGTCCGGGGGCTCGAAGTTGACCGCCTCGACCTTGATGAGCGCGAAGTACCGCTCGCCGTCCTTGGGCGGCCGGATCTGCCCGGCGACCGTGTCCCCGGTGTGCAGGTCGAACCGCCTGATCTGGGAGGGAGAGACGTAGATGTCGTCGGGGCCGGGCAGGTAGTTGTAGTCGGGCGCGCGGAGGAACCCGAAGCCGTCAGGCAGCGTCTCGAGCACGCCCTGCGAGAAGAGCGCCCCGCTCTTTTCGCTGCGCGCCTTGAGGATCTGAAAGATCAGCTCCTGGCGGCGCATACCGCCTGCGCCGGCGACGTCGAGCTCCTTCGCGATTCGCGTCAGCTCGGCGACGCCCATGTCCTTGATTGTCGAGAGCTCGATGACCGCGCTCTCGGGTGTGCGTTCCTGTTCCACAGTTCCTTCGTCCTTTGCCCACCGCCGCGGGATCGCGGGGCGCGGGCCTGTCGAGTGTTGCCGAAAATCTGCCGGATCGCGCGCGCCTGCATGACGCGCGAGAGGCCGACGAGAGCGTACGCGGGCGCTGGGGGAGGCCCGACTAGTGCGTAATCCTGTCGTCCGCGATGGCGGGCGCCTCGGCGCCCGGCGAAGCGGGAATCGCCGTCAGCGGCTCGGCCAACGCGATCTTCAGGACCTCGTCCATCGTCTCGACCAAGTAGATGCTGAGCGCGTCGAGCACGGGCTTCGGGATGTCGGCGAGGTCCTTTTCGTTGTCCTTCGGCAGGATCAGGTTCGTCACGCCGGCGCGGTGCGCCGCGAGCACCTTCTCCTTGACGCCGCCGATCGGCAGCACCTTCCCGCGAAGCGTAATCTCGCCCGTCATCGCGACGTCGCGCCGGGTCGGGACGCGCGCGAGCGCCGAGACGAGCGCCGTGGCCAGCGTGATCCCGGCCGACGGACCGTCCTTCGGAATAGCGCCTTCCGGAATATGCACGTGGACGTCGGTCTTGCGGTTGAAGTCCTTCGGGATGCCGAACTCCTCCGACTTCGCGCGCACGTAGCTCATGGCTGCCTGGGCCGACTCCTGCATGACGTCGCCGAGCTTACCGGTCAGCATCAGCCGGCCCTTGCCCGGCATCAGCGTCGCCTCGGTCACCAGAATCTCGCCGCCGACCTCGGTCCAGGCCAGGCCGGTCGCGATGCCGATCTCGTTCTTCTCTTCCGCGAGCGTCGGCCGGAACCGCGGCACGCCGAGATACTCGGTCACGCGCGCCGCCGTGATCTCCTCGCTGAAGCCCTTGCCTTCGACGACGACCTTGCGCGCGATCTTGCGGCAGATCGAGTTGATCTCGCGCTCGAGGTTGCGCACGCCCGCTTCGCGCGTGTAGCGTTGGATGATCGTCTGGAACGCCTCGTCGAGGAACGTCACGTTCTCCGGGCTCAAGCCGCTGCCTTCGATCGCCTTCGGCGCCAGGAACCGGCGCGCGATCTCGATCTTCTCCTGCTCGGTGTATCCCGCGAGCTGCAGCACC
>DATAFJ010000060.1:0-2820 GCA_036257535.1 Vicinamibacterales bacterium | reverse complement strand
CGGAAGTGGCGGTGACGGAACTGCCGATCGGGATCGGCCTCCCAGTTCAGATCGCGCACGCGCCGCACCGACTTGACGTGCGTCGGCTGGTGCACGTGGTAGACGAGCGATGACGGACCGGTGAAGCCCTTGTTGCCGATCAGCTCCTCGGCATAGAGGGCGCCGTCGGGCCGGCGGAACACGACGTGCCGCTTGCAGGGAATCTGACCGAGCTGATGGTAGATGGGCATGATGACCCTCACGCTGTGGCCGTTGATTCCGGAAGCCTACAGATTCCCCCTCAACGCCTGCTCACGTTCGATCGCCTCGAACAGCGCGCGGAAGTTGCCCTTGCCGAACCCCCGACTCCCCTTGCGCTGGATGATCTCGAAGAACAGCGTGGGGCGGTCCTCGACCGGCCGGGTGAACAGCTGCAGCAGGTATCCCTCGTCGTCGCGATCCACGAGGATCCCGAGGCTCCGGACCATGTCGACGGCCTCGTCGATCTCCCCTACCCTCGACGGCAGCATGTCGTAGTAGCTCTCGGGCACGCGCAGGAACTCGACGCCGCGATCGCGCAGCAACGTCACCGTCCGCTCGATGTCGCTCGTCTGCAGCGCGATGTGCTGGACGCCCGGCCCCCCGTAGTACTCGAGATACTCGTCGATCTGGCTCTTGCGACGCCCCGCGGCGGGCTCGTTGATGGGGAACTTGATCGCGAACGAATCGTCGGACATCACGATGCTCATGAGCGCGCTGTACTCGGTCGAGATGTCCTTGTCGTCGAAGCTGATGTAGCGCTTGAACCCGAGCACGCGGCTGTACCACTCCGCCCACTCGTCCATCCGCCCCAGCTCGACGTTGCCGACGATATGGTCGACGCGGAGGATGCCGACGTCGGCCGCGGGCACCGGGCGGGCCGCATAGCCGGGCAGAAACGGCCCTCGATAGCTGCCGATCGACAGGAATGAGTGGAGGGTGTCGCCATAGGTGTGGATGGCCGCACGCCGAATCGCGCCGTGATCGTCGCGCACGTCGTACGGCTCGGCGGCCGGCTTCGCACCGCGGCGCACCGCCTCCTCGAACGCCGCATCCGCATCGTCGACCTGGAACACGATGTCGCGCACGCCGTCGCCGTGGCGCGTGATGTGCTCGGCAGCCTGGTGATCCGGCGTGAGCGGGGTCGTCAGGACGAAGCGCGCGCGTCCCTGCTCGAGCGCATACGAGGTCTCGGTGCGGCGTCCCGTCTCGAGACCGCTGTAGGCAATCTGCGAGAACCCGAACGCGTGTCGATAGAAGAAGGCCGCTTGCTTCGCGTTGCCCACCCAGAACTCGACGTGGTGAATCTGTCGCAGCTTGAGCGGGTTGTCCGGCGCCATGAGCGGATCATAGTGAACCGCGCATCAGCGTGACAAGGAGACCGATGCAGCCTCAGAACAGCCGGAGGCTCGTGACAATCGAAACCAGAATCGCCGCGATCGTCAGGGCCAGGCAGACCAGCGCGGCAAGCAGGTGATCGACGCGCTCTCGCTTCGAGGGATCGAGCCAGAGCGCCGCGGCGTACCCACCAATGAACCCGCCGGCATGCGCGTAGTTGTCCACGGCGTTCATGAACAGGCCGAACACGAACAGGACGATCGCGTACTGCCAGGCCGTTGAGCCGACACGCGAGCTGCCGGTACGGCGCCCGTAGCAGACGAGCGCGCCGAGCAGGCCGAAGATCGGCGCCGACGCGCCAACGGTGAACCCCGCGCCGCCGAGCAGCGGCACGCCCGGGAACAGGTAGCCCATGACCGAACTGAGGGTGAAACCGGCCGCACCGGAGATCGTGTAGATGATCACCGTTCGGCCAGGGCCGTACAGCTCGGCGGTCTCGGGCGCGAGCTGGCGCACCCACAAGAGGTTGAAGAAGATGTGCAGCAGACCGCCATGCAGCCAGCCGGCGCTGAAGATGGTCCACCACCGATCGAAGCGGAAGACCGGAATCGCACCGCTCGCGCCGAAGCGGAAGAGCATCTCGGCGCTGGGGGCGAGCAGCGACCCGAGCCCACCCATGCCGATGTTCGAACCGGAGCCCGCGAGCGTGGCGACGTACAGCCCGATCGTCCCCACCATGATCAGCTGCACGAAGCCCATGTCCTGCCCGAGCCGGCGTACGAGCGGTGAGAAGCCCCACAGGGACGGATTCCAGCGGCCGCAGATGTAGCAGGTCTCGTCGTTCACGCCGACGAGCGAGCCACACCCGGGACAGACGACCGATCCGGTCCGTTGGCGTTTGAACATCCGGACGATCTTAACGGAATCAGGCAGTCGGTCCGCCTGACGGCGGACGCTACATACATGGGACAGCTGACGGTCGGGGCCACGCCGGGGCGTGACGGCCCGGCGCTACGATTGGCTGTCCTTCCGGGGGCGCATGCTGGCGGCGAGCACCTTCTTTCTCAGCCGGATGCTCCTGGGTGTCACCTCGACGAGCTCGTCGTCGTTGATGAACTCGATGGCCTGCTCCAGCCCCAGGCGGCGCGGAGGGATCAGGCGAATGGCTTCGTCGGCGGTGGACGCGCGCATGTTCGTCTGCTTCTTCTCTTTCGTGACGTTGACGTCCATGTCGTTCGTCCGCGAATTCTCGCCGATGATCATGCCCTCGTAGACCTCGGTTCCGGGGTCGATGAAGATCTCGCCGCGCTCCTGAAGGTTCGAGATGGCGAACGCCGTCGCCGTGCCGGGGCGGTCGGCCACGAGCGCGCCGGTCGTCCGCGATGGAATCGGACCGTGCCACGGCTCCCATCCGACGAACAGGTGATTCATGATGCCCGTGCCGCGCGTGTCGGTGAGGAACTG
>DATAFJ010000042.1:0-44682 GCA_036257535.1 Vicinamibacterales bacterium | reverse complement strand
GAAGCTGTTCCGGCGAAGCGGTGGTCGCCACGATCTCGCCGTCTCGATGGTCGGCGTGAAGCTCGGCGATCGCCTGCTGCAGATCGGCTGCGGCGACGGCGGCCTCGTCGCCGCGCTTGCGGCAAAGACCGGCCTGACCGGACGCGCGGTCGCCGTCGATCCGTCGCCAGACGCGGTCGCCGCCGCGCAGCGCGCCGCCGAAGGGGCTGGCGTGCTCGTCGAGGTTGCAACCGCGCCGCTCGCGCGCCTTCCGTTCGACGAATCATCGTTCGATGCCGTCGTCCTGCTCGACATCCTTCGGCCGCTCGCGCCGGAGTCGCGTCCTCCCGTCCTCAACGAAGCCACCCGCGTCGTCCGCCCCGGCGGCCGCGTCATCCTCGTCGAGCCGGCACCGCGCGGCGGCCTTGCCGCGCTCGTCGGGCCGCGCAGTGATTCGATGTACTCCGCCGAAGAGTGGCTCCGCAGCGGCGGACTCAAAGCGGTTCGAGTGCTCGCCGAGCGAGAGGGATGGCGATTCGCGGAGGGGGTACGCTGAGTCAAGGTGCATCGGGTGCATCAGGTGCACTCGGTGCATTGCGTGCGAGTGTACTCAGTGCTTCCAATGCACCTGCACCCAATGCACCTGATGCACCCAATGCACCCAATGCACCCACTGCACCCGATGCACCCACTGCTATCGTGCGCAAGTGAGGTGCCGTCCGCCATCGATTGAGATCGTCTCGCCGGTAATCCACGCCGATCGATCGGACGCGAGGAAGTACACGAGCTCCGCGATCTCTTCCGGCGCGCCGGGCCTGCCGAGCGGGTGCGTCTCCTTCGATCGTTCCAGAAACGACGCGTAAGCATCCTCGCTCATTCCCGATCGGCGATGCAGGTTGGTCACGACAACGCCGGGATTGACGGCATTGACGCGGACACCCTTCGGCGCGAGCTCGAGCGCCGCGCAGCGCGTCAACTGATCGACGCCCGCCTTGCTCACGCAGTACGCGAGCACGCCCGGGAACGCCCGCAGCCCGGTCACGCTCGACACGTTGACAACCGAGCCTCGTGACGCCGACAGGTGCGGCGCCGCTTCCCGCATCAGCCTGAATGGCGCCCGCAGGTTGACGTCGAGCATCGCATCCCACGCCGCGTCGCCGGTCGACTCGATCGTTCCGTTCGCGATGATGCCTGCCGCGTTGACGAGCGCATCGACGCCGCCGAACGTCTCGAGCGCGGCGCCGACGATGAGAGACGGCGCGCCGTCGACTGTGACGTCGGCCGCCACCGTACGAACGTCGCCCGCCGCCCCGGCCACCTCGGCCGCGATGGCCTTCAGCCCCTTCGCGTCGCGTCCTACGAGCAGGAGCCGCGCCCGGGCGTCCGCAAAGCGCCGTACCACCGCCCGTCCAATGCCGCTCGTCGCGCCGGTCACTATCGTTCGCATGGGGATAGGTCATAGCACGAACCTGACGTGTACGTGCTTGCGGGTGTGTCACTTGGCGACGACAGCTGTCCGGAGGCCGCTACAGCCTCAGGCCGAAGATCGGGCCGAAAAGTGCCGAAATACCTTCATGACGCCCGGCATGGCTCCGGCAAGGGATTTGCCCCGACTCCGGGCGGAATTATCCGCGCACACGATGCTCCTCCAGCGCCCCGACGAACCGGCGGTTTACACCACGCGCGAGATCGCGCTCGCGTCAGGGGTGCAAACGGCAGAGATCGACGCGCTCGTCGCCGCCGGTTCCATCCGTACGATCGCGGCGTACGAGGGGTTCGTGTCAGAGCGTGAAGCGGTTCGCGCTGTACGCGCCCTGCGCAAGCGTGAGGTGCGGGCCACCGGCGGCGCGGACACACCGTCCCCGCGCGGCAGGCGATTCGTCCCGTCGCTGGTGTTTTCCGGAACGCTTCACGCCGCGATGCTCGCCGGGCTCGTCGCGATTTCGTCGCTCGGCCTCGCCGAGCCGGAAGCCAGGCAGACCCCGCGGACACCGTCACAGCCGACGCGCATCGTGTATCTCGTGCAGCCCGGCCCTGGCGGTGGCGGAGGTGGTGGCGGCAAGCTGCAGCTCACACCGCCGCCGCGTGCGCAGCGAAAGGCGCCGAAACCGAAGCGCGTATCGAGCCCTATGCCGCCGCGGCGGCCGCCTCCTCCTCCGGTGGTCGTAGCCCAACGGCCGGTCGAACGGCCGGCGCCACCGCCGCCGCCGCCGGCGGCGCAACCGGTCGCTGCTCCGATCGCAACCGTACCGGCAGATACCCAGGACCGTGCCGGCGTGATGAACGAATCGGCATCGAAAGCCGACAGCGCGGGGCCAGGTACTCATGGTGGCGTCGGGTCGGGCCAGGGGACCGGCATCGGAGAGGGTGAAGGTCCCGGAGTTGGCCCGGGCAGCGGCGGAGGAACTGGCGGCGGACCGTATCGTCCGGGCTCGGGCGTCGCGCCGCCGGAGCTGCTGCGCGAAGTCAAACCGGACTATACGGACGACGCGCGGCGGCGCGGAGTGGAAGGCGACGTGATCCTCGAAATCGTCGTCCGGCACGACGGCACCGTCGGCAACGTGCGAGTGGTCGAGCGGCTCGGCGCCGGTCTCGATGAACGGGCGGTCGCGGCGGTCCGGCAGTGGCGGTTCAAACCGGCGACGCTCCGCGGAACGCCTGTGGACGTCGAGGTCGAAGTCGCGGTGGAATTCAAACTTCGCTAAGGGTTGCTTATGGAAGGTACGCTCATCGCCATTTCCGTCGTCTCACTCGCGCTTACGTCAGCGATGTCGTTCGTCACGTGGCGGGTGCTCTCGCTCGAGCGCCGGCGCGAAGCGGCGCGCGTGGCGGCGCTCGTCAATCTGGCCGACGGCGGATCACGACAGCCGGCGGACCTCATCCTCGACAAGCGCAGTGAGCGCCGCGAACCCCACGTGGATTCCGGCGCGCAGACGATTTTCGCGGCGCCCGACAGGCCGTCACCTTCGGGCCGGCGCATCGTCGCCGTCGCAGCGGTGGCCGCTGTCATGGCGCTCGCCGTGGCGGCGCTGCTCTTTGTGTCACGCTCGAGTGGGTCGGCCGGCGGAAACGTCCAGCGGGCCGGCGCGGGTGTTCGGAATGGATCCGTCGCGACCACCGGGACGACCACCACGGCTCCGCTCGAGCTGCTGTCGCTCCGGCACGAGCGCAATGGTGAGAAACTGACGATCACCGGCCTCGTTCGGAATCCAGAGAACGGGCCGCGTCTCGAACGGATAAGCGCGGTGGCGTTCATCTTCGATCCGTCGGGCACTTTCGTCGCGAGCGAACGGGCTCTCGTCGATTTCCTGATCCTGAGCCCTGGCGAAGAGTCGCCCTTTGTCGTCAACGTCACGGCGCCCGGCCGCATCGGCCGGTACCGCATCGGCTTCCGCGGCGAGGATGGCGCCGTGGTCGGACACGTCGATCATCGCGCAGGGGTGTAGCCATGAGGCGCGCTGCAATCGTTGCTTCGATCGTGGTGCTCGCCGCGGGCCGGCCCGCGGGACAGCAGCCGGGCCAGCAGCAGGGAGACCGGTTCCGGTTCCGGACCGGAGTCGAGCTCGTGAACGTCACGGCCACCGTCACTGACCGGAACGGCCGGTTCGTGCCGAGCCTGACGCGCGAAGACTTCATCGTCTATGAAGACGACGAGCCGCAGGCCATCTCGCACTTCAACAGCGAACGCGTCCCTGTGAGCCTCGGGATCGTCATCGATACGAGCGGCAGCATGGAGGGCGAGAAGTTCCTCGCCGCCAAACGGGCCCTCAACCGGTTTCTCGTCGATCTTCTCGACCCGAACGACGAAGTGTTCCTCTACCGCTTCGACGCGCATCCGGAACTGCTCGAAGGATGGACGAGCGACAGGCAGCGCGTCCTTCGCGCGTTCAATCGCATCAGCCCGCGCGGCGGGACGGCGCTGTACGACGCGGTCGCGGAAGCGGTGCCGATGGCGCAGACTGGATCGCGGCGGAAGAAGGCGATCGTCATCATCTCGGATGGCAACGACACGAGCAGTCAGACGAGCCTGCGAGCCGTGCAGCAGTTGATTCGCGAGACGGAAGTGCTGGTGTACGCGATCGGCATCGATGGCCGCGAGACGGAGTCGACAGCGGGGCGAACGTCTCCGGGCCCGCCGCGATTTCCGATCCCCGTGCCCATGCCGTTTCCAGGCCGGCGGCCGCCGAGGACGCTTCCGCCGCCCACGCAGCCGTATCCTCCACACTACCCGCAGCCGGGCTCGGGGAACTACCGCAGGGGCTACTCGGACGCCGTCGACGTGGCTGCGCTGCGAGACCTGACCGACGACAGCGGCGGTCGAACGGAGATCATCCGCTCGGTCCGCGATCTCGATCCCGCCACGGCTAGCGTCGCGGACGAGTTGAGCAAGCAGTACTTCCTCGCCTATCCGTCGCGCGGGCACAAAGACGGACGCTGGCACACGATCCGTGTGGAGATGAGGCGTGGGGACGGCTACGTCGTCAGAGCGCGCAGAGGCTACATCGCTTCCTAAGTCGCCACGGTCCCCGGTCAGCGTCGGCGATGCGCTAATATCGGCTGCGTGCAAGCGGCCACTGCGCTCGGGCTGAGCGTCGTCGGCAGCCTGGGTGGGCTGCTGACGGCCTCTGCGTTCCTGCTGATCGGCGATCGGGTCCGCACGCGTCTCGTCCCGTCCCTCATCAGCTACGCCGTCGGGACGCTGCTCGGTGCCGCTCTGCTTGGCCTGCTTCCGGAAGCGCTCGAAGCGCTTCGGCCTTCACAGGCATTCGCTGCGCTCCTGGCCGGCATCTTCACGTTCTTCATCCTCGAAAAGCTCGTTCTCTGGCGCCATTGCCACGATTCCGCGGATTGCATGGTGCACCAGACGACCGCGACGCTCGTGATCGTCGGGGACGCGTTTCACACGTTCGTCGACGGCGCGGTGATCGCGGCCGCCGTCATGACGTCGCTGCCGCTCGGAATGACGACGGCGCTGGCGATCGCGGCACACGAAGTGCCGCAGGAGGTCGGCGACTTTGCGATCCTGATGGCAGCGGGATATCCGGCTCGGAAGGCGTTCACACTGAACCTGCTCGCAGGCCTCGCGGGACTCGCGGGCGCCGCCGTGATGCTCGGATCGGCCGCATCGGCGCCGCGTCTTCTTCCCTGGGTGCTCGCCTTCGCCTCCGGCAACTTCCTTTATGTCGCGATGGCGGATCTGATTCCCAGTCTTCACCGCGGCGGTCCGGGGCACGCCGCCACGACCAATGGCGGCGCGTTTCTGCAGGTGCTTCTCATCGCGGCCGGCACCGCGACGATCGTCCTCCTCTAAGCGCGGCGCCCGGCGGAGGTGATGCCGCCAGCGGACAATCCCGCTTCCCGGTTCTCCGTAAATTCACGCAACAAGGCCCCAGGTGTCCGGCAGCCGCTGGCACCGCCTTTGCCTCGTAGCAGGGCAGTTAGCCAGCTCCTCGCAAATACCCCCCACGCAGGAGTGGAGGTGCCTTGTGCTCCAGTGTACTCGTTACTTTTCCATCGCGGCCCTGGTTGCCGGGCTCTGGCTGGCGCCGTCGGCTGCGCTCGCTTCCGATCGAGAGGACTACCAGATCTTCAAGGACGCGGCGAAGCGCGTGACGACCTACACGCAGTTCACGATCTTCGACGATGTCCGGGCGTCCGTCGACGAGGGTGTGGTCACCCTGACCGGCAAGGTGACGATGCCGTACAAGCGCAAGGACATCGAAGCGCGGGTCGCGCGCGTCCAGGGCGTTCGGCAGGTCGTCAACAAGATCGACGTTCTACCGGTCTCGATCTTCGACGACGAGCTGCGATATCGGATCGCGCGGGCGATCTATCGAAACCCGTCGTTCTGGCAGTACGCCGCGATGGCGAACCCGCCGATTCACATCCTGGTCGAGCGCGGGCGCGT
The DNA here is from genome assembly GCA_036257535.1 of Vicinamibacterales bacterium. Classification (GTDB taxonomy): domain Bacteria; phylum Acidobacteriota; class Vicinamibacteria; order Vicinamibacterales; family 2-12-FULL-66-21; genus DATAEE01. The sequence goes on along the minus strand of DATAFJ010000042.1, from coordinate 38,795 downwards.
CACGCTGACCGGTGTGGTCAACAGCAACGTCGAACGGATGCTCGCGCGCTCGATCGCGACGGGGTTCGGCGCCTTTTCCGTCAGCAACGAGCTGCGCACCGACGCGGAAGTCACCGCCGAAATGGAGAAGATTAAGAGCTGATCGGCTCGCCGGCCCGGCGTTTCCGTCCGCGCCGGGCCGTCCACCAGATGATGGCGCCAAGCAGCACTACGGCGGCGCCGAAGGCGCCCACGAAGAGCCTCAACGTACGGCCGAGAATCGACCGAAAATCCACGCGCGCTTCCATGTCGAGTTGCTTCGCCGCGAGCCTGTCGGACAGCCGCTGCTCCCACGTCAGGATGTTTCCCCGATCGACGTCGCGGGTCTCACCGGTTTCCATGTCGCGCACGTTGTGGTATCGGATAATGCTCGGCAGGTGCACCCTGAAGCCGACGATCTCCGACCCGTTCCATCCGGCCCAGGACGGCACCGGTCGGGGCGTCCCGCGGACGACCTGCCTGTAGGTTCGAGTCTCCCCCTGCTGGCTGAGCGCATACTCCGACCAGTCGAACGGACGCGCCGCCGAGAGACGCCGGACGTCGTCCACTTCGACTCGAATCTGGACGAACCGCCGGCCATCCCGCCGCCAGGGCCTGCTCACCCGAGTCACTCGGGTCACATCTGATTCGTACGCGCTGCGCACGCGCTGCCGGTCGAGCCGGGCGTCTGCGTCAGTCGGCAGGTCCAGCCCACGAAGCGCGACGAGCGCCGCAACCGACGCATTCACCACAACGGTGGCCGAGCCGTCGAGGTCTAGGTACATCTCTTCCTCGTACTCGTACTGCCTGATCAACCGGCCGTTGCAGGAAAGAGAGCTGCAGACGAGGATCGCCAGCAGGAGAGCGCGCAGAACCATCAAGGCGTCAATGATAAGATCTTTTTCAGATCTCGACGCCAGATCACCAAATCACCAGCTCACCAAATCACCAAATGTCTCGGGTTTACTTGATCGACGGCTCTTCGCAGATGTACCGGGCCTTTCACGCGCCGATCCGGACGCCGGAAGGCACGCCGCTGAGAGATTCGCAGGGCCGGCCGACGAACGCGGTCTACATCTTCGTCACGATGCTGCGGAAGCTGCTGAAGGAGCATCGGCCTGAGCTCATCGCCGCATCATTCGATCTCCCGGGCCGCACGTTCCGCGACGACCTCGTCTCGGACTACAAGGCCAACCGGCGGCCGATGCCTGACGATCTGGCGCAGCAGATTCCACTCGTTCACGACGCGTGCGAGGCGCTGGGCGTTCCAATCCTCACCTCCGAGCGCTACGAAGCAGACGACGTCATCGGGACTCTGGCGGAGCAGGCCGCCGCCGCCGGGTACGAAGTGGCGATCGTGACGGGCGACAAGGACTTCTTCCAGCTCGTCCGGAATGGCATCAAGGTGTTCAACCCGCGCGATGACGGCGCCTGGTTCGACGCCGAGGCGGTAAAGGAGAAGTTCGGCGTCACGCCCGATCAGGTCGTAGACGTGCTCGCGTTGATGGGTGACACGATCGACAACATAAGGGGCGTTCCAGGCATCGGCGAGAAAGGCGCGCGCGATTTGATCGCGCAGTACGGATCGCTCGAGGCGCTGCTCGCGCATGCATCCGACGTTCCTCAGAAGCGGTACCGAGAGCCGCTCCTCGCCAACCAGGAGTCGGCGCGGCAGAGCCGCGAGCTGGCGCGGATCCGCACCGACGTGCCGGTCACGTTCAGTCCTGACGGAGTCCGGTACCGCGGCGCGTCACAGGAGCGCGCGTTCGAGCTCTTCTCGAGGCTTGGGTTCCGGTCGCTCGTCATGGAGTACGCGCCGACCGCGAGGACGAGCGAGCGCGACTACCGCATTCTCTCGGCCGACGACCTCCCCGCCCTCGCCGAGGAGCTCCGGGCGGCCGGGCGGTTCGGGCTTCGCGTCATCCCGAGCGAACCGACCGCGATGCGAGCCGCGATCGTAGGGATCGCCTTTTCCACCGCCCCGGGCCGCGCCGGCTATGTGCCCATGGGCCATCACGGGCTCGGCCCGTCGGGCAACGTGGCGCTCCAGCGCGTGGCGGCAGCGCTCGGCGCGGTCCTCGCGGATCCGTCAATCGCGAAGGTCGGCCACGATCTGAAATTTGACGCGATCCTGCTTGAGCGCCACGGCCTCGAACTGAAGGGCCTCGAGACGGACACGATGATCCTCAGCTACCTGCTGGACGCGACGCGGGCCGGCCATCGTCTCGAGGATCTCGCGCTCGAACAGGCCGCCTACAAGGCGCTGACCGAGGAAGACATCTGCGGACGCGGCGCCAAGGCGATGTCCATCGTCGATCTGCCGTCCGACGGCGTGATCGACTACGCCAGTGAGCGCGCGGACCTTCCGCTTCGCGTCGCGACGCCGCTTCGCGAGATGCTGCGCCGCGAAGGGCTCGAGGATCTGTATGTGTCGTTGGAGCTGCCGCTCGTGCCGGTGCTGGTGGACGTCGAGCGCGCCGGCATACGAGTGGACGGCCCGGTGCTCGCCACGCAGTCGCACCGCATCGACCAGGAGCTGAATACCCGCAGCCGTCAGATCTTCGAGCTCGCGGGCCAGGAGTTCAACATCAATTCGCCTCCGCAGCTGTCCGAGATTCTCTTCGACAAGCTGCAGCTGCCGGTGCTCAAGCGGAACATCAAGACGCGGACGCCTTCGACGGCCGTAGAGGTCCTCGAGGAGCTGGCGCTCGCCCACGAGCTGCCGCGGCTGATCCTGGAATGGCGGGCGCTGCAGAAGTTGAAGGGAACCTACATCGACGCGCTGCCGCAGCTCGTCAACCCTGAGACCGGCCGCGTCCACACCTGCTTCAACCAGGCGGTGGCTGCGACCGGCCGTCTGAGCAGCAGCGATCCGAACCTGCAGAACATCCCCATCCGGACGGAGCTCGGCCGCGAGATTCGCCGCGCATTCGTCGCCGCGGCGGGTCACGTTCTCATTTCGGCCGACTACTCGCAGATCGAACTGCGCGTGCTGGCGCACCTCTCCGGCGACGAAGCCCTGATGGATGCCTTCGCCAGAAACGAGGACATTCACGATCGGACGGCGCTCAAGGTGTTCGGCCCCGACAGCGGCCTGGGCAAGCACGAGCTGCGGCGGCGGGCGAAGATCATCAACTACGCGCTCCTTTACGGAAAGACCGCGTTCACGCTCGCGAAGGACATCGGCGTGACGCAGCAGGCGGCGCAGGCGTTCATCGACGCCTACTTTGCCGGCTTCCCCGCCGTGCGGCAGTTCATCGACGAGACGCTCGCCCACGCTCGCGAGACGGGCGTCGTCCGGACGATGATGGGACGTCGGCGGCTGGTGCCAGATCTCAACAGCCGCAACGGGCAGATCCGATCCGCGGCGGAGCGTGTGGCAACCAACCTGCCGATTCAGGGGTCGGCGGCCGATATCCTCAAGCGCGCGATGATCGACGTGCACGCCGCGCTCGGCTCAGACCATCCGCAGGACGCGCGCATGATCCTCACCGTTCACGACGAGTTGCTGTTCGAGGCGCGGAAAGAGTCGGCTGACGCGGTGGCGGGGCTCGTCAGGGAACGCATGGAGAACGCGGTCCCCCTTCGCGTGCCGCTGACGGTCGATATCGGAATCGGGGAGAACTGGAAGGAAGCGAAGGGGTGAGTCAGCCTGTAGCGCAGCCCTTTCAGGGCTGCCTCAGATCGGCCAGCGTGTCTTTACCTGATTCCAGTCGGCCAGCATCGCCTCCTCGAGCTGCGGAACGTCCTTGACGTTGTCGGCGTGGCGGCGGGCGCGCGCCGGGATGATCGATTCGCGGACGAGGCGATCGAGGTCGCTCGACAGCTCCCGCGAACGCGAGCCCACGAGCCGTGCGCGGAGCCAGCCGGCCACCGCGGCGTCCCAGGCGCGATCGAGATCGCCCGCGCCGCGCGAGGCAGCGGCCACCCAGTAGCTCGCCACGGGCGACGTCGGATTGCGATCGAGCTCCTCTGACATGCGCTCGCGCAGCCGTGCGAAGAGATCGTCGCGCGCGAGCCCGCGCGTCTGCTGCGCCTCGCGATCGATGGCGCCCGCCCACCACTCGAGCAGCCGCTCGCGCCCGTTCGGGCCGGCGGCCTGCCACGCCGCCGGCTGATCGACGACGCTCGCAAAGAGCTCGGCGGAGGCGCCGTAGGAGCCCTCGAGGAAGAGCGCTTCCGCGAAGCCGATGACCAGCTCGAGGCGTTCGCGCGCCGTCAGCGCGGCGGAGTCAATCGACAGGAACGCGGTGCGCGCATTCACGAGATCCGACTCCTGCCCCGCCTTCCGGTACCGCTCGAGCCGGGCGCGGCCGGACACGAGCTTCGCGGCATGTACGAGCGCCGGCACGGTGATCTCGTCGGCGGCCGCGATCGCGCGATCGTAGCTGCCCTCGTTATAGAGCTGCCGCGCCGCGTCGAGCGGATCGCGGACGGCGGCCGCGGCGGGCGCCGCGACGAGGATCGCCGCGAGCATCGCCGCGGACAGCGCTCCGCCGGCCCTTCGAAGCGTCATTCGCCCGAATTTACCACGGTCGGCGCGCTATAATCCGGTTAGATGGTGGCCCCAACCATCGTGCCTCGGGCCGATCACAGAATTTCCCGCCGCGACATCGATCCCGACGCTCTCAAGGTCCTGTACCGGCTCCACCAGAGCGGTCACGCCGGGTACCTCGTGGGCGGCGGCGTCCGCGATCTGCTGCTGGGCGTCCGGCCCAAGGACTTCGACGTCGGCACGGACGCGCACCCCGGGCAGATCAAGAAGCTGTTCCGGAACTGCTGGATCATCGGCCGCCGGTTCCGCCTGGCGCACGTGCGATTCGGCCCGAAGACGATCGAGGTTGCGACCTTCCGCCGGCAGATGCCGCCCGAGCCGCAATCGCCCGAGGCGGAGGCGGCGCCGCATGCCGGCGATAACACTTTCGGCACACCAGAAGAAGACGCCTTCCGCCGTGACTTCACGGTCAACGCCCTCTTCTACGACATCGCCACGTTTTCCGTGATCGACTACGTCGGGGGTCTCAACGATCTCGAATCGCGGGTGATCCGGTCGATCGGCGATCCAAACGTACGGTTCCTCGAAGACCCCGTGCGCATGCTGCGCGCCGTCGTCCTGGCGGCGCGGGTCGACTTCACGATCGACCCGCCGGTCCTCGCGGCCATCGACCGGCATCGCGAGGCGATTACCCTTGCGGCCCCTGCCAGGCTGATGGAAGAGACGTTCAAGATCCTGCGGTCCGGGGCGTCGGAGCGCATCTTCCGCAGCCTCGCGGAAGTCGGCCTGCTCGAACACATCGCGCCACCGATCCTGACGGCGCCGGCGCAGTTCTGGTCGACGCTCGAACGGCTCGACGCCTACCGCCGGCGTTTCGCGTCCGTGCCGGACACGCTCACGAATCCCATTCTGGTCGGAAGCGTGCTGGTGCCGCTCGGCGCGCTCGCCTCGCGGCCGCGCAACGTCGCCGAAACGGGCAAGCCGGATCGCCCGCGCGGCATCACGCTGGGGCTGCTGCCGTTTCCACGCCGCGACGTCGAGAGCCTTCGCAACCTCCTGGCGCTCCAGCGAAGGCTCCTCGATCTCGGCGCGCCGCCGCGCGCGCTGCGCAGCCTGCTCCACCGCCACATCCTGCCGGAAGCGATCTCGTGGCTCGAGATCCATGGTGATCACCCAGACGCGGTCGAACACTGGCGCGCGGTGATGGCGGCGGGACAGACGCAGCAGAGTGTCGAGGGCGAACAACAGCCGTCCGGCGACCGTCCAGGCCGAAGGCGGCGCAGACGCCGCCGCGGCGGACGCAGACGTCATCCGCGGCCTGCCGCCGAGTAAACCTGGAACTAGGCGCCGGTTTCCTGCGGATGGGGCTGCAGGCGCGCGTCCTCGATCGTCTTGTAGGGACGGGCAAGCCGCAGCTTGGTCATCAGGCGGATCAGCGGCCAGGCCGGATCGAACTCCCCGCGCCGGAAGCTGAACTTCGGGCTGCGCGGATATCCGTGATGGTTGTTGTGCAGTCCCTCGCCGCCGGTGAGCCAGGCGATCAGTCTGATATTCGTCGCGGTGTTGGCGAAGTTCTTGTACCCGGCGTAGTGACAGAGGCCATTAATCGAGGAGGACAGCACGAAGACGTACAGGAAGGCGTGCAGCCCCGCCGCGAAAAGACCCCACCAGAGCCCGAGCGCGAGACAGAGGGCGGTGATTCCGACGATGAGGCCGATCGTCCCGTGGTTGAAGAGCACACGATCCCAGAGGTCGGGCTTGATGTCGCGCGCGTACTTCGTCACGATCTCGGGATCCTTGAGCTCGCGGAGGTAGTAGAAGACGTTCCCCAGCTGGACTTTCCAGAAGCCCTCGAGCGTCGGGCTGTGCGGGTCCCCTTCCTCATCGGTAAACGCGTGGTGCTTGCGGTGCACCGCGACCCATTCCCGCGGCACGATGCCGGTCGTCAGCCAGATGCAGAAACGAAACACCCACTCGGCCGCCGGATGCAGCACGATCGCGCGATGCGTGGCGGTACGGTGGAGGTAGATGGTCGTGCTGTAGACGGCGACCTGCGTCACGAGCGTGGACGCGGCTAGGGCGACAAGCAGCGAAACGAGCACTGAGACCTCTCTGTCGGGATGAACCGCGGCTGGGAAACCCGTCGATTCTAACACATTTGGGGGGTCGGCCACCCCCGCCTTTGGTCCCATGTCCGGGACCGAGTCAGCCGTGGTTACGCTCGAAATCACGCATGAACTGCACGAGCGCGTCCACTCCGTCCTCCGGAAACGCGTTGTAGATGGAGGCGCGCAGCCCCCCGACCGACCGGTGCCCCTTCAGGCCGTCGAGACCGGCCGCCGTCGCTTCCTTGGCGAAGGCCTTCTCCAGATCTTCGCTGGGCAGCCGGAACGTCACGTTCATCAGCGACCGGCTGTCGGCGTCGGCATGGCCGCGGTAGAAGCCGGTGCGGTCGATCTCGGAATAGAGCTTGGCCGCCTTGCGCTCGTTCTCGCGCCCCATCGCCTCGAGGCCGCCGGCCGAGAGCAGCCACTTGGTGACGAGCCGTGTGATGTAAATCGCGAACACCGGTGGCGTGTTGTACAGCGACGCGTTCTCCGCATGCACCGCATAGTTCAACATCGTCGGCAGCGATTTCTGAGAGCGCTGGAGCAGGTCCTCGCGGATGAGGACGAGCGTCAGGCCGGCCGGTCCGAGATTTTTCTGCGCGCCGGCGTAGACGAGGCCGTACTTCCCGACATCGATTGGGCGGCTGAAGATGTCCGACGATGCGTCGCAGACGAGCGGCGCATCGCCGACCTCGGGCACGTATTTCCATTCCGTGCCGAAGATCGTGTTGTTCGACGTCATGTGGACGTATGCGGCGCCGGGCGTCAGCTTCAGCTCCTCCTGACGCGGGATGCGCTTGAAGTTGCCGTCGGCGGCCGTCGCCGCGATGTTCACCGTGCCGACCTTCTTCGCCTCCTTGACCGCTTTCTCCGACCACGCGCCCGTCACGATGTAGTCGGCCAGCCCGCCGGCGGCCAGGAGGTTCATCGGCACCATCGAGAACTGCAGGCTCGCGCCACCCTGCAGGAAGAGCACTTTGTAGTTCGCCGGCACGCGCGCCAGCGTGCGGATATCCGCCTCGCAGCCCTGGATGACCTCGTCGAACGGCTTCGAGCGATGGCTGATCTCCAGAATCGACATGCCGACGCCGGGCAGCGCCAGCAGATCGCGCTGAGCCTCTTCGAGGACCGGTAGCGGCAGCACGGCTGGTCCGGCGGAAAAGTTGTAGACGCGCGTCACTGTGTTCTTCATAGAGCTACCAGTCTGAGATCGAGGATGTCCACATTGCCGCGCCGCAGCCGGTCGAGGAGCTGACCGTTCGGCGGCGCGTCGACGTTGATGCGCGCGATCGCCGCCTCGGCGCCGTCGAAGACGATGTTCTCGGTTTCCTGAACATTGATGTTCTCGCTGCGGAGATGATCGAAGACATGCGCGAGGACGCCGGGACGATCGCGGTGCCGGACGATGAGCATGTGCGAGGCCGGCGTCCGTCGGCACAGATTCACGACGTTCGGGACTTCGCCCGTTTCCTTGAACGACCGGATGATGCGCACCGTCTCGGCGGCAATAGCCTCCTGCGCCTGATCGGTGGACGCGCCGATGTGATGCGTGCCATACACGCCGGGCAGTTGGACGAGCGGATCGGCGAAAACGCCCGTGGCGCTCGCCGGCTCCGCCGCGTAGACGTCCAGCGCCACCCGCAGGCCGCGCGTTCTGACGGCATCGGCCACGGCGGCGTAATCGAGGACCTCCCCGCGCGCCGTGTTCACCAGGATCGCGCCTGGCCTGACGCGCGCGAGGAGCTCGGCGTTGACCAGCGTGCGCGTGCCCGGCGCAAGCGCCACGTGCAGGCTGATGACGTTCGCCCGCGCGGCCGCCTCCGCCGGCGTCGGCGCGAGCGAGATCGCGATCTGATGCTGGAGCGGATCCACGCCGAGCTCTCGCGCCTCGTCATCCGACAGCGGCCGATCCTCGCCGTCGAACCGGCGGCTCCAGATCACTACGTTCATGCCGAAGCCTGCGGCGCGGCGGATCATCTCGCGGCCGATGTTTCCGATCCCGATGAGCGCGAGCGTGCGGCCGAAGAGGCCCGCCGCCTTCGAGTATTCCTTCTTGTCCCACTTTCCCGCGCGGAGGTCGGCAACGTTGTCGGGAATGCGGCGATCGACTGCGAGTATCAGCGCGAACGCCAGTTCCGCCACGGCAATGGAGTTCTTCCCCGGACAGTTCGACACGTAGATGCCGCGGCGCGACGCCGCCTTGACGTCGATGGTGTTGTAGCCGGCGCCGGCGCGGACGATGAGCGCGAGCGAGCCGGAGTCGAGCATCGGCTCGGTCACGTTCGTGCTGCGGACGACGAGCACGTCCGCAGCCGTTCGCTTCAGCGCGTCGGCAAGCGCGGCGTCCTTCAGATCCGGCTCGTAAATGACTTCGCAGCCGGCCGCCTTGAGCCCCTCGATACCGGACCGCTCGAACTTGTCGGCGACCAGGACCTTCATAGCGTGTAGATGAGCAGGCCATCGCGGAGCTTCGGCTCGAACCAGGTGGACTTTGGCGGCATGATGCCGCCGGCATCCGCGATGCTCATCAGGTCGCCGATGGTGACGGGATGCAGCGAGAAGGCGACGGCAGCCTTGCCGCTGTCCACCAGCCGCTCGAGCTCCGGTGTCCCGCGCGCGCCGCCCACGAAATCGATTCGCTTGTCCGTCCGCACGTCCGCAATGCCGAGAATCGCGTCGAGAACCACCTTCTGAAGAACGCTGACGTCGAGCGACCCGATGCGATCTTCGCCGGCCAGCGCGGACAGGCCGAGCGTATACCACCGGCCGTCCAGGTACATCGACGCCTCGCCCTTGCGCTCCGGCACAGGGCCGCCGTTCGTCACGAAGAGCCGTTCGCCCAGCTTCTCGACAAACGACGCCGGCGTCATGCCCGCGAGATCTTTCACTACGCGGTTGTAGGGCAGGATCTGGACCTGTTTGTCCGGAAAGGCGACCGCAAGGAACCAGCGCGCCGCTTCGCTGTCGATCCGCTCTCTCGTGCGCGCCGCGCTCGCCGCGCGGTGATGACCGTCGGCGATGAAGAGCGCGGGAACGCGGTCGAACGCTTCCATCAGCGGCCGGACGTTCTCGCCGGCCGCGCGCCACACCGTATGCGCCACGCCGTCGGCCGCGACGAAATCGTACAGCGGTTCGGTCGCGGTTGCGCGCTTCGCGATCTCGTCCACGTCCTGGGATGCACGGTAGGTGAGGAACACGACGCCGGTCTGCGCGCGCAGCGCCGTGATGTGCTGCGTGCGGTCGTCCTCTTTGTCACGCCGCGTCCGCTCGTGCTTCTTGATGCGGTCGGCGTCGTACTCGTCGAGCGAGAACGCCGCCGCTACCCCGATCTGTTCCCGGCCACCCATCTTCAAGCGATAGAAGTAGCAGCAGGGCTCCTCTTCCACGACGAGCGGCGCCTCGCGCCTGATCCGCTCGAGGTTGGCGGCCGCCTGAGCGTAGACCTCCGGCGCGTACGGATCGGTCTTCGCGGGCAGATCGATTTCCGAGCGGGTTACGTGCAGAAAGCTGAGCGGGTTGCCGCGGGCCAGCGTGCGCGCTTCGTCACCGGAGACCACGTCGTAGGGCACGGAGGCCACCCGCGCCGCCGACTCGGGTGAGGGCCGGAGCGCGCGGAATGGGCGAATGGCTGCCACAGTCGGCTCATCCTAGCACGCGGAATACGCGGATCAGTTCGGCGCGGCGCGGGTCGCCTCCGGTTTCGCCGGCGTCTGGTCCGAACGTGCGAGCAGCACCCGGGACAGGTCGGCACGGGCGGCGTCGCGCGCGAGCAGGAAGTCGTCGTGGGCGGCGGCCGGGATCGGCTCGCCCGGCGGCATCCGCCGGTGCTCTGCCAGCGGGTTCACGAAGACACCGTTCCTGCGGAGCCGATAGTCGAGGTGCGGCCCGGTCGCGGTGCCGCTCGACCCGACGCGGCCGATCAGCTGACCCTGCTCAACCCGGGCGCCGCCGCGTATCCCCTTCGCAAACGAAGAGAGGTGGAGGTAGTAACTCTCGTACGTGCGGCCGTGACGGAGGCGAACCATCCGGCCGGAACCGCCGCTCCAGCCTGCGGACACGACCATGCCAGCGGCAACCGCCACGACCGGCGCGCCGTGCGGCGCGCCGTAGTCGACGCCAAGATGCGCACGATAGCCGCCGTGCACCGGGTGGCGCCGGCGATACGAGAACCTCGACGTGATGCGCGGCTCGAACCGGAGCGGCGACGCGAGCATGAACCGCTTCAGCGATCGTCCGTTCGCGTCGTAGTAGGCCGACTTGTCGCCCAGCATGAACCTGTAGGCCTCGAGGCGGCGATCCTCGTTCACGAGCTCGGCGGCAATCACGTTGCCGTAGCCTGCGAACTCTCCCTCGCGATAGATCCTCTCGAAGAGCAGCTCGAACCGATCGCCAGGCTGAAGATCGCTCGTGAAGTCCACTTCGCCCGCAAACAGGTCCGCCAGCGCAATCGCCAGCTGCACCGTCTCGCCCGTCGCGTCGAACGCGGCGATGAGCGACGGATGGTCGCGATCGATGACGCCGCGCGCCGCAGCGAGCTCGACGCGCTTCCGGTACGGGATGACCTTGACCTCGAGCGCCTCCGGGCGCTGACGATCGGGACTGAAGATGCGAAGGAATTTGTCCGAGTCGATCTCGTACTCGAACAGGCGCAGGACACCATCGAACGTGCGCACGAGGCGGTACGCGTGATCCGCCTGCATGTCGCGCAGGTCGAGCGCCCCGGCCGCCGCGCTCACGATCGCCGTCACCACCTCTTCGCGCACGGCGTGGCCGCGGAGGAGGCTGTCGAGCGTCGCGTTCCTGGGGATGCGCGCCTCGATCGTTTCAGTGTCGGGAAGGAGCGGACGATCCGCGCCTGGCGGGCGCGGCAGCTCGATCGGATCGCGGCAGGCGCTCAGGCATGCTGCGAGGACCGCGAGGAGCAACAGGCCTCGTCGCATCATGAATGGACGGCAGTCTATCACGCGCGTAGCGCAGCCCTTCAGGGCTGCTGCGCTACTTGGAAACCGCGACCTGAATCCGCTTCCGGAACTTGACGGGCGTGCCGGCGAACGTGGCCGGCTGATAGCGCCACTCGCGCGCGGCCGCCATCATCAGCGAATCGTAAACGGGGTGAACGGAGCTGCGGATCGTCGCCTCCTGCACCCGACCCTGCTCGTTGATCACGATCTCCAGGATTCCCCGTTCGCGGGCCTGGTTGAGCACCGCAACGGGCACTTTGGGCATGTCCTGGCGAATCGTCGCCGGCTGAATCACGTCCTGATCCTCGGCCGCGTAGACGCGGTTCGGCTGCGGGCGCGGCGGCTCGGGCGCACGCGGCGCCTCGACCGGCTTGGGCGCCTCGACCGGCGCCGCGGCCGCCTCCGCCAGCTCGAGAAAGCCGGCGGCGATCGTGCGCAGGTCTCTCAACTGGCCCTGCATGTCCGGATCGTCGATGAGCGCGACGACCTGACGGAAGAGATCGGCCGCTTCCGTGTAGTCCTTGCGATCCCACGCCGCCTTCGCCGTCTGGTAGCGCTCGTTTCCAAGCTGCGGCAGCAGCCGCCGGCGGACGTCGCTGAACGCGTTGCGCACACGGGGCGAGGCGTCGGCATCGCCGGGAATGAAGAACGGATCGGTCCGGACGACCGCGGCGATCGCCGCATCAGCCTCGTTGCTCCGGCCGAGCGCAAGCAGACACAAGGATCGGTACTGCTCGATCGCACGCCGGTCGAGGGCGGTCGTGCCGCCCGATTCGCGCAGTCCGTCGAGCGTGGCCAGCGCTTCGTCGTAGCGCGCCGACGCGTACAGCTCGCGCGCGGAGGTCAATGGATCCTGCGCGGCTGCCGGCGTCGTCCAGAAAAGGACCACGCCGAAGAGACCGGCCGTCAGCATGCGGGAAGCGAACGTGAGGCGGCGAGTTGTGATCGTCATGGTTTGTTCATGTCCACGCTCAGACGGATGGGCTGTCCGGCCACGACGGAAAGCGCGTGCCGGCGTTCGCCGAGCTGCGGATGACGGAGGACGACTTCATGCGGTCCGATCGGAAGCGACAGGTTGCCGATTGGCGTCTCGCCGACGGGACGGCCGTCGACGAACACTTCGGCCCACGGCACCGCGTTGATGTTAACGACGCCGTTCGGCAGCTCGATGCCGATCGGGGCCACCTTGCCGGCCGCAACCTCGAGCCGGCGGGTGACGCGGAAGTTGAGCGTGTGGTTCACGATCTCGAACTCGTGCGGGCCGGCGGCGACCATGATGCGATCGGTCTCGGTCGAGCCCACGAGCCGGCCGTTCTCGAATACCTGCATCGCAAACGGCGCGGTGATCGAAACCCACCCGGACGCCGGCCCCTGCGCCATCGGCGCGACGAGGGCGGCTGTAAGGCCGGGCTCGATCGTCACGGTGTGGCGGACGCTGCCGTGCGGGTTCTGCAGGACGACCGTGTGCTCGCCCGGCTGAAGATTCGAGATGACGATCGGCGACACGCCCGCATTCTGGCCGTCCACGGTGACCTTCGCGCCGGGCGGATCCGACCGCACGTCAAGCTGACCCGTCACCGGCGTCGATGCTTCCGCGAGCTCGACGTAGTGCGACACCTGCGCGCCGGCGTTGACCGTCACCGTCCGGACGCGCGGCGTGCCGCGCCCGCGCAGCTCCACGAGGTGCGGACCCGGCTTCAGCGAAAGCTTGGCGGGCGTAAGACCCCGCGCCTCGCCGTCGACGAAGACCTGTACGCCGGACGGGTTGGATTCGACGACGAGCATGCCGAGCTGGACCGCTTCGGTCGCTTCGCCGGCGAAGAAATAACGGCCGGCATAAATGCCCGCGGTTGCGAGAATCGCGACAACCGCGACGCCCGCCGCGATCAGTCGATTGCGATTGCTGCCTTTCTTCTTGCGGCGCGGCTCAGGCATCGGCGCCGGCCGCTCCGGTTCAGACGCGCGCCGAGGCTCGTGACCGGCAGCGAGGACATCCACGATCGGCTCTGACCTGTACGGAGCCGGAGGTTCGTATCGGGTCGTCTCGGCACGCATCGCAGGCGAGCTCGGCGCCGGCGGCTGCGACGGCGTCAACGGCATGCTCGCCGCTGGCGGGACGCGAGGCGTTCCACCGGGCGGCGTCATCTGGCGATCGAGCTGCAGCATCTGCCGCAGATCGGGTTCGAACGCGCGCACGTCGATCGACGACAGCTCGATCGACGGCATCTCCGGAGCTGGCGACGCAGCGACCGGAGGCGGCGCTGCCGCCGCATACGGGGAATCGACTCTCGGCGTCGGAGCGCTCGGCTGCGTTACGACTGGCGGCATGGTGGCCGCGGGCGCCTGCGGGACATCCACGACGGGTGCTGCCTCGCCGCCCGACGCAGTCGTCGCAATCCGGGCCAGGAACGTTTCGAGCGCGACAGGCGCCGCTACGTAGCCCGGTTCTGCGGCGAGCATCTGCTCGAGCGCCTGACAGGCGTCGCGGGCCGACGCGAACGCACGGCGCAGATCGATGTGGAGCGCGCGCACGAGCCACGAGTGCAGGCCCAGCGTCAGCGGCCGCCGCTCCCCGCCCGCCATCGTCATCGCCGCCTGATCGACGAGCGACGCGAGGCGCGCCGGATACTCGTCGGCCCGCAGCGGACGGCCGAGGACGAGCTGGAGCACGATCGTGCCGATCTGCGTGACGTCGGCGTGATGGTCGAAGCGCGGAACGCCGGCTGACGATGGCATGGCGACGCGGCATTCGCGCCAGAGATGTTCGCGTGAGAAGCGGAGCTGTTCGAGCGCCGAGCCGAGAACGTGCTCGACGATCATCAGGCGGCCGAGCGGCGTGACGATCAGGCGCTCGAGCGCGAGCGCACCATGTGCGACGTCGCGCGCATTGTCGTGCAGAAACGCGACGGCCGGCACGAGCTGGCGGACCAGACAGAACGCGGCGCCGACGTCGAGCGGCAGCTTGCGATCGGCGGCCGCCTGCAGGACCTCGGAGAGCCGCGCTCCCGCGATGTAATCAGAGACGATCCCGAGGCCGCCGCCCGGCGCCCGATCGATGCGGCGGACGCGCGAGAAGTCCTCGTGGCGGAAGTTGGCGAGGCGTGCGGCGCGCTCGCGAAGCGCGAACTCGAACGACGCAACGCGCACCAGCTCTGGCCGGAGCGTCAGCAGCTCCAGCGTCTCGCCGGTCGAACTCTCAGTAATGATCGATCGTGTGCCAAGACCGTCAGTGAAGCCGGGGCGGTCTGGCGGACGGACAAGTCCCTGGGCGGCATTCATGGACACCCTCTGCTCCGCGGCGTGCAACCCGCGCACCAGAGGGCCTGGGCTCATCGATCTTCATGCCCATGCGGCACTTGCGCGGGATCGCCGCGACCGCCGCTGCCGGATCTGTCATCGGCCCGGTTACGGAAACGTAGGAAGCGTGGAGAAACCTGTAATCCGGGGCCGCGGATCTAACGGATTCGGCGGGGCCACTGATTCCACGAGCCACGGATTCACGGATTTCAAGGATCAATAGCCACGGATTGCGCGGATTCCACAGATTGATCCGTGTAATCCGTGGCTTGCGTGTGATCCGCGTAATCCGTGGCCTAGCGCGGCTCGGACGAGGGCGGGACGATGCCCTTCACGCGCATGTAGGTGACGAGATTGCCGTAGTGCTCGTTGTTGTGCGAATTGTTGCTCATGAGCGGCGAGGCACGGACGACTTCGCGCTTCGTGTTGTTCGGGCCCGCCACCGTGACGAATTCGAGCGCCTGGGCATCGCTCAGCGACGTGTAAACCGGATCGCAGTACGCCATCGCGTCGTTCAGCGCCTTGATGAGATCAGCGCGCGAGGTTTTAGTCTTCTCGATCGATTCCTTGATCGGATTCTCCTCGCCCTTCGCCCGCGAGCAGAGCAGAAAGTTCGCGTCCGCGATGTGGCCGATGAACTGTCCGTACGTCCGGACCTCCGGCATGATGCCGGCCGGCTTGAAGGCGTAGTCGGCATCCGTCATTTTCTCGGCCGACTTCAGCAGGTTGCCCTTGATGTTGTTGTAGCCGTTCCGGATGGCGGTCGAGAGGTCGAGCTTTCCCGGCGGCTGCGCCGCAGGCGCCGGCGCCTGTCCTGTGGTGGCGGACGGGGCTGGCGCAGCAGGCGGCGGGGGCGTCTGCGCGAACGTGAACGTCGCGACGAGCGTCAAAGGACCAGCAAGGGCAATTGCCTTCATATCAGGCGCTCCTTATAGGATAAGGTTCGGGGAATCCTACTCCGTCGCACGGTGGCGGCGTGGGCCTTTTTTTTCGAGGTGTTGACGTGATTTCACGCGCCGTTCGTCTCGTGTTCCTCATCACGCTCTTCATCCCAGCCGGAGTGGCAGCGCAGAACTATCTCGCCTCGGTCCGGGGCATGGTCACTGGTCCCACGGGCGACCTGCTTAGCGGGGCGACGCTGACGCTCACACGTGAGGAAACGGGCGAAACGCGAGAAGCGGCGACGGGCGCCGACGGTGAGTTCACGATCGTCCCGGTCGCTCCCGGCGAACACAGCCTCGTCATCCGGGCTCAGGGGTATGCGCCGTACGAGCGGCGGTTCACCCTCACCGTCAATCGCGCCGAGTGGATCGCCGCGACGCTGTCGGTCGCGGTGCCGCCGGTCACCGTGGACGTGACCGCGGAGGCGCCGGTGATCGATCGCGAGACGGCGGCGCTGTCGACGCTCATCGATGCCGATCAGGTCGCGAAGCTGCCGCTCGACGGCCGCAACTTCCTGGAGCTCACGCTCCTCGCGCCGGGCATCGCTCCCTCCGCGCAGGGCTCGGCCGCATCGGTCCGCGGCGAGTTCGCATTCAGTTCCGACGGCGGCCGCGAAGACTCGAACGCGTACGTACTCGACGGCGTGTACAACCACGATCCCAAGCTGAATAACGTCGCCGTGCGCCCCCCGGTTGATGCCATTCGCGAGTTCGAAGTCCTGACCGGAACCTACGACGCCTCCTTCGGTCGCAACGCCGCCGCCCAGATCAACGTCATCACCCGGTCGGGTGCGAATCGCCTCGCCGGAACCGCGTACACGTTCATCAGAAACGGCGCGCTGGACGCACGCAACTTCTTCGCGCCGCGCGACGAGGACGCGCCGGAGTACGAGCGGTATCAGTACGGAGGCTCGGTCGGCGGTCCCATTCGGAGCAACCGCGCGTTCTTCTTTGCCGACTACGAGGGCACACGGCTGGACGAAGGCATCACGCGAATCACCACGGTCCCGACCGCGGCCGAACGTGCAGGAGATTTCTCTCAGAGCGCGGCGCCGCCGCTCATCCCGGGCCTCGGCTTTCCATTCCCGGGCGGCCAGATCCCCGAGTTCGCGCAGAACCCGGTCGGGCGTGCGATCGCCAACCTGTATCCGCTGCCCAACAGGCCGGGAGCGGCAGGCAACTTCGTGTCGTCGCCGACGCTCGTCGACAACGCCGACCTGTTCGACGTCCGCACCGACTACGTCTTCGGCCAGGCATCCACGCTGACGGCGCGCTACAGTTTCGCCGACCGGCGGCTCCTCGAGCCGTTCTCGGGGCCGGCTTTTTCCGCGGTGCCTGGCTACGGAAACAACGTGCCGCGCCGCGCGCAGAACCTCGCCGCGTCCTGGACGCACCCGGTCTCGGCGAGCCTGGTTAACGAGGCGCGCGTCGCGTGGACGCGCGTGTCCATCGGAGTGTTACAGGAGAATCAAGGCGTCAGCGTGAATCAGCAGGTCGGCCTGCCCGACCTCTCATCCAATCCTCGCGACTGGGGACTGAGCTTCATCACGATCTCGGGCTACTCGCCGTTGGGGCACGAGTACAACAACCCGCAGGAAGGGACCACGAACATGGTGCAGGTGCTCGACACCGTGTCGTGGGCGACC
This sequence comes from Vicinamibacterales bacterium, assembly GCA_036257535.1. Classification (GTDB taxonomy): domain Bacteria; phylum Acidobacteriota; class Vicinamibacteria; order Vicinamibacterales; family 2-12-FULL-66-21; genus DATAEE01. The sequence goes on along the minus strand of DATAFJ010000042.1, from coordinate 21,329 downwards.
GGCCGGCATCTCGTGAAGGCTGGCGCCGATCTGCGTGCGACGCGGCAGACCGGTTTCCGGGACGTTCAGGCGCGCGGCAACATCAGCTTCGTCAGCCCATCTCCGTTCACGGGCAATCCGCTCGCCGATCTGCTGCTCGGACTTCCGCTTTTCAGCACCGGCGCGCGGCTCGACAATCCGCAGAACCTCCGGACGCACAGCTTCAACCTCTTCGTGAACGACAGCTTTCACGCCACACCGAATCTGACGATCACGGCCGGCCTGCGCTACGACTACAACTCGCCGCCGGTTGACGCCGATGATCGCGCAACGCTCTACGACCCGGCGACCGGGGCACTCGTTCCGGTTGGAACCGGCGGTATGCCGAGCGGTGGCTACGATCCCGATCGGAACAATTTCGGGCCGCGGCTCGGCATCGCCTGGACGCCGGACGCCGCGGGCCGTACGGTTCTTCGCGGGGGATACGGCCTCTATTTCGATCAATCCGCGCTGGCCACGTCGGAGCTGCTGTACTTCAACCAGCCGTTCTTCGATCTCAGCTTTTATTTCCCGCTCCCGCAGTTCCCGCTCTTCCTGAACGATCCGTGGCCGGCCGACTATCCCTTGCCGACGCCCGACTCGGCGCTCGCCATCCAGCGCGATTTCCAGACGGGCAGGCTGCATCACTTCTCCGCCAGCGTGCAGCGCCAGCTCGGACGAACGCGGGCGATCGAGGCGGCGTACGTCGGCACACGGGGCAACGATCTCATCGCGGTGCGCGACATCAATCAACCGGCGCCGAGTTCGCAGCCGCTAAACCTGCGTCCCAATCCGTTTTTTGCCGATATCACGTTCGCCGAGTCCCGCGCGGAGTCGCAGTACGACAGCCTGCAGCTCAAGTTCCAGCAGCGGCTCGATCGCGGCCTGACGTTCCTTGCCGCATACACGCTCAGCAAGTCGACGGACGACGCGTCCGGCTTTTTCCCGAGCGCCGGCGATCCGAACTTCCCTCAGGACAGCAACAACGTCGCCGCGGAGCGAGGCCGATCGAACTTCGACGTACGCCATCGCTTCGCGCTCAGTGCTGCGTACATGCTGCCGCTCGAGATCCAGCTCCAGGGTATCGTCACCCTGCAGAGCGGAAGGCCGTTCACGGTGGCGCTGCTCCCCGAGATCGACAACAGCAACACCGGACGCTCGGTGCTCGGCTTCGGCGCCAACGATCGGCCGAACCAGGTCGGCAACCCCGACGTGTCGGATCCCGGACCCGATCAGTGGTTCAATCCGGCGGCGTTCGCGTTTCCGCAGTTCGGCACCTTCGGCGACGTGGGCCGCAACACGCTGGAGGGACCGGGTTATCAGAACGTGAATCTCGGCGTGATGCGCGAGTTCCGCTTCGGCGCCGCTTCGCGCCTGCAGCTCCGCCTCGAAGCGTTCAACCTCTTCAATCGGGTGAACTTCGATCTGCCGGACAATTTCGCCGGCTCACGGACGTTCGGCAGGATTCTGAGCGCGGGCGCACCCAGGCGGATCCAGATCGGCGCGAAGCTGCTGTACTAGTCCACGCTGACGTGGGACGGAAACAGAGGGCGAGGTAGTCGGCTCCCGCCTCCACGGGGCATCGCGCCGGGAACGCGCGCGCCGTTCGCAACCCTTCCGCCCGCGCGTTGACTATCGGGCTCTCCATGCTTGGCCCGCACACGGCCAGTACCGTCACTGCTGATTCGGAGGTCACGGAATCGTGGTGGCCGAAGTCAACGCGGATGACTCTCTCCGCGCGCGTTCCGGCTTCGCACTGAAGCGGCGCGACCCCGAGTCGGCGGTCGCCGACCGCCTCGCCCTCTTAACCACGCGCGAGGTTGCTGCGGGTGGCCGGGCGCGCTTGGGGCTGCTACGACCTTCCTATCGCGAAAAGGTGCTTCTCGCCGCGGATGTAGATCCGCCCGTTCGCGATCGCCGGGGAGACCTGTACCGGCTCGCCAATCGAGTTGGTCGCGATCACTTCGTGCTTCGGTCCGGCGCGCACGACGAAGACGTCACCATCCTCGCTCGTCTGAAGGATCTTGTCGCCGACCGCGACCATCGACGCCATGAACCGCGCTGGCTCCGGCGGACGCCCGCCCTCGTACTGCACCTTGCCCGTCTTCGCGTCGAGGCACGTGATGACGCCCTGATCGTTCGAGATGTAGAGATAGTCGCCGACGAGAACCGGCGACGACACGTACGCTGTCCCTTTTCCGTGGGTCCAGACAATGTTCGGAGTGTCCGTGATGTCACCGGCGCCTCCGAGCCTGATGGCAATCACCTTCTTCACCGGAAACCCGGTCGAGAGAAACGCCATCCCGTGTCCGAAGACAGGCGACGGTATCGCGTTGCTCTTGACGCCGGTCGTCCGCCACAGCTCCTTCCCCGTCGACGGGTCGTACGCGACGATGAGCTCCGAGCCGCTCGTAATGAGCTCGTCGCGTCCATTCGCCTTCACGACTACGGGTGTCGCCCAGCTCACTTGCACCTGGCGCGGCGTGCGCCAGACCTCTTTCCCATCGCGCTTGTCGAGCGCGACGATGAACGACTTGTTGCCGCTGTCCTCGTCGCACTGCAGGATGAGAAGGTTGCCGGAGAGGATCGGAGACGTCCCGGTGCCCAGACCAAGCGTCGCCGGACCCTCGAGCGCCTTTTTCCACGCGAGCTTTCCGGCGAAGTCGTACGCATAGAGGCCGGACGGACCGAACCACGTGTAAACCAGCTTGCCGTCGGTGACCGGCGTCGGCGCCGCGTAGCTGCTGCGCCGGTGACGGTTGTCCCAGGGCGCGCCTTCCCAGGCCGTCTGTTCCCACACGACCTTGCCGGTCTTCGCGTCGAGGGCGATGACCTTCAGCGTGTGATGCTTGTCGGCGCCGACGCTGTCGGGGTGCAGGAACTCCTGGCCCTCGTCCATGTGCTTGATCGCCGCCGCGCCAGGCACCACCGTACCTTCAATCGCAGTCGTGACGAAAAGCCGGTCGTTCCAGACGATCGGCTCGGACAGCCCCCGGCCGGGAATCTGGGCTTTCCACGCGATGTTCTTGTCTGGCGACCACTCGAGCGGAACCGCGCTCTCCGACGACACGCCGCGGCCGTCGGGGCCGCGGAACTGGGGCCAGTTCTCCGCCGACACAGCAGAGTCGGCAACCAGGAGCGCCGCGGCGCACGCCAACGCGGCGGACATCGCACGCGCGGGAAAAGTTTTCTTCATACCGCACCGGACATTATCATGATCCTTCTGAGCTCTTTCGATTGGGACGAGTAACGTGATGAAGCACACCTCGACCGTGCGTTTGCGTGTTGCCTTGGCCGCGATCCTCCTCGCGGCCGGCGCCGGAGTTCTCGTGGCTGCGGACTGGCCGGAATACCGCGGTCCGGCTAGAGACGGGCGCTCGACGGAAACGGGCCTGCCCGAGAAATGGTCGCCATCCGGCGAGAACCTGGCCTGGCGCGTTCCGTTCGGCGGCCGCTCCGGTCCCATCGTTGTCGGCAACCGGCTCTACCTGCAGAACATCGCCGGCGATGTGGCGACGACCCAGGAGCGCGTGATGTGCCTGGACGTCGACACGGGCAAGGTGCTCTGGGAGAGAAAATTCAGCATCTACCTCAGCGACGTCCCCCAGCACCGCGGCGGCTGGGCCTCGCCCGCGGCCGACCCCGAGACCGGCAACATCTACGCGTTCACCGTGGGCGCGGAGCTCATCGCGCTGTCGCGTGACGGAAAGGTCCTGTGGTCGCGATCGCTGACCGAAGAGTTCGGCGCGATCACGACGCACGGCGGGCGGACGGTCTCGCCGATCATCGACGGCGGGAACGTCATCGTGAACACACTCAACTTCGGCTGGGGCGACATGGCGCGGACGAGCAACCGGTACTTCGCGTTCGACAAGAAGACCGGCCAGGCGGTCTGGGTAAGCGCGCCGCAGAAGCGCCACTTCGACACGAACTACTCGATGCCGGTCACGGCCGACGTCAATGGCAGCCGGCTGCTCATCGTCGGCGGCACCGACGGCGTAATCCACGCGATGAGAGCGGGTACGGGCGAGCCGGTCTGGCACTGGGATGTCAGCAAGCGCGCGATCAACAACAGCGTCCTGGTCAACGGGACGACGGTGTACGTCACGCACAGCGAAGAGAACAACGGCACGAGCGAGATGGGCATGGTTGCGGCCATCGATGCGACGGCGAAGGGTGACGTCACGAAAGAGCAGATCAAGTGGGTCACCTACGGGTTCCTCGGCGGCTTCGCGTCGCCCGTGTTCGACTCCGAGCGGCTGTATCACATGGACAACGGCGCGGTACTGGGCGCATTCGATCTCAAGAGCGGGTTGAAGGTCTGGGATCGAAATCTCGGGACGATCCAGAAGGGGTCGCCGGTGCTCGCGGACGGCAAGCTGTACGTCGGCACGGAAAACGGGAAGTTCTTCATCCTGCGGCCGAAGGCCGAGGGCGTCGACGTGCTCGACGAAGACCTGCTCGGGTCGGCGCAGGAACCCGAGCCCGTGGTCGCGTCGCCGGCCGTCGCAGACGGACGCATCTACGTCGTGTCGATGAACGCCACGTACGCAATCGGGAAAGCGAGAACGAAGGGCCGCGCGACGAGCAATGGCAACGGAGACGGCGCCGCCGCTCAGAAGGGCGAACCGGCGAGGATCCTCGTGTATCCGTACGATGTCGTCATCGCGCCGGGCGCCCGTCAGACGTTCAGCGCCCGGCTCTTCGACGCGAACGGATCCTTCCTTCGTGAGGAAGTCGCCGAGTGGTCGCTCGAGCAGCTCAGCGGGACGATCGGTCCCGATGGCATCTATCGCGCGACCGTCGACCGGCCGCAGGCGGGAACGATCAAGGCCACAGTCGGAGCGCTGAGCGGGACGGCCCGCGTGCGCGTCTTCCCGCCGCTGCCCTACTCCTTCGACTTCGAAGACGTCAAGATCGAAGACACCACCAAGGGCGAGGCGCCGCCGCGTCAGTGGATTCACGCCGCCACGAGATTCGTCGTCCGGGATCTGGGCGGCACGAAGGGCCTCTTCCGGGCAACCGACAGTTCGGTGGCGCGGCGCGTCAAGACGTTCGTCGGCCCCGTCGATCTGCACGACTACACGGTCGAAGCGGACTTCCGCGCCGCCGAGCGGCGGCGGCAGATGGGAGACGTCGGCGTCATCGCCCAGCGCTACGCGCTCGTGCTGTTCGGCAACAGCCAGCACATGGAGCTGCATCCGTGGCAGGCGGCGGACGAGATGACGGTCCGCGCCCCGTTCGCGTGGAAGGCGGACACGTGGTACCGCGTGAAGCTGCGCGTCGAGAACCGGAAGGACGGGACGACGGTCGCGCGCGGCAAGGCCTGGCCGGCATCGGAGCCGGAGCCGGCCGGCTGGCTCGTCGAAAAGGTGGACAAGATTCCGCACCGACAGGGCGCTCCGGGGATCTACACGGACGCAGGGTCGGATCTGAACGTGGATAACGTGAAGGTGTACCGAAATCAGTAGGCGGATTACATCCGTCAAGGATCACAGATGCGTATCGCTCTCGTCGTCGTTCTCGCGATCGTCACATTCTTGGCTTCCGATCCCGGCTCTGGCGACTGGCCCATGTGGGGCGGCACGCCGGATCGGAACATGGTCTCGAAGATGACCGGTCTGCCGACGACCTGGGACGTCAAGACCAAGCAGGGCGTGAGGTGGGTCGCCGAGCTCGGATCGCAGACCTACGGCAATCCGGTCGTCTCCAAGGGGACCGTCCTGGTCGGCACGAACAACGAAAAGCTCTACGACCCGAAACAGGGGGGCGATCGCGGCGTGCTGCTGGCTTTCCGCGAATCGGACGGCGAGTTCCTCTGGCAGATCACGCACGAAAAGATGTCTTCGGGCCGGGTGAACGACTGGCCGTTCCAGGGCGTCTGCTCGTCGCCGCTCGTCGAGGCCGGCGTCGTCTACTACGTCTCGAACCGCGGCGAGGTGGTCGCGGCGGATCTCGAGGGGTTCCGCGACAACGGCGAGAACGACGGCCCGTTCAAGGAGGAGAAGTTCACGAGCGAGCGCGACGGCGATCTCCTCTGGCGCTTCGACATGGTGGAAGAGGTCGGCGCGTTCCCACACAACATGTCGAACTCGTCACCCGTGGCGTTCGGCGACCTGATCTATGTCAGCACGTCCAACGGCCAGGACGAGAGCCACGTCAACGTCCCGTCGCCCAAGGCGCCGGCGATCATCGCGCTCGACAAGAAGACCGGCAAACTCGTGTGGGAGGACAACTCGGTCGGCGATCGCATCCTTCACGGCCAGTGGTCGTCGCCAACGGTGGCGACGATCGGCGGCACGGCGCAGGTGATCATCGGCCAGGGAGACGGATGGATTCGCGGCTTCGAGGCACTCACCGGCAAGAAGCTCTGGGAGTTCGACACCAACCCGAAGGACTCGGTGTGGCCGAAGACGCGCAACGAGCTGATCAGCACCCCGGTCGTGTACGACGGGCTCGTCTACATCGCGAACGGCCAGGACCCGGAGCATGGCGAAGGTGTCGGCCACCTCTACGCGATCGATCCGACGAAGACGGGCGACATCACGAAGACCGGAATGGTGTGGCACTACGACAAGATCCGCCGCTCGATCTCGACCGCGGCGATTCATGACGGCATCGTGTATTTCCCCGATTTCAGCGGCTTCCTCCACGCCGTCGACGCCAAGACCGGCAAGCCCTACTGGACGCACGACATGTTCGCGGCGATCTGGGGCTCGGCGCTCGTTGCCGACGGCAAGGTGTACCTGGGCGACGAAGACGGCGACGTGACGATCCTGCAGGCGGGCAAGACGCTCAAGGTTCTCGGCGAAATGAACATGGGGAGCTCGGTCTACGCGACGCCCGTGCCCGCCAACGGCGCGCTGATCCTCGCGAATCGTAATCAGCTGTTCTCGCTGGTCGCGAAGTAGGCTCGCGTGAAGCGTTGGGCAGGCGTCGTCGTTTCGGCATTCGGCCTCTGGCATGTGGCATTGAATGCCCAGTCAGCCGGGAACTGGCCGCAGTTCCGCGGCCCCGACGCCGCCGGCATCTCCTCTACGACGGTCCCGACTGCGTGGAACTTGAAGAGCGGCCGGAACATCCTCTGGAAAACTCCGATCCCCGGCCTCTCGCACTCGAGCCCGATCGCCTGGGGCGATCGGATCTTCCTCGTCACCGCCGTCCCGAAGACCGAGCAGGCGCTGGAGTTGAAGACGGGCGCGTCCGGAATCGATCCCGCGAACGATCTCGTGCCTCACGTCTGGCGGCTCTACGCGATCGACAGGACGAGCGGCCGCGTGCAGTGGGACCGCGTGATTCACGACGGCACGCCGCGCATGAAGCGGCACATCAAAGCCACCCACGCATCGTCTACGCCCGCCACGGACGGCCAGCGCGTGGTCGTACTCGCCGGAACCGAAGGTCTCTTCTGTTACGACGTTGAGGGCAAGCTTCTCTGGAAGCGCGATCTCGGTGTGATGGACGTGGGGCTCGTCGACGATCCGACCTACCAGTGGGGTCCTGCGAGCTCGCCCATCATCTATCGCAACGTCGTCATCGTTCAGAACGACCGCCATCGTGACTCGTGGCTGGCGGCCTATGACTTGAGAACCGGCGCGCCGGTGTGGCAGACGCCGCACGACGAGCTTCCGTCATGGGCAACGCCGCTCGTGTTCCGCGGCAAGCGAACGGAGCTGATTACGAACTCGCCCCGATACATTCGCGGCACTGATCCGGATACTGGCCGCGAGCTGTGGCGCCTTCCGGACTCGGCGACGCAGGTGAAAGTCCCGTCGCCCGTTGCCGCCGGGAACGTTGTCATCGTCACCGGTGGCTACCCTCCGGCGGGCCGGCCGATCTACGCCATGCAACCGGGCGCCGACGGCGAGATATCGGTCAGCCAGCTTGCGTGGCGGGTCGAGCGCGGCTCGCCATACCCGTCGACGCCAATCGTCCATGACGGGATCGTCTACTCGGTAACCGACAACGGGATTCTGAGCGCCCATCGCGCATCGACGGGCGAGCGCCTGTATCAGACTCGGATCTCGGAGGCGGCGTCGAACTTCAGCGCTTCGCCGGTCGCGGCGGGCGACAGGCTCTACTTCACGAGCGAGGATGGAGACATCTTCGTCGTCCAGGCGGGCCCAACGTTCAAGCTCGTGGCGACGAACGGAATGGGCGAGGTGTGCATGGCAACGCCGGCGATCGTCGACCGCACGCTCATCGTGCGAACGCGCACACAGCTCATAGCCATCGGCGAACGATCACCGACCAGTACACGTTGATCATGTCCCTCCGCCTCTCAGCGTCTCTGCGCCTCTGCGTTTTCGCTCTTCTTTGCGTCCTCAGCCTCCTCAGCGTCTGTGGCCAGGCGCAGGGCAGCGGCAACGCCTGGCCGCAATTCAGGGGCAACCCCGCACTCACGGGCGTCGCCACGGACGTGCTGAAGGCGCCGCTCAAAGTTCTGTGGACCTACGAAGCCGGCGAGTCGGTCGAATCGTCGGCCGCGATCGCGGGGAATACGGCGTACGTCGGTTCGCAGCCAGGCGTGCTCGTCGCGCTCGACCTGGCGACCGGCAAGCGCAAGTGGGAATACAAGACTTCTGACGTCGGGCTCGGCGAGTCTTCACCTGCCGTCGCGGGAGACCTCGTGCTCGTCGGGGATCTCGGCGGTATCCTCCACGCGGTCGGCGCAGCCGACGGGAAAGCGCGCTGGACGTTCAAGACGGGCACCGAGATCAAGTCCTCTCCTGTTGTCGCCGGCGACCGCGTCCTGATCGGGTCCTACGACGGCCACCTGTACTGCCTGTCGCTCGACGGGAAGCTTCTGTGGAAAGTGCAGACGCAGGGTCCCGTGCACGCGACGCCCGCCATTCATGACGGCGTGGCGTACATCGCCGGCTGCGACGAGATCCTTCGCGCCATCCGTGTCACCGATGGAAAAGAGCTCTTCACGATGTCGTCGGGCGCCTACACGGGCGCTTCGCCGGCAATTTCCGGCGGCCGCGCGTTCTACGGCACGTATGAGAACGAAGTGCTCGCGGTCGACCTGGCGGCGAGAAAGTTCGTGTGGCGCTACCGCCACCCCGAGCGCAACTTTCCGTTCCTGTCGTCTGCAGCCGTTGCGGGCGGCCGCGTCTTCGTCGGCGGCCGCGACAAGATGGTCCACGCGATCGATGCCGGAACGGGCAAGGCGATCTGGACGTTCACGACGCGCGCGCGAATCGACTCTTCGCCGGCGATCTCAGGCGGCGTCGTGTGGGTGGGCTCGAACGACGGCCGCTTGTATGCGCTCGACGCCGCATCCGGAAAGGTCATCTGGGAGTTCGACGCCGGCGCGCCGCTGTCGGCGTCGCCCGCGATCGCCGGAGGCCGCCTCGTCATCGGTTCCCAGGACGGAAGGGTGTATTGTCTGGCAGCGGCCACTTCGTAGTCCCCGCATGAACATCGATTCGCTCCGCGCCTACTGCCGCACGTTCCCCAACGTCTCCGAGAACATCCAGTGGGGCAACGACCTCGTGCTCAAGATCGGACCCAAACAGGGCGGCAAGATGTTCGCCGTCGCGTGCCTCGATCCCGCGACGCCTGTGAAGTGCTCGTTCAAGTGCACGCCGGAGGAGTTTGTCGAACTGCAGGAGCGCGACGGCATCATCCCTGCGCCGTACCTCGCGCGGGCGCAGTGGGTCGCACTCGAGCGGTACGACGCGTTGAGCGACGCGGAGTTTCGCCGGTTGTTGAAGCAGGCGTACGAGCTCGTGGTCGCGAAAATGCCCGCGCGCGCCCGCGCCGCTACTCGGGCAGGTCGACTCCGCGCGGTTCGGGCAGGAAAAAGCTCGCGACGAACCCGACCAGGTAAACGCTGAAGCCGACCGCCGCCGCGACGAGCGCCAGCTTCGTCGGCGCGTAGGCGCGGTCCGGCGTCACCGCCAGCGTTGCCGTGACCCATGCGAACGACGTCCCGAACAGGCGTCCGCCGATGTTTGCCGCGAAGCTTTCTCCCGTCCCGCGCAGGTGCGTGGGATACACGCGCGGCAGATAGTTCCCCCAGAAACTGAACTGCGCGACCGTGAAGAACCCGGCGAGGAAAATGCCGGCGTAGATCCACGAGAGGCCCGTCGTCGCCGCCCACGCAAACACGAACGGCATCACGATGAGGCCCGGCACCTGAAACAGCCGCAGGAGCCTGCGGCGGCTCACGATGACGACCGCCAGATACGCGAGCGCCGTGCGGCCGATGAGCCCACCTATCTCCTGAACCTTGGTCACGTCGGAGGCGATCGTCTGCTCGATCCGGCGCGCTTCCGGAAGCGGCTTGCCGGCGGTCTGCGCCTTCACTTCGGGGAGCCCCGGCACGATTTGGGGAATCTGCTGGATGGCTCCGAACGCCGCCCCGTACGACATCGCGAACATCAGCGTCGTCACGATGGTCGTCCGACGAAGCTCGGGCGAGAAGAGCTCGGCGATGCTGGGCCGCCTGAGCGTTCCGGCCGCGCGCTTGCGCTCCCACGCCGGCGACTCCGGCAGGAACGGGCGGATGATGATGAGCGGGATCGCCGGCAGCACGCCCGACATGACCGTGTAGCGCCAGGCGGCGTGCGGGTCGGCGATCGTTCCGCCGAAGATCGCGCCGAGCGCCGGCAGCGACGGTGCGAGAGCGACGCAGATGCCGTTGGCGGTCGCCACGAGCAGCCCGCCGAGCGACGAGAACGCCTGCGTGTAGCCGAGCGCCTTCTCGCGCTGCCTGGGATCGGTGAAGAGCTCCGCGACCCAGGCCACCGCTGCGACGAACTCCACGCACACGCCGATGAAGACCAGGCAGCGGAAGAAGAGCAGCATGCCGATCGACGTGGCGAAGCCCGAGGCAAATGCCGCGAGCGCATAGAGAAGGATGCTGAACGTCAGGACGCGCCGGCGGCCGAAGAGATCCGTCAGATAGCCGCCGAGCAGGCCGAAGATTCCGCCCGCGAAGGCGGGCACGTAGAACAGGCGGCCGACCCACATCTGGTATTCGGGAGAACCGGGCGCCGCACCGACCAGCTCCAGGAGCGCCGGCCTCACGATGAGCGGCAGCATCAGGATCTCGTAGATGTCGAACGCAAAGCCGATTGCGGCAATCGCGCAAATGAGCCACTGGGTGGGAGTGAGCCGTCCGGACGTCGACGTCGTCATGAGGCCGTATGATAGTCCACCGGACCGGGTTGTCCGCTGCGCCCGGGCGTGGGAGAGACTGCATGAACTGGTTAGCGTTCGTTGTCGGCGCCGTCCTGTCGTGGGGTTCTTACGGGGTGCTGCTTCACCAGGGACAGGTGAAGCTCGGAAACCCGCTTCGGGCGCTGCTCTGCGTGGGAGTTGCCTATTTTCTGATCGGCGTGCTCGTCCCGATCGCCGCGCTCGCGGCGCAGGGGCAGGGGCTGCGCGGGTTCAACGCACCGGGAACCACGGCCGCGACGATCGCGGGCGCGCTCGGAGCGCTCGGCGCAGTCTGCATCATCTACGCGTTCCGCGCGGGGGGACTGCCGGTCTACGTGATGCCGCTCGTGTTCGGCGGCGCGCCGCTCGTCAACGTTCTCGTGACGATGGCGCTGCATCCGCCGAAGACGGCGCCGAGCCCGATGCTGTTCGTCGGATTTCTGCTCGCATCGGTGGGCGCCGGGCTCGTGCTCTACTACAAACCTCAGGGATAGCCCGGTTCCCGATTTCGCGCCGGAACTTCCCACCCCAGCTGACCTCCGCCTCGGAAAACGGGTGCCGACATGCGGCGCGCGCGTGGCACCCGCTTTGCCCCTGCTGAGCCGTGGAGGAACGACAAGATGCTGAAGCGATTCGTCCTCACATCGGTCGCGCTGATCGCGTGCGCAGCGCTGCCATCGGCGGCGTCAGCGCAGGAGCGCGTTCCGCACGAGGGATCGACCGCGGTGGGAGTCGATGTCGGCGCTTTCATCCCTTCTGATGATCTGTTCGACACCGCGCCGATCATCAGCGTGCTGTACGAGTACTACGTGACGCCGCGCGTCAGCCTTCGCACCGATTTCGGGTGGACCAATACGGGCTTCGGATCGCAGTCGCTCCGGCAGTTGCCGCTGCGGCTGGACGTCAACTACAACTGGGAGCGCGGGAAGTGGCACCCGTTCGTCGGGACCGGCGTGGGTGCGTATTTCCTGCAGTTCAAGAACAACGGCGAGTCGTTCGGGGACTCCGAAACGAAGGTCGGCCTCAACGCCGGCGGCGGGATCGAATATTTCCTGAACCGGACGGTCACGCTGAAGGGCGAGGCACGGTATCACTCGATCGCGAACGTTGCGGGCCGCGATCCGTCGGGCTTTGCGATTACCGGAGGATTGAAGACGTACTTCTAACCCTGACTGATCGTCCCTCGTTCCTCGTCCTTCGTGCCTCGACGGACGAAGCACGAAGGACGAAGGACGTGAGCGTCAACGTCCCGTCCCGCCCCGGGACGGTTTTCGCTCCCCTATCGCCCAGAGATTCGTCGTCGTCCTGAGGAAGATCTGACCGTCGGATATCGCCGGAGACGCCAGACAATAGTCCTCCAGCGGATTCTGCGCGAGCAGCTCGAACTTCGGGCCCGGCGCGAACACGCTCGTGAGGCCGTCCTCGTTGGTGATGTAGATCTTCCCGTCGGCCAGAACCGGCGACGCGCTGTACGTGCCGGGCGGCAGCCGCTCCGGCCCATAGACGATCGCACCGGTCTTGGCGTCGAGGCAGTGCACCACCCCGCGATCGTCCACGACGTAGACGTACTTGCCGTCGCTGACGGGTGTCGGCACGTCCGGCCCGCGATCGAACGACCAGAGCGTGTGCGACGCGGTGACGTTGCCGCGCCCGCCCGGCTTGAGCGCCACGAGTGGCTTCACCCGGGACGCCGCCAGGACGACGCCGTCGGTGACGACGATGGGCGATGCCACGATCCGGTAGTTCGGGTTGTTCTCGGGATTCAGCCCGCCGAGCCGCCACAGCTCTTTCCCGTCCTTCGGATCGTGCCCGGTAACGACGTCGCCGCCGACGATGACGATCTCGTGGCCGCTCCCGACTTTAACGAGCAAGGGAGTCGTGTAGGAATCAGGGGACTCGCGAATAGCTTCCGTCGGCCGCTCGACGCGCCACAGCGTCTTTCCCGTCATCCTGTCGATGCGCAACAGATACGACGGGTCGTCCGTCTTCATCCCGTGAAGCACCTGCAGGAACAACGAATCTCCGTGAAGAAGAGGCGACGAGGCGTAGCCCCAGTTGAGGCCGAACGGTCCGTAGTCCTTCTGGATGTCGCGCGCCCAGAGCTCCTTGCCGGAGAAATCGAACGCCTTGAGGACGCCGGTGCCGGTCATGACCCAGACGTTCTTGCCGTCGGTGACCGGGGAGGGCGACGACATGTTCTGCTTGCGCGCGCGCATGTTGCCGCCACCGAGCGGGCGCTTCCAGAGGACCTGCCCCTTCGCACGATCGATAACCCAGAACTCCAGATCGCCTTCGCCGTCGGCGAGCGCGACGTTCAGGAAGATGCGGTCGCCCCAGACGATCGGTGTGGCGCCGCTGCGGCTCGGCAGCGGCAGCTTCCACGCGATGTTCTCGGCGGGGGACCACTTGAGCGGCAGGCCCTTCTCGCCGCTGATGCCGTTCGCCTGCGGCCCGCGCCACTGCGGCCAGTTTTCAGCCTCGACGCCGATGGACGCGCCGAACAGTACGGTGAACGCTGTCAACGCTCGCCAATGGATCACGAGGGATCTCCTTGACCGCAATATACTCCAGGGCATCATCCTCCGTTTCATCGCCACGCTCGCTGCTCTGCTGTGGCTCGGCGCAAGCCCGGCCGCGCGCGACTGGCCACAGTTCCGAGGCCCGGCGGGACGGGGTGTTTCGGATGAAACGGGCCTGCCGCTGACGTGGAGCGCGACCTCCGGCGTGGCCTGGAAGACCGCACTGCCGGGACCAGGCCATTCCTCGCCGATCGTCTGGGGCGACAGAATCCTCCTGACGGCGTTCAAGTCGAGCGAAGGGGCACTCGGCCGCATGACCAGCGCGTTGACCAGCAGGCTGGCGATGGGCCACAGGCCGACCGGTCAGCTGTTCGTTCTCTGTCTCGACCGCGCGACCGGCCGCATCGTGTGGCAGCGCGAAGTCGCCCCGCCCGCTATCGAAGAAGTTCACAACACTAACAGTCCGGCCACGCCAACGCCGGTAACCGATGGTTCGCTCGTTTACGTCTACTTCGGCTCGCGCGGGCTGTTCGCCTACGACTTCAACGGCAAGCTGGTCTGGGAGAAGCCGCTCGGGCCGTTCCCGAATGAATGGGGCAGCGGAAGCTCGCCTGTCCTGTACGACGATCTGCTTCTTCTCAACATCGACTCGGATGGCGACGACGTCCTGCTCGCGGTCGACAAGCGCAGCGGCAAGACGGTGTGGCAGGCGCCGCGTACGAACGCACAGCGCGCCTGGCCGACGCCCGCCGTGTGGCGCAAGCCGGACGGGGACGAGATCGTCGTCAGTGGAAGCGCGAGGGTTATCGGGTACGACGCGAAGACCGGCGCTGAGCGCTGGCGCGTCAATGGCCTGTCGTCGTGGGTATCTCCGACGCCGTTCGTCGCGCATGGCCTGCTGTATGTCGCGTCGGGCGGCTCGGGCGGCAATGTGGTTCTGGCGATCCGTCCAGGCGGCCGCGGCGACGTGACGGCGACGCACGTTGCGTGGCGGACCGAGCGCGTGGCGCCGTACATCTCGTCGCCCGTGATCGCCGGAGATCTGCTGTTCACTGTCAGGGACGGCGGGATCGTCGCGTGCCTCGACGCGAAGAACGGAAGACTGATCTGGCAGCAGCGCCTCGCGGCGGCCGGTTCGTACTACGCCAGCCCGCTGGCCGCTGACGGAAAGATTTACGTCACGAACGAGGACGGGGTGGTCACCGTACTCGCCGCGAAGCCGTCGTTTCGGGTGCTGACGACCAACGACATCGGCGAGCGGACGCTCGCGAGCCCAGCGGTGTCGGATCGAACGATCTTCCTGCGGAGCGACGAGCACCTCTGGGCCATTCGATAGATTGGCGTCAGCTCCCCAGCTCGAGCGCCAACATGTCCTTCCGGTCGCGCACGTAGAGCCGGGTGCCGACGAGCGTCGGCACGGTCCACGACGTCTTGGTCATGATCTCCGCGCGCGTCAGGACTTTGATGCCCTGCGGCGAGATCGTCGCGAGGCCGAGCGTTCCATCTTCGTCGAGAATGATCAGCTTGCCGTCGGCGTACAGGAACGTCGACCGCGCGAAGCTGCGGTCGCGCCAGGCCTCCTGCCCGCTCTTCACGTTGATCGCGGTGATGAATGCGGGACCAAAGTCGCCGCTGGCGCCGTAGGCGTAGTCGCCGATGCGAATCACCGTGCCGATGTGCACGCGCATCCGGTTGGTGAAGAACAGCTCCTTGACGTTCGTCTTCGGCCCTGTCTTCGACAGCTGCAGCGAGCGCGTTCCCGCGCTGTACGCCGAGGACAGGAAGAGCACGTTGTCCTTGCCCCAGACGGGCGTGCTGATGTTGAGACCCCAGTCCGTCTTGTGCGGATGACGCCAGAGAATCGCGCCGCTTGTCGGGTTCATGCCGACGATTTCCGCGCCGCCGAAGATCACGAGCTGCTCCTCGCCCTCGAGGTTGATCAGAATCGGCGACGCGGGCGACTCCTCGAACGAAGGGCTCTTCCATACGACTTTGCCAGTCGCCTGATCGAACGCCATCACGCCGCTCGGACCTCCGGATGGAATGATCACGGTCTCCCGATACGCGATCGGGCTCGGCGAAAAGCCCCGCCCCGGCTTCGGCGCGCCGAACTCCTTCATCAGGTCGTGCGACCAGAGGACCTTTCCCGACTGCTTGTCGAGTGCGAGAAGCTCCTTGAGCGAGCCTGCGGCGAACAGGCGGTTGCCGACGATGAGCGGCGTCGAGTGGGGACCGGCGCCGTACTCGAGATCGAGACCGGCTGTGGGTGCCGGGTAGCGATGCTCCCAGATCGTCTTACCGCTCGTCGCGTCGGCACAGATGATCACTTCCTCCTGCGAGCGCCGGACCATCGACATCATGCCGAGCGGGCGGTACATCGTGTAGAGCCGCGTCCCATCGATGAGGATCGCCGAGTGACCCTCGCCGAGCGATCGGGTCCAGATTCGCTTCGGCCCATCGGCCGGCCATGACGAGACGAGGCCGCGGGAATCGGACATGAAGTTGCGCTGCGGCCCTCCCCACTGGGTCCAGTCGCCGGCGGCGTGAAGAGTCGTGACGGTCAGCAGCAGTCCGGAAGCGAAGAGTGATGTGCGCATCGTCTAGTACTTCCAAAGCGACAGCGTGTTCTCGTCCTTAATCAGAATTCCCGCGGCGACGAGCGCCGGGTGAGCCCAGGTCGGCGTAGACGCCACTGTGTACTTCCGAACCTGCTTGAACCCTTCCTTGCTCGGCGTGAAAACGGTGAGCTCCCCGTCGGTCGTCAACGCCAGGAGCACGTCGCCCGCGCGTGCGAGCGCCGCGTTATCACCCTGCCGCCCCTCGGTGGTCCAGAGGACCTTGCCGTTCGCGGCCTCGAGCGCGAAGAACTGACCGCGATTGCGCTGCGTCAATCCGTACAGCACGTCCATGTGGAGCACCGGTGTGCTCATGTGCGTCGACAGGTCAGACGTCCGCCAGACCTGTTCGGCCTTCCACCCGCCGCCCGCTCGTGACACCCGATACGCAGTGATTCCCTGATTGAGCCCGGAGTTGATCACGACGTCGCCCCGCACGATCGGCGTGATCGAATTCTGGTCGTACTCGGTCGAGAACGGCAGTTCCCAGAGCAGGGTGCCGTCGCGAGCATCGACGCTCACCAAACGGCGCTCCGTCTGCGTGATGATCTGCCGGGCGCCGTCGACGGCCGTCATCACGACGGGGGATGCGTAGCCGGGGCCGTCGCCGCGCCACGACCACTTGATCGCGCCGCTCGCCGCGTCGAACGCCGCGAGCGCTCCGCGGCCGGGGCCGCCCACGTGCGCCACGATTGCCTCATCCCGGCCCGCTCCGATCGCGATTGGAGACATCGCGGCGCCGTAGAGCGGTGCGGTCTGCGGGAATTCCTTGGCGAAGTCGTGGCGCCAGAGAACCTTGCCTGTCGCCGCGTCGAAGCCGCTGAGAATGCCGCCGATTCCCAGCGTGTAGATCCGCCCTCGGCTCAGGAGCGGCGTCGACTTCGGCCCCTTGCCGTGCTGCCGGGCCGCAGGGTTCATCGTGTATGGCGCCGCGTATCGCTGCTCCCAGATCGCCTTGCCGCTGGCGAGATCGTGCGAGCGGACGACCTCCTCCTCTGCCACGCGCGTGTGCTGAAACACACGACCTGCAGCGACCACCGGCGACGAATGGCCGATGCCGACGTCCTGCTTCCAGACCTGCGTGAGCGTGTCGGGCCAGGCGGAAGGAACCTTGAACGTGTCGGCCACGCCGTCACGCGCCGGGCCGCGCCATTGATCCCAATCAGCGGCCGCGGTGACCAGCGCGGCCGTTGCGAACGTCACGGCGAACACAGATCGCAGCATGAAACATGACATGGGACGCCTCCAAGCGACACCGGTTCCCGGCCTCACGTGTTCTATTCCGCACGGTGTCCGGGAACGGCTATTCCGACTTGAGCGCCTCGACGACCGGTTCGCGCGCCGCCACGCGTGCTGCAAGAATCGACGCCAGCGCTCCTGAGGCGATGACGGCTGCCAGCAGCGCTGACAGCGAACCGAGCCGCGCCGTCCCTCCGCGCTCGGCGAGCGCCGGCGCGATCGCGAGGGCGGCACAGACGACACCCGAGATCACGCCGAGTGCGAGCAGAAACCCGGTCTCCGCGAGCAGCATGAGCCGCAGGTGCCGCGGCGCGTAGCCGATCGCGCGCAGCAGAGCCAGCTCCCGGCGCCGTTCGAGGACGTTGCGAACGGCGATGGCCGCGAGGCCGATCGTTCCGAGGAGCAGACCGAACCCGCCGAGGGCCTGGAAGGTCGACAGGTACGTATTTTCGACCCTGTGAAACGCGGCCAGGCGATCCGACGCCGCGGTCGCGTCGAACCCGACATCCGAGAGCCGGGTTTCCAGGAATGCCGCTACGCGATCGGCCGCGGCGCGAGGTCCAGTAACGTCAACGAGGAAGAAGCGGTATCCCTCTTCGTCCGGAAATGCCTGGACGAACCGCTCTTCGGAGATCATGAGCTCGCCCTGCAACACGCTGTCCGCGAGCGTGCCGACGATCTTGAAGGCCGGTCCTTTGCCGAACGAGAGCTCGTCGCCGAGCGACGCATGCAGAACGTACTGAAGCGACGTCGCGTCCACGATCGCGGGGATCGCGCCGCCCGGTTCCTTCCGGTCGAGCAGGCGCCACGCGTTCGCGCGCTCCTCAGGCGTCGCCGCCTGGGATACCGCGAACGTAAAGCGGTTCTCGTCGATCAGCTTTCGCGGAAACCCGACGATTCTCGGGCGCTGCGGTCTATACAGGTTCAGGCAGCTCGCATCGTCTCCCGGCCGGAGCCGCAGGCGGTAGATCGCGTATGCCGCTCCAGCGCTTGCGGATGCATCTGCCTGAAGGTTCAGCGCGTCACGCCCCTCCGGTGTCGACGGATCGTGGAAGAGTGGAACGGTGGATTCGGCGACGAGCGCGAAACCTCCGGTACCGGACCGGCGATCGTTGCGGCTTCCCTCGTCCTTGCGGAACGCCTCGACCGACACGATGAGGAAGACAGCAGCGGCGACGAGCGATACGGCGAGCAGGCTGCGGCCGCGTCGCCACGTCGCATAGCGCACGCCGAGCCTTGCGATGCCGGCGGCACCGGCCGACACGACGGGATGTGATGGCCGAGCCGCGAGCCGCGCGCCGATGGCCGTCACGGCGGCGGCGAGCAGGAGTGCTCCTGCGAGAAAGAATCCCGCCGCATCGGGAATGACGTCCGCCGCCGCGGCTCCGACGCCCAGCGCCGCGGCGATCGCGAGCGCGACAGCAGTCAACGTCCTCCTGCGCGGCCGCGCGACTGAAGCCGAAGCGAAAGCGCCGGCGACGTCGCCAGCCAGCAGCGCACGCGGCGCCGCGCGCCGGAGCGCGTGCAGCGTCCAGGCAATCACGGCAACGGCCAGGAGGATTCCCGCGAGCGCGCCGATCGCGAGCGGCGGCGCGGAGACGTGCAGCCGCAGGTCCGACGTGCCGACGGCGCCGCTCCACCACGTCCGTAAACCCAGCATGATCAGCGCGGCATACGCGACCGCACCGAGAACGCCAAGCAGCGCGCCGACGGCCGCAAGCGCTGCCGCCTCGAGGACGAACAGCCGGCGGATGCGTGCGATCGTGAATCCGAACGCGCGAAGCGCGCCGATCTCGCGCAGCCGCTGCTCCACGCCGAGGCGGAAGAACAGCACGCCCAGGAGCAGAGCCGAGACGACGAGGAAAAAGCTGAAGTACGAGAAGTATTCGCCGAAGTCGGTCGCGCCGGCCGATGCCTCGAGCGCGTCACGCCGCGCGTCGACGACCGTCAGGCCCGCCTCGAGCGGGTCGAGCCTCGAGCGAAGAGCTTGTTCTACCCCCGCGCCACCCGCAATGCGAACGGCGGTCAGCCGGCCGTAGCGACTGCCCCACAGCTCCTGCCCCGTGCGGAGCGACACGAACGCCTTCGGTGTCGCCCGGTGCTCGTCCCAGTACTGCTCGTCGACGGGCCTGATCCGTGACAGGTCCAGCGGAAACGGCGGGTCCCAGTCTGCGAGGCTTTCAGACTCCGTGATACCGGGATAGTCCGGCGCGAAATCGCGGTCCGCGGCGTCGATCGGAACGATGGCGAGTACCTGAAAGGAAGCCGACCGTTCGATCAATCGTCCGCCGGGATCCCACACGTAGTAGTCGAGCGTCGCCTTGTCACCCGCCGTCGCGCCGAGCTCGCGTGCGGCCCAGGCGTTCAGGACGATGCCGTCGCGCCGTGAAGACAGGTCGACGTTCGAAATGCGATTGAGAGCCGTGACCAGCGAGTAAGGCACCTGGCGTCCGCCGATGCGGATGGCGTTCGCCAGGTAGGTCAGAATCGGTGTCGTTTCCTGCTGCAAGGACCGCGCAGCCTCGATCGCCGCCGTCGCCGCGGCGTCATCGAGCATCCCGGCGCGACTTTCGACCGCCACGGATTGCGCGAATCCAGAAGAAGCCACGGATTTCACGGATGGCACGGGCCGGAGTCGGATGCCGATATCCTCCAGCGTCGCTCGCTCGCGGACGCGACGCTCGATAGCTGGTGCGTCCGCGGCTCCCCCGACAAGCACCGTGTTGATCTGCCCGACGCGCTCGAGGTCGCGCTGAAGACGGTCGAGCCGAACGAACACGGCCCTGACGCCCCCCTGCGACGCCCGGAGAGAAAACTCGCCGAGCTCTTCGCGCCCGGGCACACCCGCGACGCGCAGCCGGATCGCACGTCCCACCTCGTCGCGCCTGCCGTGGAGGAATTCGGCCGGTATGTCGGATGGCTTGCGCGCCCGAAGCAGGACAGTGTCGCCCTCGTTCGCGCCCAGCTCGACGGCCAGCGCCGGGCTGAGCAGCGCATCGTTGCGCCCGGGCGCCCGTCGATCGATGCGGTGGAAGCGGAAAAACCGGTCGTCGACGCCGTAGACCGCGATGCCAGACGCGCGGGCGCCGGAGCTCTCGTGCGTGATTGCGCCGTCAACAACGATCAGTCCGGCGGAAGAGCCGGATGCGATCTCGTCCGCGAGCGGCTGACGGAAGAATCCGCCCGATGCGATCACGACATCCGTCAGGCCCAACCGGCTCAACGCCAGTTCCCGAAGGCTCGCCCGGACGGAGTTGCCGACGAGGAGCGCACCCGACAGTACGGCAACGGCGCAGGCGATTCCGGCGACGACGGCGATGTTCGTGCGCCAGAAGTGGCGCGCGCTCTTGAGCGCGAGTGAAGCGAGCGTCACGGGCGTGGAACCAGCCGGCGCTCGGCCAGCGTGTAGCGAGCCGGGAATCGATCGGCGAGCGCGACGCTGTGCGTGACGACAATCAGGATGGCGCGCTCGCGCGCGTGCAGGTCGAGGATCAGCGCGGCCACGGCGTCGGCCGACTCGCGATCGAGATTCCCCGTCGGCTCGTCGCACAGGAGCAGCCGCGGCTGCCGGATCAGCGCACGCGCGACCGCCGCGCGCTGGCGCTCACCGCCGGAGAGCTCCGACGGACGATGATCGCGCCGTGCCGTCAGCCCGACCTGCTCGATGAGCCACTCGGCACGCTCGCGGGGCGACGGCTTCGAATCGCGCGACGCCGAATCGACGAGCGTGGGAGCCAGCACGTTCTCGAGAACGGTGCACTGCGGGAGC
>DATAFJ010000021.1:0-50192 GCA_036257535.1 Vicinamibacterales bacterium | reverse complement strand
GCGGATGCGGATGGTGGCGCCGGACTTCTTCGCCGTGCTCGGTGTGCCGCTCCTCGCCGGCCGCGAATTCACCGATGACGATCGGCGCGGACATGAGCCGGTCGTGATCGTCAGCGAGAGCGTGGCACAGCGGTTGTTTTCGAACGGCGGCGCCTTGAACAGGAAGCTGATGTGGGGCGGTCCGCTCCTCAATGGACGACCGCAGCCGCGCCGCATCGTCGGCGTGGTGGCCGACGTGGACGACGAGAACATCGTGCCCGGCCCGGCGATGACGCTGTATTACCCGGTGCAGCAGATAGGTTTCGCGGGACGCTTGTTCGTGCACGCGGCCGGCGATCCGTACGCGCTCGTGCCGGCGGTGAAGCGGATCATTCGCGAGGTGTCGCCGACCCAGTCCGTCGATCGCGTCGCGACGCTCGAGGACGTGCGCGCCGAAGTGCTGGCGCCCGAGCGGCTGAACGCTTTCGTGCTTTCAGGTTTTGCCGGTGTCGCGCTTCTCATCGCCGTCGTCGGGGTCGCGGGCGTCCTCGCGTTTTCGGTCAGCGCGCGCACGCGAGAGTTCGGCGTGCGGCTTGCGGTCGGTTCGTCGCCGCGCCACCTGCTCGGGCGCGCGCTCAGCGAAGGCCTCGTCATCGTGGCGATGGGAACAGCCGCGGGCGCCGCCGGCGGCTATCTCTTTGCGGGTCTGGCGTCGAGTTATCTCGACAACGTTCGTCTGCCCGGCGCGGTCCCGATTCTGTCTGCGGCCGCCGTGCTCGTCTGCGCCGCCGTCGTCGCCTCGCTGATGCCTGCCGCGCGCGCGTCGCGCGTCGATGTACTGCAGGCGCTCCGATCTGAATAGTCGAGTAGTGCAAATGGATCAGAGGACTCTTCCGAAGCCGCTCCGGCTCTGGCCCGGCGTCATCGCCGTCGTGCTGCTGTTGGTGGCGCGAGTCGGCGTGAAGGCCGTCGTCCCCGGGTTCGCGGGTTTCGCGCTCGGCATGAAGTGGACGTTCCCTGTTATGGCGCTTGTCGTCGTGTGGTGGACGCTCTTCAGCCGAGCCCGCTGGCTCGAGCGGTTGAGCGTTCTCGCCCTGATGATTCTGGGGCTCGGCGGCGCATGGACCCTCGGACACGAGTCGATGGGGCCGCTCTGGTTGTTTGCTTACGCGCTACCCACCCTCTGCATCGCACTGGTTGCCGGCGCGGCTGCAACGCGTCGCTTTTCGGATCACCGTCGGTTCGCAGCGATCTCGGCTGTGGTCCTGTTCGCAAGCGGAGCGTGGACGCTCGTCCGGATGAACGGCATCAGCGGCGACCATGTCGCGGACTTCGGCTGGCGGTGGGCAAAGAGCTCCGAGGAACGCCTTCTCGCCGAGGCTGACCGGCGACCGGCAGCGAGCGGCTCCGCGGCGCCGCTCGAGACTCGCGTCGAGCCACGCCCGGCATCGGCCGACGAAGTTCCAGCGCCGCGGCCCGCTGCCGCGAAATCTCCGTCAGTTCCAGCCGTGGTGCACACACCAGTCGACTGGCCCGGGTTTCGCGGACCGGGTCGCGATGGAGTCTCTCGAGGCGTGCGAATCGACACGAACTGGGCCGCTTCACCACCCGTCGAGCTCTGGCGCCGCCCGATCGGGCCGGGCTGGTCGTCGTTCGCCGTCCGCGGCGATCTTCTTTATACCCAGGAGCAGCGAGGCGAGGAGGAAGTTGTCGCCTGCTACAGCGCAACGACCGGCGCGGAAGTATGGACCCATCGAGACGCCGTCCGATTCTTCGAGTCGAACGGCGGGGCCGGGCCGCGAGGCACACCAACCCTGAGCGATGGTCGCGTGTACACGTTTGGCGCGACCGGCATCGTGAACGCGCTCGACGCCGATGACGGCGCCGTCGTGTGGTCGCGCAATGCGGCATCCGACGCTGAAACCGAAATTCCCACCTGGGGTTTCTCCAGCTCGCCCCTTGTGGTCGGCGACGTCGTCATCGTCGCCGTTTCCGGAAGGCTCGTCGCTTATGACCTGGCTACCGGCCGGCCGCGCTGGAAGGGACCGGCCGGCGGCGTGAGTTACAGCTCGCCGCAACTCGCCACGATCGACGGAGTCGCGCAGGTTGTGCTCATCGGCGCAACCGGCGTGACGAGCGTCGTGCCGGCCGACGGGAAGCGGCTCTGGGATCATCCGTGGCGCGGATTTCCCATCGTGCAGCCGGCCGTGACCGCCGATGGCGATGTTCTGATTTCCGCGAGCACGGATAGCGGAACGCGACGGATCGCGCTTGCGCACGGTCCCAGCGGATGGACGGCGCAGGAGCGATGGACGTCGAGGAGTTTGAAACCCTACTTCAACGACTTCGTCGTCCACGAGGGCCATGCCTTCGGCTTCGACGGCCGCATCCTTGCCTGCATCGATCTCCGGGACGGCGCGCGAAAGTGGAAGGGCGGCCGGTTCGGCAACGGGCAACTCGTCCTGTTGCCCGACCAGGATCTCCTGCTGGTGTTATCGGAGGAGGGCGAGCTGGCGCTGGTCAACGCCAGGCCTGATCAATTCATCGAACTCGCGCGATTCAAGGCGATCGAGGGCAAGACCTGGAATCATCCGGTCCTTGTCGGGAGCATGCTCGTCGTCCGCAACGGCGAGGAGATGGCTGCGTTCCGCCTGCCACGCGGAAAGCGGTGACGACGATGGCTGCGCACATCGCGGCGAGCCCCGCACAACCGGTCATCGAGTTTCTCGATCGGATGAACGCTGCCGGCGACGGACCAGCCGCACGAGCTGTGTATCGCGAGGCATTCCGGCGGCTCCGCTCACAGATCGACTTGTACCCGCTGCAGGGGCGGCGCGCTTCGGTGGTGTTCGAGTCGGCGGCATCGACGGCCAGGCAACTCGCGGCCCACTGTCTGCCGCTCGGGATCGCGGTCGCGATGCACCTCTACCCGCTGTGTGTCTTGCAATGCGTGCCCTTGCCGTTACTGAGCGTGGCGAGATTTCAACGGGCGCTGCTCCTCCGGACGATCAGAAACAGGTCGCTGATCCTGGCCAACGCGGGCGGCGAACGCACGAGGGGCGCCGGTCATTCGGTCGTCGCGCGGAAGGAGCGCGACGGAGTTCGCCTGGATGGAATGTTTGAATACATGTCGCTCGCCAGCGTTGCCGATCTGGCGCTCTTCAAGGCGCCGCTGGAAGGCACCAGCGACACGATTCTGTGTGCGGCGGACCTGCACGCCGACACGGTGCACATCGGCCACTGGCGTTTCACGGGCGGCATGCGGCTGTCCGACACGTCGCCGGTGACGTTTGCCGGCCACCGCGTGCCTCGCGGCCGCTATGTCGTCGTCAGAGACGACGAAGCGCTGCACTGCACGTCCGATTACCAGCGGTGCTGGTTTCATCTGTTTCTCGCCGACATCTATCTCGCGCGGCTCGACCGGCTGCATCACTTCTGGGATCTGCCGCGTTTGGACGAAGACGTCATGAGCCTCAACGAGCTATCGCAGCTTCGACTGTATGCGTTGCGTCTGCTGGACGATTTTGCTTGCGGCTCGGACATCCGGCCTTTGAAGCAGGCAACCAGCGCGATGAAGCTGCGCGTGTCCGTGATGGCGCAATCGACGATGGCCTTGCTGCGCGATCGAGGGGAGGACGCCAGCGAGCTTCGCTACATCAAATCGCAGCCGACTGCCGACGACCTGATTCTCCGCAGCATTGGTCTGACCATCCCGAATGGTGTTCCCGCTTATGCCCACAGCGCAAACTGACGCGTCGACCTCCCGGAAACCGCTGAGGCTCTGGCCCGGCGTGACCTTCGCGATCGCGCTCGTGCTGATGCGATACGTGGTTCCGCGCTTGGTACCAGACGTCGAGATCTCAGGGCTTCCACTCGGGATCATTGTCGTATTCGCGGGCATGCTGAGTGCCGTCGCGATCGTCATCTGGTGGTTGTTTTTCAGCCGCGCGCGGTGGTTCGAGCGCCTGGCTGCCCTCGCCCTGATCGTCGTGGCGGTTGTCGCGATGCGGCCGATCGTCCACGAGTCCATCCGCGGCGGAATGATGGGAAGGATGCTGTACGTCTATTCCATCCCCGTTCTCTGCCTCGCCATCGTCGTCGGGGCGGTGCTCACGCGTCGGCTCGCGGGCAGTGCGCGGCTTGCGGGACTGCTCGGAACCATTCTGCTCGCGTGCGTGCCGTTCTTGATGATTCGCACGTCCGGCGTCATGGGAATGGGTGGCCTGTTTCACTGGCGATGGACGGAGACGCCGGAGCAGCGGCTTCTCGCTCAGGCGAACGACGAGCCGAAGCCGATCCCTGCGCCGATCCCGGCACCGCCAGCTCCTGCGGAACCGCCGGAGGCGAAGGCGGCCGACAAGCCGGCCGAGATCGCGAAGCCCACGGCCGAACCGAAGGTGGATCCAGCCCCGCGTGCAGCCGTCGAGACACCAGCCGAGTGGCCGGGCTTTCGCGGGGCCGGGCGCGACGGCGTGGTGCGAAGCGTCCGGATCAACACCGACTGGTCCTCATCGCCGCCGGCCGTGATCTGGCGTCGGCCGATCGGACCCGGATGGTCCTCGTTCGCCGTTCGCGGCGACCTTCTCTACACGCAGGAGCAGCGCGGCGACGACGAGATCGTGGCCTGTTACAAGGTATCGACCGGCGAGCCGGTATGGCGACACCGCGACCGTGTCAGGTTCTGGGAGTCGAATGGCGGCGCCGGTCCACGCGGGACTCCAACGATTCACAAGAACCGCGTCTACGCGCTCGGCGCCACCGGGCTCATTAACGCTCTCGACGCGAGCAGCGGCGCGGTGGTCTGGTCGCGCAACGCGGCCGCCGACACAGGCGTCGAGCTCCCAGGCTGGGGCTTCACCTCGTCCCCACTGGTTGTGGACGACGTCGTCATTGTGGCCACGTCGGGCCGGCTCGCGGCTTACGACGTCGAGACGGGCAAGCCTCGCTGGCTGGGTCCGACGGGCGGCGGCGGGTACAGCTCGCCGCACCTCGTCACGCTCGACGGCGTCACTCAGGTCCTGCTGCTGAGAGGCGCGCGCTCGACGAGTCTCGCGCCGGCCGACGGCACGCTGCTGTGGGAGTACTCGTGGCAGCCCGCCGTCAGCATCGTGCAGCCGGCCGTCACAGCGGACGGCGACATTCTGATCAATACCGCCGACGCGATGGGTGGGCACGGGATGCGGCGCATCGAAATCGGGCATGGATCGGGCGGCTGGACCACTCGTGAGCTCTGGACCTCACGCGGGTTGAAGCCGTATTTCAACGACTTCGTCGTCCACAAGGGTCATGCGTACGGTTTCGACGGCAGCATCCTCGCGTGCATCGACGTCGAGGACGGCACGCGCAAGTGGAAGGGTGGACGCTACGGGAGTGGTCAGCTGATCCTGCTGCCGGAGCAGGACGTGCTGCTCGTGTTGTCCGAAGAGGGCGAGCTGGCGCTGGTCGGGGCGACGCCCGACCAGTACACCGAGCTCGCCCGTGTTCCCGGAATCGAAGGCAAGACCTGGAACCATCCGGCGCTCGTCGGCAACATCCTGCTCGTTCGCAACGGCGAGGAGATGGCCGCGTTCCGGCTGTCGCTCGCGGGCAGCTGAGTTTTTCATCGCCGGACGCGGGGGAGCTTCCGACTCACTTCGCGCCCGATGCCCTTCCCTGCACGTAGCCGTCTTCGACCGCGTGCAGAAAGTGGATCCCGCCGTAGACGCGCGACATCGCCGCCTCGCGCGCCGCATGCCTGAAGCTCTTGAAGCGCCGCGTCACACCAGGCAGCGTAGTGCTCGTGACCTCAAAGCCGACTCGATCGCCGAGGTGAGCGGCCAGCACTTCGGCTACCGCCGCGGAGGTGTCCGCGGCCGCCGAAGGATAGTCGGGAATTGGCGGAATGAGGAACGTCAGCGGCGTGCCGGGCGGCGTCCAGAGCAGCGGCAGCCATTCCGGGTCTGCGTCGGTGCGATCGTTGTCATCCTCGCCCGCGCGGCTGATGGCCGTATACGGCCGCCAGAACCGGAACCGGTACTTTGCTTCGAAGCACGCGATGCCGCTGTCGACGAGCGCGAAATTGGCGAGGGCGAGAATGCGGGCCGCCCGCCAGGGATCGAGTTGTTTCCTCTCGATCACCGTGCTCGCGATGTCATTCCAGATTGGGAACGGCTCGAACCAGAAATGTAAAGTGGCGGTCTGATCGGCCGTCCGCGTCGTGCTGTTCAGGCTGCCGACCGACTTCAGGAAATTGAGGTCGCGTGCGTAGCGTTTGCTGCGCAGCGGATCAGGGCCGCGGAGACGATGGCGCGCGACGTCGATCAGGAAGGGCGTGAAACGTCCCAGTCCCGGAAATAGCGCACCCGGACCGAGTGGCGGCGCGTCGAACGGGGGCGTGAAGTCATAGTCGCCCGGCTTGCCTGTTTGGTACATACACAGGTTCGGCGATCGGGCCCTCGAGAGGCGGCCAGGGCCGGGGCACGATGCCGTCGGCCGCTCTCCTCTCGAGATTCGCGCGCGCGGCCGCCTGACCGAGCGCGACCCCCAGATCCTGCGGGCGCCCATTGGGCACGTGTTCGAGCGCGCTCGCGTACTCCTTCTCGATCCGATTCTGCTGGCCGGGCGCGAGCGCGATCAGGACGTCGTGTGCCGCAGTGGCCCCGGAGGCCTCGAGCGATGCGTCCGGCGACTCGACGTCGGCCGTGTACGGCGCGTAGCGGCGCTCGATCCCGTTCACTGCGTCGTGGATCGCCGCGTGCAGGATCGCCATGGCTCTCGAATCGATGACTGGCCCGGCCTCGAAGGGAAGAATTTCGTTGGCCACACGATTCCACTGGAGTACCGGATTTGGACCCGAGGTCCGGGATCGATCGGCGAAGACGGTGCGGGCGTCGATCAGAATCAGAACGAGCAGGATGAGTCGCATCGCACGTGCGCGAGTGACGATGAACTTCGACATGATGAGACCTCCGTTCGTAGAGTCGAAGCTCGAATGTGCAACAGGAGGCCGGCGGACCGCTTCGGCGAAAGGACCCAGCCTGGCGCGTCGCAAGGACTGGGTGATTTCCGCCAGGTCAATCGTCAGAGAATCTTGTGGTCGTAGGCGTAGGCAGTGGCGGCGGCGCGCGACGGCACGTTCAGCTTGTCGAGAATATTGCTGACGTGGCGGTCCACGGTTCGTTCGCTCACGCTCAGGGTCGCCGCAATCGACTTGTTGGTGCTGCCGAGCGCGATGAGACGAAGAACGTCGAGCTCACGGACGGTGAGCGGATGGGCACGGCCGGGCGCGCGGTTTGCGCGGATCGATTCGAGGCGCGTCAAGTCCGGCCGCGCGCCGAGTCGTTCGAAGACGTCCCTGGCCGCGTCGAGCTCGAGCGCACCGGCATCTTCATCGCCAAGCGTCCGGCACACGAGCCCGATCAGGACGCGAACGCGCGCCGATTCGTACGGAGCCCCCAGTCGTTCCCACCGCTCGAACGCGGCGCGCAGCGGGCCGAGCGCCATTCGTGCTTCGCTTTCAGCCAGCGCGAGAGCGCCTTTGTACTGCTCGGCCGACGCGCGGAGTACGTCCGAGTCGAACGTTTCCGCAATCGCGTGCAACTCCCCGCACGCGTCCCGCGCTTCACGTGTCCGGCCCATAGCCAGCATGATCTCGAGGCAGGCGGGCAGCAGCGACGCACGCTGCAGCCGATCCGTTGCGGCGCTGACGAGGCGTTCAATGGTCGCGCAGGCCGCGTCGGTGCGGCCCTGGGCGAGCCTGAGCAAGGCGAGTCCAGGCTGCGGTTCGAAGCCGGCCTGGCTCGCGGCGCGGTACGCCTCTTCGGCCTTCGCGAACTCGCCACGCAGCCGATGGATCTCGGCCTGCCGGTAGCGTGCGGCGCCGGGAGGCCTGCGATTTGCCCGTACCGAACGCTCGCACGCCAGGCACGCCTCCGCCAGCGCATCCGGCCACGCTCCGTCGAACTGCATGATCTCGGCCCGGTGCACGAGGCACGTGCCTGTGAACATCACCGACTCGGGCTCGCGTTCGCATACCTTCGAGAATGCGGACGTCCATTCCCGCGCGCGGCCGAGCGCGTACACCTGCCCGCATGCGTCGAGCACGCTGCAGTACATCAAGCCCGTCATGATCGGCGACAGCTCGCCCACGACCACCGAGAGCATCGTCTCATCGAGGCATCGGAGGCCGGCGGCGACCTCGCCCTGCTGGATATGCGCACGGCCCTGCCCGTGGCTCGCGGCTGCCGTCAGGTCCGCATCTCTGAATCGTCTGCCGATCGCCGCCGCGTCGGTGGAGGTTTTGTACGCCGCATCAGCGCGGCCTTCACGAAGCTCCAGCTCCGCGCAGGGAAGAAGCAGGTATCCCTGCTCCACGCAATCCCGCCCTTCGACGAGCCGCTTCCCCCGGGCGATCCATCCGTTCGACTGCCCGATCTCTCCCCGCAGCAGGAGGCCGAGGGAGAGCCAGCCGGCGCAGCGCGCCGCGCGCTGTGCGTCGTCGGCGTCGACATAGCCGCGATGGAGGCGCTCCAGCACTTCCTGGAATTCGAGATCGCGCCCTGTCAGGAATGCAGCCGTGGCCAGCCGCTCGAGATCGGCGGCTGAGAGCGGCGTGGACTGGTCAGCGCACGAAAGCGCCCGGTAAGCCTCGCTCCACGCGCGGCGTTCGTAGCACTCGCGGCCGTGTTCGACTTCGTCGAGCATTCGACAACTCATCAGTAGGCGACGCGCCGTACAAGTCTCATTTTATGATCTGCCCGTCATGCAGGCCGGACCTCGACTCCGCCCGGTCGGCGTCATCCGATCCGATCTCAAGACCCGCGCGCAGGCGCCCAGGCAGGGATCGGAAGGAGCGCCGGAGGCGTGGCTGGAGGTGTATCCGTGGGCGGCGAAGGGACTGCCGGGCATCGCCGCCGGCGACGAGATCGTCGTCATCACCTGGTTTCATCGCGCGCGACGCGACGTATTCAAGGTGCGCCCGCGGTCCGACCGCCGCAGGACGATGAGCGGTGTCTTCGCCACCCGCTCGCCCGACAGGCCGAACCCGCTCGGCCTTCATCCAGTCGTGGTGCGCGCCATCGACGGGAACCGGCTTCGCATCGGACCAATCGAAGCGATCGACGGCACGCTCGTCGTGGACATCAAGCCGGTGATTTGACCTCAACCGTTCTGTCCGGTTCTCTCGTCACAGTCGTTCTCTGATCGTGTCGAAAGGAAACGACTATGCACGTCAAACATCTCCTTGTGTGTGCAATGGCGACCGCGCTGCTCGTGCCGGCGCCGGCAATCGTCGCAGAGAGCGATCACACGCAGCATGCCACCCACGTTGCACAACGCATGGGACACGGCGCCGACGCACTTCCGGGCGCCGTTCGGCGCGCCACCGAGCAGTTTCTGGACCCGGCCGCTGCGATCGCGGCGGGATACGCGGACACTCAGAACTGCGTCAGCGGGCCGGAAGAAGGCGCGATGGGTGTTCACTTGGTGAAGTTGAGCTTGTTCGACGGCACCCTTGATGTCGACGAGCCCGAGGCACTCTTGTACGAGCCGAAGAACGGCCGGTTTCGACTCGTCGCCGCCGAGTACATCGCTCCGGCGGCCGCGTGGCAGGCCGGCAATCCCGGTATTCAACCGATCTTGATGGGGCACCTGTTTCATTTGATCCCGGGGCCGAACCGTTACGGGCCGGACGCGTTTTACGAGCTGCACGTCTGGGCGTGGAAGAACAATCCACGCGGGACGTTCTCGGACTGGAATCCAAACGTGTCGTGCGTGGGGTTCGAGGGCGAAGACTGAATCGGGCCGCGCTCAATCGAGCACGGCAAGCTCGAGCTCACGGAGGCGATCCGGATCGCCGATGACGTCGATCTGCGCGATCTTTCCGCCGGCGATGGTGACGCGCACGACCCTGACCAGCCGGCCGCGCGGCGCGAAGACGACGCCGACGGTGCCATTGACGAGCGCGGGCCGCGCGAACCGCGCGCCCTGAGAGAACATGACAGCCTGCCTGGCCCAGACACGCGCGCCGCGGATTTCGCTCGGCCCGCCGCGCGCGACGGCACCGTCGGCTCGAACCACGACATCGGGGTCGAGCACCGAAAGAAGCGCTTCGACGTCACCGCCGCGCAGCGCGGCGAGAAACGCATCGATCACTTCGCGCTGACCCTCGAGATCGGCATCCGGGACGGCTGACGATCCCTGCACGCGCCGCCGGGCGCGGCTCGCGAGCTGCCGCGCCGCTGCAGGAGAACGCCCGACGATCGCGGCGATCTCGTCGAACGACACGGCGAACATGTCGTGCAGCACGAACGCGATCCGCTCCGCCGGATCGAGCGTGTCCAGGACCACGAGCAGCGCGAGGCCAACCGAATCGGCGAGCACGGCCTCGCGCTCCGGATCGGCCCCTTCTCCGGCGCGCGCGATCGGCTCGGGCACGTGCACGTCGAACGCCTCTTCGCGTCGCGACTTGCGCGAGCGCAGCATGTCCAGGCACACGCGCGAAACCACCGTCGTCAGCCACCCGCCGAGGTTCTCGACCTCGCTCGAGTCCGATCGACTCAGCCGGAGCCAGGCTTCCTGCACGGCGTCCTCAGCCTCGCTCATCGAGCCGAGCATCCGGTACGCGACACCTCTGAGGTGCCCTCGCTTCTCCTCGAATCGCTCCGCCAGCCACTCGTGCGCCTGCATGGTCACATTCGCTCAACGAGCTCCGTAATAGTACTGACGAACGGAATTCACCGGATGTGACGTCACGCGGGGTAGAATATCCCCCACAATGTGGTTGAAGCCGAAATCGCCGGCGCTCGGCGACTTCGAGCAGCTCGTGCTGCTCGGAGTCCTGCGTCTCGATCCTGACGCGTACGGGGCGGCGATTCGTCAGGAGATTCACGCCAGATCCGGGCGCGACGTCTCGATCAACGCTGTCTACACCACGCTCGACCGCCTCGAGCGGAAGGGGCTGCTGCGATCGTGGGTCGGCGACCCCACGCCTGAGCGGGGCGGCCGGCGCCGCAAGTTCTACGCGCTTCGACCGGCGGGCGTCGCCGCGCTGCAACAGGCGTATCAGGCGTTCGCGTCGATGGTCGATGGCCTCGAGCGCCGGCTGGAGGCGAAGTGAGGCGCAGACCTCCCCGCGTGGCCGTCTGGCTGCTCACACGCCGTCTTGGCGCCGAGTGGCGCGAGTTCGTCGTGGGTGATCTCGAAGAGGAGTTTTTCGCGCGGTCGTCAGACTCGCCGAGAGCGGCCCGCGCGTGGTTCTGGTGGCAGGCGGTGCGCTGCCTCGTATCGCCGCCGCCGGTGAACCGCGACCTGCCATCTGCTCAGTCGTCACCTTCACCTGGAGACTCCATCGTGCAGACGTTGATTGCCGATATTCGTTATGCCTTCCGCGTACTCCTGCGCGCCCCTTCGTTCGCGCTCGCCGTCGTCGCCGTCCTCGCGCTCGGCATCGGCGCCAACACGGCGATCTTCAGCATGGTCAACTCGGTGCTCCTGCGCCCGCTGCCCTTCGAGGAGCCAGATCGGCTCGTGCGGATCTTTCACGTGCCGCCGCAGGACGCATTCCCCGGCATGCCGACGTTCGCGGTCTCACCGGCGAACTTCTACGACTGGAAGCGCGACGCCCGCCGCTTCGAGCGGATGGCGATCTATCGGTTCCGTCAATTCACGCTCACGGGCGCCGGAACCGCGGAGTCCATCGTGGCGGGCGCCGTCGGCGCCGACTTCTTCGAGATCGTCCGGGTACGGCCGGCGCTCGGCCGAGTGTTTCTCCCCGAAGAGGATTCCCAGGCACGCCGCCAGGTGGTGATCCTCAGCGACAGATTCTGGAAGAGCCATTTTGGCGCGGCGCCGGACGTCGTCGGCCGTTCGCTCCGGCTCGACGGTGAACCGTACACGATCGTCGGCGTCATGCCCGCGAGCTTTTCGGTCGCCGCCTGGGGTGCCACCGCCAGGGACCTCTGGGTGCCGCTTGCTTACACCGATGATGAGCGCGCCGTGCGCGAGAACCACAACGCCCAGGTCGTCGCGCGGCTGAATGCGGGGGTTGATGCGGCGCAGGCCGACGCCGAGATGCGCGTCATCTCCACGCGGCTCGAGAAAGAGTTTCCCAAGGAGAACGCAGGCTGGGGCGCAACTGTCGTGCCGCTGCACGAGCTCCTTGTGGGCGACGTCCGGATGTCGCTCCTGGTGCTGCTCGCTGCGGTCGCCCTGGTTCTCCTGATCGCTTGCGCGAACGTCGGCAACCTGATCCTCGCGCGGTCGCTCGCGCGCCGGAAGGAGCTCGCGATCCGGTCGGCGCTGGGTGCGGGCCGCGCCCGGGTCTTCCAACAGCTCCTGATCGAAGCCCTCGTGCTCGGGCTCATCGGCGGCGCCGTCGGTCTACTCCTCGCGCAGGTCAGCCTCGACGCCGGTGCGACGCTTCTCGCCGACCAGGTACCGCGCGCCGACGAGATCTCGATCGACGGCCGCGTCCTGCTCTTCGTGTTCGCCGCATCGATCCTGACGGGGATCCTGGCCGGGGCGCTTCCGGCGCTCAGAGCGGGGCGCGTCGATCTGACAGACGCGCTGAAGGAAGGCGGCCGGCAGGAAGGCACGGTCGGGATCCGCACGCGCCGGCTGCTCATCGTCTGCGAGGTCGCGCTCTCGCTCGTGCTGCTGATGGGCGCAGGGGTGATGCTCCGCAGCCTCCTCGCGCTTCGCGGTGTCGATGCGGGCTTCGATCCACGCAACGTGCTGACCATGCGCGTCACGCTTCCGGAGACGCGCTACAAAGAGGCGGCGCACGTCTCTGGCTTTTTCGATACCGCGCTCGAGCGTGTTCGCGCGCTCCCGGGGGTCCAGGCGGCGGGCGCGATCGACGACCTTCCGTTCCGGGGCGGCTCTGTCCAGCCGATCGTGAAAGAGGGGCACGCGGAGCTTCTGCCGCGAGATCAGCCGACGGTCGAAGTCCGGAAAATCACGCCGGGCTACCTGCGCGCGATGGGCATCCCCCTCCTGCGCGGGCGCGACTTCGTGGCGGGCGACGTAGAGTCGATGCTCGTGAGCCGCTCTGCGGCGACGCTGCTCTGGGGCGACGACGATCCGATCGGCCGCCGCGTGACGCTGCCGCTTCAGTCCAGGACCGTGCTCAAGCAGGTGGTCGGGATCGTCGGCGACGTCAAGCAGGGGGAGCTGTCGGAAGCCGCGGCGCCAACCGTTTACGAGTACTCACGAGAGTACTCGTGGAACAGCCTGGCGCTCGTCCTGCGGACGTCGGTCCCCCCGACGTCGCTCGCGCGCCCCGCCGCGGACATCATCCACAAGCTCGATCCCGATCAGCCGATCGAAGAGCTGCGGACGATGGATTCGGTGAGGGATGAGACGTTGACGTCGCAGCGCTTCAGCGCGGTCCTGCTCGGGCTCTTTGCCGCCGTCGCCCTGACGCTCGCATCGGTCGGCATCTACAGCGTCCTCTCGTATATCGCCCGCGGCCGCAGCCGGGAGATCGGGATCCGAACCGCGTTGGGCGCGCGGACGCCGGATGTGCTCCGCCTCGTGGTCCTCGAGGGCATGACGCCGACACTTGCCGGCATTGCCGCCGGCGGCGTGGCGGCGTTTGGCGCCGCGCGCGTCCTCGAACGGCTCGTGTTCGGCGTGAGCGCCCTCGATCCCATGACGCTCGCCGGCGCCGCCGGCACCCTGGCTGCCGTTGCGCTCCTGGCCAGCCTGCTGCCTGCGTACCGCGCCGCGCGCCAGGATCCGCTCAAGGCGCTGCGCGCGGAGTGATGGCGACAGGGAATGGCTAGATCCGGGGCGGCAGCGGCGTGTGGACGTAGAGGTGGTTCGGGTGAATGACGCCGGCGTTGACGCTCGTTCTGTTCTTGAACAGGCCGGACAGCATCACGACATCGTCGTAGACCTGGAGGCAGTAGATGAGCGTGAGCATCCGCGGTCTCCGGGCCGGCGAGATCACCAGGTTGTTCATGACTGTTTCCATCACTGCGGACTGTTACTGCTGGTCTGCAGCGTCATCGGCTGTTCGGCATCACAGGATTCACAGTCGGCTGCCGGTCGAGACGCCTCGCCGGCGCACTCCTTCGCGAACAAGGCCTGGCGGGTGGCGCAGCCGGCGGACGCACCACTTGGATCGCTGTACGTCTTTTTCAGCAACGGTACCCTGATGCAGACCTCCTGCGTCGAGGTCTATCGGTTGTCCACCTGGCGTCCCACTGGCGAACGATCACTCACCATCACCGAGGATACGGCCCGGATCGACGCTGAAGTGGAGCCGGGTGAGCGCCGGATGCGTCTCCGGCTCAAGCTGGGCGGAGAGTGGCAGCCGTGGAAGTCCCTCGAGCTCCTCGACAAGCCATTCCTGTGTCCGGACCTGAGGCGCTGAGCTTCAGGCCGGCCGCTCCGATCCGCATCGGCTATCCGCCTCCGATCTGCCGCTGCAGACGCGTCAGCATCTCGAGCTCTCGTCCGAGCCGTCGTTTCTGCCAGACCGCGAACACGGCAAGTGCGAGCGTGACGCCCCAGACCCACGCGATCTCGCCGCTCGTCAGGAAGGCGGCGATGCCGTGCGCGGCACGCGACGGCCGTGCGAAATAGATCCAGGTGAGGTCGAATCCGACAATCAGGACGTACAGCACGGACTGAGCGCCGATCGACTCCCGCCGGCGCCGGCACCGCAGGATCGACAGCTCGAGGAACGCCGTCGTCGTTGCCGTGACCGGCGCCCACGCCCCCCGGCGCAGCAGGAACGATATCGTCCACGCCATCGCGATGAAGGCCCATACGCCGAGGGCGAGCACGAGGGCGTCGGTCCGGACCGACAGCGCGGCCCACGCGAGGCTCCCTCCGCCGAAGACGATCGTGACGGCGATTTCACCGATGACGAATCGGCGCATGGCGCGCGTCTCACGCTCAACGCGCTGCTTCAGAGCCGACGGATCGTAAGGCTCCGCCCTCCACTGCCGCTGCCAGAGACCGAGTTCGACGTCAGCCTGCATTCGCGCTCCTCAACAATCTGCGCAGCATGTCCCGCCCGCGGGTCAGCCGCGCGCCGACGTTCGTCTCGCTGATGCCGAGCACTTCAGCGATCTCCTGATACGTCATGCCTTCGAGCATCAGCGTCACGACCTGCGCGTAAGCCACGGGAAGGCGCTGAATGGCCGCCATGAGAAGCCGGCCCTCCTGCTCGCTCGACAGCGCCGCTTCGGGATCGGGTGTGGCGTCCTCGATCTCCGGGATCGCGTCCGACTCGGCGAGCGGCAGCCGGCGCCGCGCCACGTGCGCGAGGGCGCGGTTGTGGGCAATACGAAAAAGAAAGGTGCGCTCCGAACACTCGCCCCGGAAATGCGGGAGCGCGCCCCAAATCGCGAGCGCGATCTCCTGGACGAGATCTTCCTGCTCGGCCGCGCTGCGCGTGTAGCTCGCGGCCAGACGCCCGAGCGCCGATCCATAGGCCGCAAGCAGCTCGTCGAACCATCGCTCGAGCTCGGCTCGCGTGCGCTCACGCGGAGAGGATGTCATCGCGGCTCAGCACGCGGGTCGCGCCGACGAGCGGCCCGATCGCGGCTACGAGCGTCACGAGCGCGAGAATCACGCTCGCGGCAATCGGAGCCGACGGCTCGCGCAACGCGATGAGCGTCTGCTGGCCGACGATCGGCAGCACGAACCAGGCGCGGCCGGTCCATGACGGAAAGAATACGAGAAACATTCCGATCAGCATCGGCACGAACGCGAGGAATCTCAGCGCCGTGTGCGCCTCCTTCGTCGACCGGCACAGCACCGCTACGAAGAGGTTCGCGGCCGCACCGAGAGCCGTGAGAGGCGCGAGACCGAGCAGTATCCACATCGCGATCTGGTCGGCACGGGCGGCAAGCAGCGCGGGCGCGGCCCACGCAAGGACCGCCACGAGCGCCGCGCTGTTGAGGGCGACGGCGCCCAGGGCGAATGCCGTCACGGCGATCCACTTGCCGAGAACGATCTCGGATCGCGTCACGGGGTTGAGCAGCAGCGGAATCAACGACCGCCGCTCCCTTTCGCCCGCCGTCGAGTCCATCGCGACATCGATCGCGCCGGCGAACGCCGATACGAGCGCAAAGATCGTGAGCATGCCGACGAAGACACGCGCGCCGTCCTGCCCGGGCGCCCGATCCGACAGGGAAACGAGGAGGACGACAGCCGGCCCCATCAGCGCCATGAACGCCGATGACAGGAGCGCTCTCGTGTCGCGGAGGTGATCGCGGATCTCTTTTCGCGCTATGACGAAGGAAAGCGTCACGAGCACACCACCTCTCTGTGGGTCAACGCGAGGAACGCCTCTTCGAGGGTCGCGCACCCGGCGAGTCGACAGATGTCGGCCTGGTCTCCCTGCGCAACGACACGGCCGCGCGAGATGATGACGACGTTGTCGCAGAGCGCGCGGACTTCGTCGAGCACGTGAGTAGAGAACAGGATGCACGTGCCGGAATCTCTCATTCGCCGGAGCACTTCACGGAGGCCATGGACGGACGGAATGTCCAGACCGTTCGTCGGTTCGTCCAGCAGCACATGGGCCGGCGAGTGAACGATCGCCCGCCCGAGCGCAACCTTCATGCGCTCTCCCTGCGAGAAGCCGGCGACGCGGCGGTCGGCGACCCGTGCGAGATCGAGTCGGGCCAGGACGTCCTCCACGCGCCGCTCGAGAAGGCAGGGCAGGACGCCCTGGAGCCGACCGAAGTACGCGATGTTCTCGCGGGCGGTCAGACGATCGTAGAGCCCCTTGTGATCGAGAAGGGCGCCGAGCCGCCGCCGGCGCTCGATCGGCGAGCTGTCATCGGGGCCGACACGGACCCAACCCTCATCGGGCCGAAGGAGACCGCAGATCAGCGCGAGGGTGGTCGTCTTGCCGGCGCCGTTCTCGCCGAGGATGCCCGTAATCCGGCCGTTCGAGGCCCTGAACGATACGTCCGACACGGCGCGGACCGGCCCGAAGGCTTTTCGGAGGTTTCGAACTTCGATCATGTGCCACCACGCTCCTCGATAAGGTAGTGTGGCCGGCGCGGGATTCCTTACACGGGCATGAAGCGGATAGCGTTCTGACGGTCGAACGCGCTCAGCGGAAGCGGGACGCGAAGATGCTCGTGGCGCTGTGCACGAAGAGGCCGGTGATCACGCCGTTGGGCCCGCTCACGAATTCGATGTACGCGCCGGCGCTTCCCCTGACGGTGAAGAGCAGGTCGCGGGCGAACATCAACTCGACAGATGGGCTTCCGACCACGGTGAACGTCAGCACTCCTGCGGGAGTGAGCTCGACGCTGAATTTCTTGTCACCCGCTTCGTACATCCCGGTGAGGGTTGGCAGCACCGCAGCGTCGATAGGGTCTTTGCTCTGACGAAGGGCGGGGATGCTCCCATTCGGTTGATGAGACGTCAGGGCGAAGATCTCGCCCTTCGCGTTGCGACGGAACTCCACGGCAACGCCGGGTTGTCCCTTCACGCTGAACCGCAGATCGCGTTCGTGCTGGAGCTCGGCCTCGGGCGTCTGGGCGATGCGCGACGTCAGAGTGCCATCCGGCCGGAGCCCGATCGTGATCATGACCGAGCCCGCGTTGTATTCCCCCGTCATCGAGGCCAGAACGTCGCGGCTCGGATGTGAGGCTGCACCCTGTCCGGCAGCGATCGCGGCCGCACCTACGAACAGCAGCAGAATCCGGCAGAGCATAGGAGAGAGGGCGGTGAGTCTATCATTGTTCTGTGATCATCGAAATGCGAACGTACAAGATAAAGCCGGGAAAGCGCGCCGCGTTTCTCGAGATATTCGAGTCGAAAAGCGTGCCGGCGCATCAGAAGATCGGCATGAAGATCCTGGGACCGTACCTCTCGATCGAGGATCCGAATACGTTCTTCTTCATGCGGGCGTTTCCGGACCTCGAGAGCCGCGAGCCGATGAAGGCGCAGTTCTACGAGGGGGAACTCTGGAAGCGCGAGCTCGAGCAGAAGCTCATGCCGATGATCGACAAGTACGACGTCGTCCTCGTCGAAGCCATGGACGGCCTCGGCGACTGGCGATAGCAGCCGCGATGCGCTTCGCAACCGCCAAACTCCGGACCGGCCCACAGATTCACTACGCGGAGACCGGTGAAACCGGCGGCGAACCGGTCGTCTTCCTGCATGGCTGGCCCGATTCGTCGCTCTCGTTCAGCCGCGTCACGCCGCTTCTCCCGCCCGACGTTCATACATTTGCGATCGACCAGCGCGGCTTCGGTGACTCGGACCGGTCCGAGACCAGCTACGGCATCCCCGACTTCGCCGCTGACGTCGTCTCCTTTCTCGACGCGGTCTCCATCGGGCGCGCGACACTCGTCGGCCACTCGTTCGGATCTTTCGTGGCGCGCCGCGTCGCCATTTCGCATCCCGAACGTGTCAAACGGCTGGTGCTGATCGGCACGGGCTTCTCGCCGTCGAATGCCGTGACGCGGGACGTGCAGACGTCGTTGCGCGGCTTGTCGGATCCGATCTCGCCGGAGTTCGCCCGGGAATTCCAGTCGAGCACCCTTTACCTTCCGCTGCCGGAGTCCTTCTTCGAAGGGCTCCTCGCGGAGAGCCTGAAGCTGCCCGCACACCTCTGGCGGGAAACCTTCGATGGCCTGCTTGCATCTGACGATGAACAGCGGCTGAGCGGAATCTTAGCGCCGACGCTGCTCATCTGGGGCGAGCATGACGCGCTCTTTCCGCGCGACGACCAGGACCGGGTCGTCCGCTCCGTCAAGGGAGCGAGGCTCATCGTCTACCGCGAGACGGGCCACTGTCCGAACTGGGAGCGGCCCGAGCGGGTTGCCGCCGACCTCACCGCCTTTCTGAGAGAATCCTGAGCCTTCGGCGCCCGGCGATGTCGAGAATCGGCGCCCGGCTCCGACTTACTCATAAAGCGGCGGGAAACAGCCCGGCCGCATGTTCCAGGGAGCCGACGATGCCGAAGATTACGCCGTTTCTGTGGTTCGATAGCCAGGCCGAAGAGGCGATGAACTTTTACGCCTCTATCTTCAAGCGCTCGAAGGTCATTTCAGTGAATCGGGCGCAGGGCCGAGTGATCTCGGTCGAGTTCGAGCTGGAGGGGCAGCGGTTCATGGCGCTCAATGCCGGCCCGCCCTTCACGTTCAACGAGGCCGTGTCGTTCTTCGTTGGATGCGAGACCCAGCAGGAGATCGACGACCTCTGGGCGAAGCTCACGGCGGACGGCGGGTCGCCGGGCCGCTGCGGCTGGCTCAAGGACAAGTTCGGGCTGTCGTGGCAGATCATCCCGAACGCCCTCGGTGAAATGCTGGGCGACAAGGATCCCGCGAAGGCGAAGCGCGCCATGGACGCGATGCTTCAGATGAACAAGCTGGACGTTGCGACGCTGCAGCGCGCCTTCGAGGGCAGGTGATGATCGTGTTCACGGGCGAACACCAACCGCGAGCCCTGCCCGCATCAGGGTGACAGCGGTGTAGGCCACCACGACGAGCACGATCCACCTCAGCGCGTCGAGCGGCAGCGACTGCACGAGCCACGCCGCGACGACGACACCGGGGATGCCGCCGGCGGCAAGCCCGAGGGCCGTGCGGGATTGGAAGCGACCGGTGCTGACGAAGCGAATGCCCGCGATGCAGGCCACGAACGCGCCCGAGCCGGCCATGATCGGGAAGGCGGCCCTCGGGTCCATGCCGAGCAGGCTGAACGCGATGAGGCTCGGGGCGTAGTTCCCGATGCCGAGCGTGACGAGCGCACCCAGCGCGAAGTTGATCGCGAGCGCGAGCGCGAACGCGCGCGGCGTGAAGACTAGCGCATCGCCGCCGGCCGGGAACAGCCCCAACAGAACGAGCAGCATGAATACCGAAGCAGCCAGCAGGGCGCAGCCCATGCCGAGCCGCACCGCCCGTCGAGAAAGCGACGCGACCACGCCGGCGCCAAGCCATCCGCCAGCAACGCACACGGCGATCAGCATCGTCAGCTGCCACTGATCGACGTTGACCACGCTGATGAAGATGAGCGCCTGTGCCACTACCGCCAGCCCGTGGCCGACCAGCATGGTGCCCGGGATCAGCTCGTCGGGCACCATCCGCAGCAATCGGAACACGGCGGTGGTCGTCGCAAGCGATCCGATGCCCAGCGTGTCGAAGAGGTTGGTGACGAATCCGACCGCGAGCTCGAGCGCCGACGGCGCCCCGCGATCTCGGCCCGCGGCCGCACGGGCCGCCATCATCCAGCGGACGGCCAGCAGCAGACCGCCTGCCGCCAGCGTTGCGAGCAGAATGTGGACGAGGGTCACGGAGGTGGCGCGTATATTACAGTCGATGTCTGCGGGAAGGGAGCCGCCATGACCGAACGCGACGACCGATTCGAGCTCTATGATCTGCGCGTCGAGGTGGTGGCGACCGATCGGCCGATGGTCTGCGGGCATCGCGCCGGCGACTGGTTCGAGCTGCGCGGCGAGAACCTGTCGCTGCCCGCGGGACAGGCGTTCTCGATCTACGCGCTGGCGGCGCTGCTGCCGCTGCTGCCGGCGAAACAGCGCATCACTCACCCGCACGACTGGATGACCACCGACGCCGACATCGCATGCCCCGACCCCAACTGCGGCGCGCGTTTCCGGATCACCCGCACTGGCTTGCGAACGTTCCGCCACGGCGAAGTGACAGCGGTGCCGCTGCCGCCGGCGTGACGCCCGAATCGCGATGACCGCTGCGCCGCCGCGCGTCCGCATCGCGCCCGACTACGAAATCTCCTGCCTGCTGAAGGGCGGCTGGCAGCTCGCAACCGGCCACAGCGAAACGGTCTCAACCGATCCCGCAGGCGACATGGATCGCTTTGTCGCCGCTGGGATCACCACCTTCGATTGCGCCGACATCTACACGGGCGTCGAGGCCACGATCGGCGACTGGCTGGCGCGTCGGCGCGCCCGCGGCGACGCTCCCGCGGTGCAGGTGCACACGAAGTACGTGCCCGACCTTGATCGCCTCCCGTCACACTCGCGCGCCGACGTCGTGCGCGGCGTCGACCGATCCCTGACCCGGCTGCAAGTCGAGCGAATCGATCTCGTTCAGCTCCACTGGTGGGACTTCGACGTGCCCGGATACGTCGAGGCCGCCGCGTGGCTCGACGAACTGCGCCGCGCCGGCAAGATCCGGAACGTCGGCCTCACCAACTTCGATCGCCCGCGGCTGACCGAGATCCTCGCCGCGGGCGTGCCGATTGCGACGCATCAGGTGCAGTACTCGGTGCTGGATCGGCGTCCGGCTGGCGGCATGGCCACGTTCTGCGCCGACCGCGGCATCCACCTGCTCTGCTACGGCGCCGTGGCGGGAGGTTTCCTCGGCGAGCGTTACCTGCGGCGCGCCGAGCCCGCGCTGCCGCTCGAGAACCGATCCCTGGTGAAGTACCGGTTGATCGTCGAGGAGTTCGGCGGGTGGGACCGCTTCCAGGTGTTACTCGCCGCGCTCGAGGGCGTCGCCGTGCGTCACCGCGCCGGCATCTCAGCAGTCGCGATCCGATGGGTGCTCGATCAACCGGGCGTGGCCGGCGTCATTGTTGGAGCGCGCCACGCGGGTCATCTCGATCAACTTCAGCGCGCTTGCGCGATTACGCTGGACGATGACGATCGCGCCGCGATTGCACGCGTCCAGGCGGGCGCCCCGGGCCCGGCCGGCGACGTCTACGACCTCGAGCGCGTCAAGGGCGGGCGGCACGCCGGGGTGATGCGCTACACGCTCAACCGCGGCGCTCACTCGTAAATAACCGTCAACGTTCGGGCGCGCGATCGATCTGAGGGGAGCGTCCGCTCTGGATCCGCTTGATCTGTTCGTCGACCGTCGTGACGGATGCCGCCGTTGTGTGCACGCCGACGTCGATCGCGAAGCGGCGAGTTTCACCGGGCTTCAGCCTTGGCACGCGTCCGGCCTCGCGCTCGAGCCGGCGCGGGTACGGGAACCCCGTGCCGGGCTCGAGTCCCGTGACGTATCCCTCTTCCAGCGCGGTCAGATTCTTCCAGAGCGTGACGTAAGGGAGTTCCGCGACGGCGAAGCCCATCGACACGGCGCGGTCGCGGGCTGCATTGCTCAGCATCAGGATGCTGCGGCCCTCGCGATCGGCGAAAGGGTGCAGGTTGTAGACCTGCTCGACGAATCCCCGAACGGGTCCGGCGTACTCGGCGTACGTCGCGATGTCCTTCGCCGCGTGCGCGTTGAACGGCGTCACGCGCCGGACCGCACCTGAGAAACGCGCGCCGGCCCCGAGAAGCGGCGGACCGTAGTTCACGTGGTACAGAAGCTGGAACTCCGACTCGAACGCGCCGCGGTTGGTGAGCGCATCCTCGATCCGGAACGTCGCGCTCGCCGGCTCCGTCCAGACCTCGGTCCAGAGCTCCAGCTTGGGACCGTAGAACGCCCGCTCATCGACGCGACCCCTCACCCGGATACGAGGACGCGGCTCGCGTTCGACGATCACCTCCACTTCGGATGCGGGGATGTTCGCCACTTTCCCGTGCAGCGTCAGGTTCATCTCCGCCTGCTCGCCGACGTTGTTGACGAAGCGATCGGGACCGGGGTGGCCGGCCCATTCGAGCCCGCAACGTGCCAGCCATTCGTTGAAGCCCTCGAGCCAGCCGAGGCCCCCGCGCGCCTCGAGGTTGACGTACTTGGGGTGCACGACTTCGCGCACCGGGGAGTCCCAGCCCAGCCTCAGATCCCCCAGCACGACACGCAGGATGCCCATGCCGCGGGTGGGCACGAGCGTCAGCGTCATCCGTCCGTTGTCGATCACGATCAGATCGACGCCGTCCTGCTTGCCGCCGTGCAGCCGCTGCCGCCGCACGGACCACGGGACGTCGGCAGCCACGCCAGTGTCGCGTGCTGAAATCTGCCAGTCTCCAACGTCGATGTTCTGTTCGACGCTCGTGAGGACGTGGCGAGCGCCCTGCGCCGGTGCCGGCTCGCCCGACATGGCGATGGTCAGGGGGATGAGAATCAGCGAGAGGAGGAGACGCATGGCTGAAGCGGCGTCACTGCCGAACTGACAGGATCGTTACGGACCTCGGCTCCAGTGTCAGGGTCAGCCGGTCGCCTTGCACTTTCGCCGAGACCGGCTTCGGCGTCACTGCCCGGGGTGTCTCGACGGTGTTCACGCTGTCCACGGCAGCGGCCGTCAGGGTTTCGCCTGCTGCGCTTTTGCCGCTTATGCCAACCAGGCGCGCCGCGACTTCGACGGGACGCGTGGGATCGATATTGGTGACGGCGAGCCATAGCGTGCCGGCCGCATCCTTCGCGGCGATGGCATCCACGCGGGGCAGCGTAACGTCGCCGTGCGTGTAGCTGCCCGCGTTGAACGTGACCGGCACGAACGTGGCCTCCTGGAAAGGCACGTACATCTTG
Organism: Vicinamibacterales bacterium; assembly: GCA_036257535.1. Lineage (GTDB taxonomy): Bacteria > Acidobacteriota > Vicinamibacteria > Vicinamibacterales > 2-12-FULL-66-21 > DATAEE01. The sequence continues at coordinate 26,862 of DATAFJ010000021.1, read as the reverse complement.
AAAACGTGATACGTCGGGGTCAGGACCATCTTCTCCTTGTCCGTGATGATCATGGCCTGCAGCACGTTGATCATTTGAGCAATATTCGCCATCCGGACGCGATCCGCATGACGGGCGAAGATGTTCAGGTTGAGCGAGGCGAGGATGGCGTCGCGCAGGCTGTTCTGCTGGACGAGAAAGCCCTCCTTGCTGCCTGGCAGCGGCGCGTACCACGCGCCCCACTCGTCGACGACAAGAGCGATCTTCTTCTGGGGATCATACTTGTCCATGATGGCCGAGTGCGTCGCGACGAGATTCTCCATGTCCAGCGTGGCTTTGAGGATGTCGCTGTATTCGGCCACTCCGAACCCGACTGAAGCGTACTTCGGCGGCCAGCGCACCACGGTGTAGTTGTGCAAGGAGAGGCCGTCGATGTCCCAGCTCCACTGGTGACCCTGCCAGGCCTTCATGATCACGTCGGTCCATTCCGTCCACCGGGGCTCGCCGCCGCCACCGGGCCCCACGGCGATCTTCTGCATCCGCTGTCCGTCCTCCTGCTGCGCCGGATTGAAGTTCCTGACGAAGCGGCTGTAGATCTTGAGCTGGCTCAGGTAGTGGTCCGGCGTCATGTTGCCGCCGCAGTCCCAGCTCTCGTTGCCGATGCCCAGGTAGGCGACCTTATAGGGCGCGGGATGGCCGTTCGCCGCCCGCTCTTTCGCGAGCGTCGTCGGCTGCGCGGTGGTCAGGTATTCGAGCCATTCCGCCGCTTCCTGCGGCGTCCCCGACCCGACGTTGACCGAGATGAACGCTTCGGCGCCGATCTGATCGAGAAAGTCCATGAACTCGTGCGTGCCGAAGGTGTTCGGCTCGGTCACGCCGCCCCAGTTTGGATTGAGCGTAACGGCGCGCGTGCCGGACGGCCCGATGCCGTTGCGCCAGTGGTATTCGTCGGCAAAGCAGCCGCCGGGCCAGCGGACGTTGGGAACCTTGAGCGCCTTGAGCGCGGCCACGGCGTCGTTGCGGATGCCGCGGGTATTGGGGATGGGGGACTTGGGGCCGACCCAGATGCCTTCGTACACGCCGTGGCCGAGATGTTCGGCGAACTGGCCGAAGATGTTGCGGTCGATTTTCGCGCCCGCCTTGGACGCGTCCACGGCCAATTCGATCGGCTCGTCCGCGGGCGCGATCCCGGACCGGCTCGCGCCGATCAAAGCGAGGCCAACGACGAGAAGGCCAACGGCGGTCGAGAAGATGTGTCGCCGGCGGTCAACCATGCCTGTCGCTCCCCTCTGCGATACGTATCATCCCCGATTTGCCGCCGCAGTGATGACCGCCACTCCGTCGGTCAGTCCATCACCCGATGCCGTGACGGTGACGCGGCCCGTTTGCCCTTTCTTCGCTCGAACGATGACGAGGGACAGGCCGTTGAAGGCCTCGCGCTCGTGTGACGGGAACGGCACGAAGCAGGTCGGGTCTCCATTGTCGGTCGCGACGATCTCGCCCGGCCCGGACACCTTGAAACGCACCATGTTGTTCGCGCGAGGCCGCCAGATCGATGATTCCGAATTACGAGCTGCGTGCGCCGTAGTACGGAGTCGGCTCGCCCAGGTAGTCCCACCCGCTCCAAACGAACCCGCCCGCGACATACTGGTGACGACCCAGTAACGCAAAAGACCTTGTCGGGCGAGGAGCCGAACGGCGCTGTGGACAACTCGTATGCGCTGACGTGCTGCCGCGTCGACTCACCGCCGCGGCCGTCTCCGACCGGCGCGCTGACGCCGTCGACGACGGGGAACAGATACTCTCCCCGACTGCTCACGGCGGCAGCGTTCTCCGCGCTGACGATCAGCTTTTCGGGGAAGGCCTCACGGAACGCCGGGTACAGCGGCGGGGTGCGGATGCCCTGGAGATTCGCGTATTCAGGAGCGTCGCGAATCCCTTCTCCCTGGTAGTTCAGGCTGAGGAGATCCGAGGCAGCCGGAAACGGCATGTGCGGCTTCACGAAGTTCATCGAGGCGGTCGTCGGACGCGTGGGATCTCTGCCGGGGGCTTCGCCTTTTCCATTCAGGCAATGCTCCCGGCGCGAGAAGGGAGCGATGAAGTGTCCCGGTCCTGCCTTCTTCCTGCTTGGTACGATTGACTCTGCGTCGGACTGCCAGCCTCGCTGCTCGCGGCCCTGCAGGCCCTGGCATCGGCGGGCCAGCTCACGCTCATAAAGGAAGCGCTCGACGCGGGGATCCGGACCGGCCGGTTGAACGATGGAACCATCCTGACGGACGATCTTCGCAGGGAGCGCGAACGAGAGATCGGCGAGACTGCACGCTTCGTAGAGGAAATCGCCAACGTGCCGCGCGTGCCGCCGGACATGGCGTTTCACGACGAGCTCACGTTCTGGCGGGGCGCTCGCGAATTCCGTCTGTTCCGCATGATCAGCGACGCCACCGGTTCAGCCGTGCTCTATCTGCAGGAGTCGCTCGATGGCGTCGTGAGGTGATGTGGTTGACCATGTACTCGGCGTCTCGAACCACGCCGCCGCCACCCTCGCGGGCAGATAACCGGCGTTCGAGGCGACGGGAACCCTCTTGCACGTTCGCGCGTCCCTATGGGGCATGCGAACACTGATGGTTGCGATAGGACTCGTTTCGCTCTTCGGACACGCGCCAGCCGCACAGACGCCGACCTGTGCCGGACACCTCGTGACGATTGCTCCTGACGGCACGGCAACGGAGGGCTCCAAGGATGCGCTGCGCCGCGCGGTGCATCAGGGTTCGGCGATCCGCGTCGGCTGGTCGATCGACGGCAACCGAGACGGTACGATCGATTTGACGCACTGGGCGGACGCGCGCTTTCTTACCGACTGGCAAGGCGAGATCTTCACGCAGGTCGCCGATATCCAGCGCCAGTCGCCGCGTGTCGATCCGCCTCGCATCGACATGCCGGCCATCGAACAACGGTGGACGGGGCTGCTCGGCACGACCGGGACGCTCGCGGGCCAGTTCAGTGACGGGACGGCGGCGCCGTCCGTTCGAGTGTCCAGTACGTGGTGCCTGGCCGCGTGCCAGCCCCCCGAATGGCGCCTCGTATACCGCCACGACGCGGACGGCAAACCATTGGCGGGCGCAAAAGAGGATCTGTTCGCAGCGGTTCGCCGCGGTTATCCGATTCGCCTCGCGTGGGGCGCCGCGCTCCGCGCCGGCGCCGCAGTCGAGCACTCGGCTCAACCGGTGTTCCTCACGATCATGAACGGTAGTGAGCTGTTCGTGCAGCTCGGAACACATCGCTCAGTCCTCGTACAGCGACGCTGCACAGGCGCGGTTCGAGAACGCCTCGGTCATGTGGCGCGGGCTGATGGGAACGGACGGGTCGTTCGACGCGGTGTATGTGGATCGGGCGACCGGACGGGAAGTGCGCCGCCTGCCGCTACGGGCCGGCATCGCCTGGTTCGTGCTCGCGCCCGAACCCGTTTGTGCCCAGGCGCCTCTCGTCCTGGCCGAAGCGGGCGGCGTGCGCCGGGCGCCCTGAGCGGCGTCACGCGGCGGGGCGCGTGGCTCGCTCGGCGTCCCGTTCGGTGGCGAGCGGGGCGCCGTCGATGGCGCAGTAGTGCCGCCGATCGAGCTGGCCCGCCGGGCACGGGTGAGCGCGGCCGGCTACATCGTTTCGGATGAACAGCCACGCGAGCGCACCGCCACCTGCGGACAGCGCAGCGCTGATCAGCATCGCAACACGGAAGCCACTCGCGAACACGACGGGGTTTTGGTAGGCGTGCCCGGTCAAACCGGCAATCCCGGGAATCACCGCGATCGCGAGCATCCCGGCGCCGCGCGAGACGGCGTTGTTGACGCCGGAAGCGATGCCGGCGTACCGCTGGGACGCGGCGGCGAGCACGGTTGCAGTGAGCGGCGCGACAGTCAGCGTCAGCCCGAGGCCGAAAACGACGACGCCCGGCAAGACGTCACCGAGATAGGTGTCTCCCTGGCGCAGTCGGCTCAGCAGGAAGAGTCCGCCGGCGATACCGAGTGGCCCGAGGGCCATCGGCACGCGAGGCCCGATGCGATCGGCGAGCTGGCCGGCGCGAGCAGAGAGCGCGAGCATCAGGACGGTCACCGGCAGTGTTGCGAGCCCCGCCTCCATGGGCGAGTACCGGAGAACCTGCTGAAGATAGATGACGAGCAGGAAGAACGTGATGCCGAGACTGGCGTACACGACGAAGGTCACGAGATTGGCCGCAGTGAACTGCCGCGATCGGAAGATCTCGAGCGGAAGCATTGGATCTTTCACGCGCCACTCCAGCGCGAGGAATCCGAGGAGCGCGGCTACACCGACGCCGCCGACGGCGAGCAGCGCTCCGCCGAAGCCTCGCTCGCCCCTCTCGATCAGCGCCCAGGAGATCCCGCCCAGTCCGACGGCCGTGAGCGCTGCGCCCGCCAGGTCGATGCCGCCCGGGCCTGACGCCGGATCGCGTGTCTCGGGGACGTAGCGGAGCGTCACGGCAACGGCCGCGATGGCGAGCGGGACGTTGACGAGAAAGATCAGCCGCCACGATGCCGCATCGACGAGCCAGCCGCCGACGAAGGGCCCGATCGCGCCGGCAATTCCCGACAGTCCGGACCAGGCGCCCACGGCTCGCGCGCGATCGCCAGGAGAGAACGATGCCTGAATGATGGCGAGGCTGCCCGGCGTCAGCAGCGCGCCGCCGACGCCCTGCAGCGCCCGCGCTGCGACGAGCGTTCCGGCGGAAGGAGCCAGACCACAGAGCAATGACGCGGCGGCGAACCACACGATGCCGATGAGGAAGACACGCCGGCGCCCGAACCGGTCGCCGAGCGAGCCGCCGATGAGGATCAGGGACGCGAGCGTTAGGGTGTAGCCGTTCACGATCCACTGCAAGCCGGCCACGCTCGCATTCAGGTCCTTGCCGATCGTCGGCAGTGCGACGTTCACCACCGTCATGTCCAGAAAGGCGATGCCGGATCCGAGCACTGTGGCGAACAGGACCCAGCGCGCTTCCCGAGTACCCCAGGAAATCATTTCTTAGCGCCGCTTTCTCTTGCTTCGGACCGTCTTGCGCGCGGTCTTCCGCTTCGCTTCGACTGACTTCGATTTCATCACCGGCTGCGGCGACAGCTCGTAGGCTTCACGAAGCCAGTCAGTGAGTGGCGCCTCGACCTCGTCCCGGTGCCTGATGTGAATGGTATGCGCGGTCTTCGACTTCGACGCGCGGTCCACGCGCCGGACCTGCGGCGATTTCAGGGCGCGACCGAGGAAGATGCAGACCTCGAGATGGTTCCGTTTCGGACGCACGAAGAAGTAGCAGGACTTGCGCGAGAACATGATTGATTTGTGCGAGGCGTAGATGCGCTGCTCGCCGTACGAGGCAGCAGTCTCACGCAGCCGTTCCCACGCGTCCTGAAGATCCTCCGGCAGATCGCGCGTGAGGGCCGCCTCGGTCGTCGTCCAGCAGTCGTGCGCCTTGCCTTCCTCGACCCACTGCTTGCAGTGGTAGCACTCGTGGCCGCGCATGTCTCAATTAGATCCCTTTCACGAACCAAGTTGGGCCACGAGCGGCCGCCACGCGTCGCGGACGCTCGCGTGCGTCGGCATCCAGCCCGACGATGCCCGCAGTTTCCTGTTCGAGATCCGCAGCGACCGTGCCGCCATCTCGCCGAGGGACCCGAACAGCGGCGTGATCCATGACGGCGGGAGCTTCGGAGCGGGCACGTGAAGCGCATCTGCCAGCGTGTCCAGAAACGCCCGGTGTGTCACCGGCTCATCGTCGACAACGTTATAGACACCGGCGGGCAGAGTAACGGACGCCGCGGCCGCCGCCGCGGCGTCGTCATGCGAGATCGACGAGATGAACGCTTCCGGGGGTCCCGGCAGCGGCGCCCAACCTCTCTTGATGTACTTGATCAGCTCGATCGTCTGAGCGGCATCGGGTCCGTAGAACCCACCGAATCGCAGCGTGACGCCGGTACGTCCGCCTTGCGAGAACCGATCGACTGACGCTTCGGCGTCGGCGACCGTGCGGTTGTACCTCACGGGTTTGATCGCCGTCGTTTCGTCGATCCAGCGATCGCCGCAGTCGGGATACACGGGAGCAAACGACTCCTGAACGAGGCGCGGTACGTTTGCCGCCACGCACGCGTCGGCGATTATGGTCGAGGCGTCCCGGCGAAGGCGGTCGTTCTCAGTCCAGGCCCACGGCAAAAGGATTCTGGACGGAGGAGGAATGTGCGTCGCGAGATTTACCACCGCGTCGTGGCCCGCAAACGCGCGGCGGACCGCGCCGGGATCGAACAGGTCGAGCTCTATTGCGGTCGCGCCATCTCGAGCTACTTGCGCTCTGCCCGCGGGCGATCGGGCGACAGCGGTCACGGCGTGGCCCGCATCCCTCAGGAGCGGAACCAGTCGGCGCCCTACGACGCCGGTTGCGCCCGTGACCAGGATGTTCATTGACTGATGATCCCGCACGAACGGCGGATCACCAACTCATCAGCCGATAGCGTAGAATCACCCGGCCCTTCCGCAAGATGCGGTACCGCAGTCCTCTCCCCGACGTTTCGATTCCCGACGTTCCGCTCACAGACTTCGTTCTGGGCGGTTCGAAAGCGCTGGATGACCATCCGGCGCTCGTCGACGGGGCGTCGGGTCGCGTCCTCACGTTCGGCCAGCTGAAGGAGGATGTCCGGCGGCTTGCGGCCGGCTTGTCGAGGCGCGGCATCGTCAAGGGGGACGTTGTGGCGATCTGGGCGCCTAATGTCCCGGACTACGCGGTGGTTTTTCACGCGGTCGCGCGGCTGGGCGCCGTTCTGACGACGGCGAATCCGGCGTACACGGCGGAAGAGCTGGCGTATCAGCTATGCGACGCGCGCCCCAGAATGCTCGTGACGATGGCCGCGCTCGCCGGCCGCGCGCTCGAGGCGGCGGCATCCGCTTCTCATCCGATCGAGATCGTCACCATCGACGAGAGCGGCGGTCCGACTCTCGCCTCACTCGCCATCGACGCCGATCCGCCCGTCGTGCCGATCGACCCTGCCACCGATGTCGTCGCCATGCCGTACTCGTCAGGAACGACCGGCCTCCCGAAGGGTGTGATGCTCACCCATCGCAATCTGGTGGCGAACCTTGCGCAGATCGACGCGACAGAGGCGCCGGATCTCCGTGCGTTCCTGGGCGTGCTGCCGTTCTTCCACATCTACGGCATGGTCGTGATCATGAACTTCGGATTGCTCCGTGGCGCCACCATCGTGACGCTGCCGCGGTTCGATCTCGAAGCGGCGCTGCGCGTGCTCCAGGACTGGCCCATCGCACTAGCGCACGTCGTGCCGCCCGTGGTGGTTGCCCTGGCGAAGCATCCCGTCGTCGATCGCTACGATCTCTCGGGCGTGAAGTGGCTGTTTTCCGCTGCGGCGCCGCTCGGTGCGGAGCTGACCGAAGCGGTCGAAGCACGCCTGTCGCTGCGCGTGCGTCAGGGTTACGGGATGACCGAGGCAAGTCCCGCAACGCACTACACGCCTCCCGGATCGGAGCGGCCGGGCAAGGCTGGCGTTCTCATACCTTCGACCGAATGCCGCATCGTGGATCCGGAGACCGGCGCCGACGTGTCCGCGGGCGAGTGCGGTGAAGTGTGGGTACGCGGCCCGCAGGTGATGAAGGGGTATCTCAACAACCCCGAAGCGACCGCCCGCACCGTGGGCGCGGACGGCTGGCTTCATACCGGCGACATGGGCGTCGTCGACGATGAAGGCTACCTGCAGGTGGTCGATCGCCTGAAGGAGCTGATCAAGGTGAAGGGGTTCCAGGTGGCGCCGGCTGAACTGGAGGCATTGCTGTTGAAGCACCCGGCAATCGCAGACGCCGCCGTCATTCCAGTGGCGGACGCGGAATGCGGCGAAGTGCCGAAGGCGTTCGTGGTCGGGCGCGACGGCCTCACCGCCGAAGAGGTGGCGTCGTTCGTGGAGGCGCGCGTCTCGTACTACAAGCGCATCCGCCACGTGGTATTTGTGGAGCAGATACCGAGGTCGCCCTCCGGAAAGATCCTGCGCCGCCTGCTGGTCGCGTGGGAGCGCGGGACAAACTGCCGATGACGCCGGCGGCGCGAAAAGACGTCTCGGTCGAGGACCAGGTCCAGGCGGCGCTGACGGCGCTCGAGAGACTGAGCACGAAGCGTGACCGCGAGAACCTGGCGCGCTTCGGCATCACCGCACCGAAGGCGTTCGGCGTGTCGGTGAGCAACATCCAGAAGGTTGCGAAAAAGCTCGGCCGGAACCACGAGCTCGCCGACGCGCTCTGGAAAACAGGGTGGTACGAGGCGCGCATGCTGACGTCGTTCGTCGACGATCCGGAGCGGGTGACACCCGCGCAGATGGACCGCTGGTGCCGCGATTTCGACAACTGGGGGATCTGCGACACGGTCTGCTTCCACCTGTTCGACCGCACGCCGCACGCATGGACAATGGTCAAGAAATGGGGCGGGAACCGCGAGGAGTTCATCAAGCGCGCGGCGTTCGCGCTCGTGGCCAGCCTGGCGATTCACGACAAGACCGAGGGCGACAGACGATTTCTCGACAGCCTGGTGCGCATCGAGCGCGCCGCGACCGACGAGCGCAACTTCGTCAAGAAAGGCGTGAGCTGGGCGCTCCGCACGGTCGGCCGGCGAAACGCCGCGCTCCACGCCGCGGCCGTCAAGCTCGCGAAGCGCCTGTCCGCCTCGCCCGAGCCCGCAGCGAAGTGGGTGGGGAAGGATGCGCTGCGGGACCTCACGCGACCGGCCGTGATCCGGCAGGTCGCCGCGCGCCGCTGAAAATCGACGTATCCTCAGGCAAGAAAAGACAGGAGTCAGACCATGCCGTTACTGAAGCCCGACCCCACGTTCTATCCCTCCCCGAAGATGGCCATGCAATCGCCGCCGGAGAAGTTTGCCTATCTCGCGCTTATCAACCCCAAGAAGGAAGGCCGCGCCGACGCGATCGCGGTCGTCGATTTGGACCCGGCGTCGAAGGGCTACGGCCGCATCGTGGGCCAGACGGACATGCCCAACGTCGGCGACGAGCTGCATCACTTCGGCTGGAACGCCTGCAGCTCGTGCCTGTGCCCGTACGCCCCGCATCCGCACATGGAGCGGCGGTACCTGATCGTCCCCGGAATCAACTCGTCGCGGATACACATCCTCGATACGAAGCCCGATCCGCGGCAGCCGACCATCGTCAAGGTGATCGAGCCCGAGACGCTGGCCGAGCGCACGGGTTATGCCTCGCCCCATACGGTTCACTGCGGTCCCGACGGCGTGTTCGTGAGCGCGCTCGGCGCGCCGGATGGCAACGGCCCGGGCGGAACTTTCATTCTCGACCCCGAGACGTTCGATCTTCGCGGCCGCTGGGAGATCGACCGAGGGCCGCAGGAGCTGGCGTACGACGTCTGGTGGCACCTCGGGCTCGACACGATGGTGACCAGCACGTGGGGGACGCCGAACATGGTGAAGGATGGCGTGAACCCGGACCTGCTCCTCGGAGGAAAGTACGGCAACAGGCTGCATATCTGGGATCTGCGCCGGCGCCGCCACCTGCAGGAGCTCGTGCTCGGCGCCGAGCAGCAGATGGTGCTCGAGCTGCGTCCCGCTCACGATCCCACGAAGGGGTATGGGTTCGTGGGCGTCGTCGTTTCGCTGAAAGACCTGTCGGCGTCGATCTGGCTGTGGCACGCATCCAACGACGGCGCCTGGGCCATCGAAAAAGTCATCGAGATTCCCGCGGAGCCCGCCGAGCCGGAGAAGCTTCCGCCGCTGCTGCAGGGTTTCAAGGCGGTGCCGCCGCTCATCACCGACATCAACCTCTCCGTGGACGATCGATATCTGTATGTGTCCTGCTGGGGCACGGGCGAGCTCCTTCGCTACGACGTGAGCGATCCGTTCAAGCCGAAGAAGGCCGGCTCCGTGAGGCTCGGTGGAATCGTCAGCAAGGCCGCGCACGTGAGCAAGCCCGATCGCGCGCTGAACGGCGGGCCCCAGATGATCGAGGTCAGTCGCGACGGCAAGCGCGTCTACGTCACCAACGGCCTCTACACGCCGTGGGACGAGCAGTTCTACCCGGACGGCCTCCGCGGATGGATGGCGAAGGTCAACGTGGAGAACGGCGGCATGCAGCTGGACCGCGACTTCTTCCTCGAGACGGAGGGCATGCGCACGCACCAGATCCGCCTCGAGGGCGGCGACGCGTCGTCTGACTCGTACTGCTACGCCTGAGGCGGTCATGGAGTGGGCCGCGATGGCGTTTCTCGGCGCCTATCACGGGATCAATCCCGGTATGGGATGGCTCTTTGCGGTTGCGCTCGGAATGCAGGAGGGAAGCGCGCGCGGCGTGTGGCGGGCGCTCCCTCCGATCGCGCTGGGGCACGCGCTGGCCGTCGGGCTCGTGCTGCTCGCCGCCGCGGTGGCACAGACAGTCGTGCCGTATGGCGCGCTGAAGGTCATCGTTGCAGCGATTCTGATGACCTTCGGCATCTACCGATTGTGGCGGCACAGGCACCCGCGCTTCGGCGGCATGCGCGTCGGCTTCCGCGATCTGACCATCTGGTCGTTTCTGATGGCGTCGGCGCATGGCGCCGGCTTCATGCTCCTTCCGTTTCTCCTGAGTCCATCGCCGGCAAACGTGTCGGCGGCGGATGCCGGACACGAGCACAACGTAATCGCGTCTGCGGCGGGTTCGCTTGCCAACCCGGCGGCGCTCGGCGTCCACTCACTGGCCTATCTGCTCGTAACAGCGCTCGTCGCATGGATCGTGTACCGCTGGCTCGGCCTGGCGCTGCTTCGCTCCGCCTGGTTCAACCTCGATTGGCTGTGGGCCGGCGCACTCGTCCTGGCAGGCCTCGTTGTGCTGGTATCGTAGCGATCGAGCCTTGCGATGACGGCTGACGACTTCCGCGAGATCGCGCTCGGCCTCGAGGGCGTCGTCGAGCGCGCGCATATGGGCCATCCCGATTTCCGCGCCAACGGCCGCATCTTCGCCTCACTCAGCGCGAACGAGGAGTGGGGCGTCGTCAAGCTGATGCCGGAGGAACAGAAGGAGTTCCTCCGCTCGCACGCCAAGGTGTTCTTGCCCGCGAGTGGAGCGTGGGGCCGGCAGGGGTGGACGCAGATTCGACTCGACGCCGCGGATCGCGCGAGTGCACGAAGTGCACTCGTCCTGGCCTGGCAGAACATTCACCAGAAGCCCGCGGCGCGGCCGCGCAAGCGCCGGCCGCGATCGACATGACCCGCAGCACAGCCCAGGTGGCGCTCGTGACGGGAGCGAACCGCGGCTTAGGCCTGGAAACGTCGCGCCATCTGCTCGATCGCGGCTTGCGCGTCGCGATGACCGGGCGCGATCTCGACGCAGTTGAGCACGCGCGCCGGGGCCTCGGCGACGCGGGCCGTAACGCCGTCGCCGTACCACTGGACGTCGGAGATTCATCCAGCGTCGCGGCGGCGCGGCAGGCGGTCGTCGAGAAGCTCGGCGCGGTCGATGTCGTCGTGAACAACGCCGCCGTGCTGCTTTTCGAGGGCAGCGACGTGCTCTCGATTCCTGCCGAGGGCTTCCGCGACACGTTCGACGTGAACGTGTTCGGCATGATCGAAGTGTGCCGCGCGTTCGTGCCCGCGATGGCGAAGCGCGGCTACGGGCGGATCGTGAACGTGTCGTCCGGCGCCGGTCAGCTGGCCGGCATGTCGACGTACGCGCCGGCGTACTCGATGTCGAAGGCGGCCGTGAACGCGTTCACGCGCATCCTGGCCGCGACGTATCACAGTCGGGGCGTGCTCGCGAACTCGGTCGATCCAGGCTGGGTGCGCACGGACATGGGTGGACCGTCCGCACCTCGATCGGTCGAGGAAGGCGCCGACACGATCGTCTGGCTCGCGACGCTGCCGGACGACGGGCCGACGGGCGGCTTCTTTCACGATCGGCGGCCGATCGCGTGGTGAAACGCTTATTCGCGGCGTAATGCCACTACCGGCGCCAAATGCTCATGGCTCGCTCGATCAGGTCGGACGCAGCCGCGCGAGGCGCGAAACTGCGATGATGAAGTCCTGCCAGCGCGAGCGCTGGCGGGCGAGCACGGTGCGTCCGGCGGGCGTGATGCGGTAATAGCGGCGGCGCCGCTGCCCTTCCCGCTCGACCCAACGGCCTTTGATCAGGCCCCGCCGCTCGAGCTGGTAGAGCAGTGGATAGAACGATGCGACATGGAAACGGACGACGCCGTCGGATCGCTCTTCAATGAGCCGGGCGATCTCGTAGCCATGGCGTGCCCGCGCCTCGATCATCGAGAGGATCAGGACCTCGGCGCTTCCCTTTCGCAGGGCGGCGGCGAACGCGTCACCCATATATATGTGAGATATATATGACGACGGTCAAACGGTCAAGAAAAAGGTGACTGTCCCCTTTTTCGGAGGGATGTGAAAACACTCGACGAAGCGCTCGAGCAGATCGCCATTGCCCGCGATGCGCACGCCGCCGGATGCAATCGCCGCCGCCGGACTGATTTCTCCAGCCATCAGTCCTTTCAGAGCCGGACCGGTCTCGAGAACGAGATCGGCCCCGGGCAGCGGACCGGCGGCGACGTCGAGCGTGCCGTCGATCACTCGCGCGTGGATCACGATCGGCCCGACGCGGAGCTCGTAGGTCGCGTACAGCCCGCGAGCGCGCTCGGGCCGGAACGTCGCCTGGAGCGCCAGGATCAGCGAATCCAGGCCGAGGATGTCGTCCGGCCGCGGGTGTCCAAGCGAGCGGGCGCCCCACAGGCCAAGGCGCAGCACGATCTCCCGGAGCTCCTCCCCGTATTCCGTGAGCTCGTAAACGACCGACGTGCCCGGCCGCGGCAGGGCGCGGCGTCGCACGACGCCCGCCTCTTCGAGATGTTTCAGCCGCGCCGCCAGAACGTTCGTCGGAATCCGGGGCAGCGCCCGGCGCAGATCGGTGAAGCGCTTGGGTCCGAGAATCAGGTCCCGGACGACGAGCAGCCCCCAGCGCTCGCCGATGAGCTCGAGCGCACGCGCCAGGCCGCAGAATTGTCCGTAAGTCCGCGTCGCCACGAGTGATTTATATCATGGTTGACATAACGAAGTGTGCTTGCTTATAACAAGCAGTCTGGGATGTCGATCTGCGGCACCTTCGTTCGATCTATCTGTGGGCCAAGGAGTAAGCGATGAGCAACGTCCGAGTGCTGGTTGGCACCCGCAAGGGCGCGTTCGTCATCACCTCCGACGGAAAGCGCAAAGACTGGGAGATCAGCGGTCCCCACTTCGGGGGCTGGGAGATGTACCACCTGAAGGGATCGCCTGCCGATCCCGGTCGCATCTACGCATCGCAGAGCACCGGCTGGTTCAGCCAGATGATTCAGCGATCGAACGACGGCGGCAGGACGTGGGAGCCGGTCGGCAACAAGTTCGTCTACGACGGCGACGCGGGCACGCACCAGTGGTACGACGGCACGCCGCACCCGTGGGAGTTCGCACGGGTCTGGCACCTCGAACCATCGCCGGCCGATCCCGATACCATCTACGCTGGAGTCGAGGACGCCGCGCTCTTCCGCTCCATCAACGGCGGCCAGACGTGGGAAGAGCTTCCGGGGCTTCGCCGCCACGGATCCGGTCCGCACTGGCAGCCTGGCGCCGGCGGGCTGTGCCTGCACACGATCATCCTCGATCCACGCGACCCGAAGCGCATTGTCATTGCGATCTCGGCCGCGGGCGCCTTTCGTTCGGATGACGGCGGGGAGACGTGGCGGCCGATTAACAAGGGTCTGCGATCGGAAGGCATCCCGGATCCGACCGCGGAAGTCGGTCACTGCGTTCATCACATCGCGATGCATCGATCGCATCCGGGCGTACTGTTCATGCAGAAGCACTGGGACGTGATGCGGAGCGACGACGGCGGCGACTCGTGGCGGGAGGTCAGCGGAAACCTTCCCACGGACTTTGGATTCGCGATCGACGTGCACGCGCACGAGCCCGAGACGATTTATGTCGTGCCGATCAAGAGCGACTCGGAGCACTACCCGCCGGATGGCAAGCTTCGTGTGTATCGCAGCCGGACCGGCGGCAACGACTGGGAGCCGCTGACGAAAGGCCTGCCGCAGCGCGACTGCTACGTCAACGTGCTGCGCGACGCGATGGCGGTCGACTCGCTCGATCGGTGCGGCGTGTATTTCGGGACGACGGGCGGCCAGGTGTATGCGTCCGCCGACGCGGGCGAGAGCTGGGCGCCGATCGCGCGCGATCTGCCGGCGGTGTTGTCGGTCGAGGTTCAGACGCTGTCATGATCCGGGTCGTCCTGCCCGCGCACCTGCGGACGCTGGCGCATGTCGACGGCGACGTGACGCTCGACATCGACGGCGCCGTCACGCAGCGCTCGGTCCTCGACGCGCTCGAGGCGTCGTATCCGGTGCTGCGCGGCACGATGCGCGACCAGGTGACGCAGCGGCGCAGGCCGTTCGTGCGCTTCTTCGCGTGCGAACAGGATCTGTCGCACGAATCCCCCGACGCGCCGCTGCCCGATGCCGTCGCGCGCGGCGCGGAGCCCTTTTTCATCGTCGGCGCGTTGGCAGGTGGTTAACAGGAATTCTGTATTCTGTATTCTTTATTCTGAATTCTAGGTTTCACATGAGTTTCCTGACTGATTTCAAGTACGCCTTTCGGTCGCTGATGCGCGCGAAAGGCCTCACCATCACCGTCGTCCTCACGCTCGCGCTCGGCATCGGCGCCAACGCCGCGATCTTCAGCGTTGTGCGCGGCGTCCTGCTCAGGCCGCTCATCAACCGCGACGAGAACCGGTTGATCTACATCCGACAGAGCGCGCGCGGCATCGGTGTGGACAACGCCGTCTTCTCGGTGCCGGAGATCAACGATTTTCGGTCGCGCGTGAAGACGCTCAGCGCGTTCGGCGATTTTTCGACGATCGAGTTCACCCTCATCGGCCTCGGCGAGCCCCGGGTGGTCCGGGCGGGAGTGGTCGGCGGGTCGTACTTCGAGGTTATGGGGCTTCGTGCCGTGCGGGGCCGTTTGCTTGGTCCATCCGATGACGGGCAGCAGGCGGCAGGTGCCGCGGTGCTGACGCACCGGTTCTGGACGACCGGGCTGAAGAGCGATCCGTCGGTCATTGGAAAGACCGTCCGCCTTGGCGAGCGCTCGGCGACGGTCGTCGGCATCCTGGAGCCGTCCATCCCGTATCCGGCCGAGACCGAGATCATCGCCAACATCGTCACGAGCCCTCACCATCTGTCCGCCACGATGCAGGACGGCCGCGTGCACCGCATGACGGAGCTCTTCGGCCGGCTGGCGCCTGGCGTCGATCTCGAGGCGGCGCGCGCCGAGCTGCGTACGGTTCACGGCGCGGTCCTCACGGAGCACCCCGAGGCGTATCCGAAGGAGGCCGATTTCCGCATCGACGCCGTCCGCCTGCGGGATCAGATCACTTCTCCGGCTCGGACGGTTCTGCTCGTGCTCCTGGCGGCATCGGCGCTGGTCTTCGTCATCGCCTGTTCCAACGTGGCGAACCTGATCCTCGCGCGCTCGGTACGGCGCGAAGGTGAGCTTGCCATACGGGCCGCGCTCGGCGCGGGTTCCGGCGCGCTGCGGCGGACGCTGCTCGCGGAAAGCCTCCTCCTCTGCGGCGCCGGCGCGATCCTCGGCGTGGCGATCGCGCGACCCATGGTGTCGGTCCTCTCGCGCTATGCCGCGCGATTCTCGGTTCGAGCGCTGGATGTGACGGTCGATGCCAGCCTGCTGTGGGTAGGAGTGACGCTCGCGCTGGCGGCCGCCGTGCTCCTGGCGTTCGTGCCGCGCCTGCCGACCGCGGAAGCTTCGACCGGATTGGGGCTGTCGAACGGAAGCGTTCGAATCACGTCCGGCACCAACCGCCGGCTCAGGCTGTTCGCGGTGACCCAGATCGCGGCGTCCTTCGTACTGCTCGCCGGCGCCGGCATGCTGCTCATGACGCTGCTCGCACTGCAGAACACGCAGACCGGCTTCGACATGCGGCGCGTGCTCGCGCTGAACGTCCCGGTGGTTTCGTACGAGCGGACGCCCGCGCAGGTCTCGCTCTTCTACAAGGAAGCCATGCGGCGCATCGCCGAGCTGCCCGGCGTGGAGCGCGTCGCCGTCGGAACGGCGGTGCCCTGGCGCGACGCCGGCGTCTTCGGACCAGGCTTTCAGTTCTCGGTCGAGGGCTACGCGAAGGCGAACGGCGAGGAGGATCCGCGCGCCAGGTTCCGGACGGTTTCCCCCGGGTTTTTCGCCGCGCTCGGCGTGCCGATCATTGCCGGACGCGACTTCACGGACGCCGACCGGCGCGACGCCGAGCCGGTCGTCATCGTGAGCCAGAGCGTCGCGCAGCGGATGTTCAAGACGCGCGACGTCGTGAACCGCCGGCTGATGTGGACCGATCCGGTCATGAAGTTCATCGACGTCAGCACGGGCCCGCGGAGGATCGTCGGTGTCGCCGCAGATATAGATGACGAGAACATCGTGCCCGGGCCGGCGATGAGCATCTATCATCCGTTCGAGCAGGAAATTGGCGGGGGGCGGATGTTCGTTCACGCGAAGACGGATCCGTACGCGCTCGTGCCTCCGATCACGAAGATCATCCGCGACCTGTCGGACGAGCAGCCTGTCGAACAGGCGGCAACGCTCGAGGACGTGCGCGCGGAGGTGCTCGCCCCGGATCGTTTGAACGCGCTCGTGTTCGGCGGATTTGCCGCGGTGGCGCTGACGATCGCCGTCGTGGGTGTGGCCGGCGTGCTGGCGTTCTCGGTGAGCGCGCGGACGCGCGAATTCGGCATCCGCCTCGCGATCGGATCGGCGCCGCGTCACCTTCTCCTGCGCGTGCTCAGCGAAGGCGCCGTTATCGCTGGCGCCGGCATCGTCGCAGGCGCGGTCGGCGGGATCGTGCTGGCTCAGCTCGCGGGCAACTACCTGCCCGGCATGCGTTTGCCCGGCGCAGTGCCGGTCGCCGGTGCGGCGACGATTCTGGTCGCCGCGGCGATCTTCGCGTCGCTGATGCCGGCGGCGCGCGCGTCGCGCATCGACGTCATCCAGGCGCTGCGGTCCGAGTAGAGCTGGCCGCCAAGGCCGGGCGGCACCGAGGGCGGGCGCCGTAGCCTGGCCTCGGCAGCTGCTCTACGCGCGTCGTCCAGCATCCGGCTGGCCCACCAGTGCGTGCTGAAGCGTGCCACGACGGCGCGCATGTCGCGCATCCGGCGCGATTGTTCCTCGAGCGGCATGCCTACCGCGTCCCTCAACGCGCGCGCGGCATCGTCAATCGCATTGGGATCGACGATCAGGGCTCCGGCCAGTTCCCGCGCGGCGCCGGCGAACCGGCTTAGCACGAGCACGCCCCGCTCGTCCTCTCGGGCGGTCACGAACTCCTTCGCGACCAGGTTCATCCCATCGTGCAGGCTGCCTACGTAGCAGACGTCGGCGGCTCGCAGGAACCGATGCACGACGACGGGATCGTGATCGCCTTCGAGCAGAACGATCGGCCGATAGGTGGACGTGCCGAAGCGCCGGTTGACGCGTTCGGCCGTTTCACGAACGCGCAGTTGAAGCGCACGGTAGGCCGGAAGGGCATCGCGCGTCGGCTGCGCGAGCTGCGCGAAGACAAAGCGCTCGCGCAGCTCCGGCGAACGCTCGAGCATGCGTTCGACCGCGAGGAACTTCTCGACCAGGCCCTTCGTGTAATCGATGCGGTCCACGCCGACGCCAAGGCGCGCGTGCGATGCGAGGCCGAGCTGGAGGTTGACCTCCTTGCGGCACATGTCGGCGGGAGGCAGCTCGCGCGCCCACTGGTTCGGCCACTCCACCGAGACGGGCCGGCTGCGGACGATCGTCTGACGGCCGTGGTGCCAGATCGCGTTGAGCTCCCGGTCGACGGGCGCATTGAGAAGATGCTCGACCGTGTCGATGAAGTTCCTGCAGTCCGTTTCCGTCTGAAAACCCACGACGCTGCTTCCGAGCATCCCGACGAGTAGATCGCGCGCCCACGGACAGGCCTCGAAGTCGCGCCGCTCCGGCCAGGGAATGTGCCAGAACGAGAGAATCGCGCTCACCGGAAGCCGATCGCGGATCATCCGTGGCGCGAGGGCGAAGTGGTAGTCCTGCACGAGGAGGATCGGTAAACTGGCTTCGGCCCGGATCTCTGTGCACGCCGCTTCGGCGAACTTCGCGTTGACGTCGCGATACGTCGCGAAATCGTCCTTCCGGAAGACGGGCCGCACGTTGGCCCGATGGCACAGCGGCCACAACGCCTCGTTCGCGAATCCCTGGTAGTAGCCGCGCCGCTCGCGCTCGTCGAGCCACACGCGCCGCAGCCGGTACGCAGGATTGGCGGGTGGCACATCCAGCCCGTCCCGCCGATCGACCACCACTCGATCGGCGGTGCCGGTGCCGTGCGCCACCCATACTCCGGAGCATGCGCGCACGAGCGGTTCGATCGCGGTCACGAGCCCGCTCGTCGAATGCCGGACGACGATGTCCCCATCCGGCGAGTAGTCGTGCTGGAACGGTTGGCGGTTGGCGAGCACGACGATCATCGATTCCAGTAAACCAGTCAGGTGCGCTCGGTTACCATCCGGTCGATCGGGGAGCCGTGCCGAATTGTCGGGGGAGGCACGTTCTCCCCTGTTTGCAGGATGCCGGGGCCCGAGCGGACGGGATACGCTAGTCGAACGTCGTGGGGACCGGAGGATATTGATGAGGTTCAGGACGTGGCCCGTGGCGGCGGTCGGATTGTTCAGCTTGCTGCTGCTCGTCGCGCTCTCGCTCCTCGCCTCCTCGCGCAAAGCGCAGGAGATCTACACCGAGCTCGATCAGCTGAACGCGCATCATCACAACGTGGAAACGAAGCTGCGGCAGCTCCGCTCCGACGTTCACCTGTCCGGCATCTTCGTGCGCGATTATCTGCTCGACGCCGAGCGCGAACGCGGGCCGGAGTACCGCCAGAGCCTGCACGAGTTCCGGCAGGCGAACATGGCGACCGTGGCGGACCTGCGCGCCGTGGCGCCCCGCCACGCGGCTCAGATCCTGCGGCTTCAGACGATCCTCGACGAGTACTGGCAGACGTTCGACCCGCTCTTCGACTGGACGCCGTCCGAGAAGGTCTTCCTCAGCGCCGGTTTTCTGCGGCGCGAGGTGGTTCCGCGCCGGGACGCCGTCCTGACGATCGCGGAGGAGATCGAGCACCTGAACAACGCGAACCTCGGGGCGCAGCGGGCCGAGGTCACACGCCGCCACGCCGCGTTTCGCGCGGATCTGCACCGGCTTCTGTGGCGCAGCCTCCTGCTCGGCCTCGGCGTCGCGCTCGTGGCGGTCTTCAGGCTTCGCGTGCTGGAGCGCCGCTCCGAGGAAGAGCGTTCCGTCGCCGAGGAGGCCGAGCGTCAGATGCGGCAGCTCTCGCAGCAGCTCGTCGCGACGCAGGAAGAGGAGCGCAAGAGCCTGTCGCGCGAATTGCACGACCACGTGGGGCAGATGCTCACCGCGATCCGCATGGAGCTCGGACGGATCGACAGGACGCGCGGGCCGGCCGACACGAAAGTCGCCGCTGCCGTCGCCGAGGCGCGGCAGCTCGTCGACAGCATGGTCCACACGGTGCGCGATCTCGCGCTCGGTCTGCGTCCGAGCATGCTCGACGACTTCGGGCTCCAGCCGGCGCTGGAGTGGCACGTGCGCGACTTTGCGCGGCGCTCCGGCGTGAAGGTTGCGCTGCAAGTCCGCGGGAGCTTCGACGATCTCAGCGAGCAGCACCGGACCTGCGTCTACCGCGCCGTGCAGGAGGCGCTGACCAACTGCGTCCGCCACGCGCGCGCGCGTTCGATCGAGGTGACGGTGGCCGGCTACGCCGACCGCCTCGAGGTCTCGGTGACCGACGACGGCATCGGGCTCGGGCCCGGACGGCGGCGTGACGGCCTCGGCCTGCGCGGGATCGAAGAGCGTGTGAAGGAGCTGAACGGCGTAGTGAAGATCAGCAGCAGCGCGGGCGGCGGGACAACGCTCGCGATTCGACTGCCGCTCGCGCCGCAACCCTCGGAGGCGAGACTTGCGGGTACTGCTGGCTGACGATCACGGGATCGTCCGCCGCGGCCTCCGGAGCCTGCTCGAGACCGAGCCGGGCGTCGCCGTCGTCGCCGAAGCGTCGGACGGGCTCGAGGCGCTTCGCCTGTGCGACGAGCACCAGCCGGATCTTCTGATCCTCGATATCGGCATGCCGAAGTTGAACGGCCTGGAAGTGGCGGCGCGCACGCAGAAGGTCGAACGGCCGCCCCGGGTGATCATCCTGAGCATGCATGCCGACGAGTCGTACATCATCCGCGCGCTCGCCGCCGGCGCCCGCGCGTACCTTCTGAAAGACGCGACCGACGAGGATCTCCTGCCAGCCGTCCGCTCCGTCGCCGCCGGCAAGCCGTTCTTCAGCCCGGCGGTCACCGCAGTGCTCGTCGAGGACTACGTGCGCCGGATGCAGTCGCTCGGCGTTACGGACTCGTTTCACCTGCTCACCGATCGCGAAAAAGAGGTGCTTCAGCTGCTCGCCGAGGGACGGTCGAACAAGGAAGTGGCGACGCTCCTCGACCTGGGCCTGTCGACGGTCGAGACGCATCGCGCAAACCTGATGCAGAAGCTCAACCTGCACAACACGGCCGAGATTGTGCTGTACGCCGTTCGGAAGGGGATAATCGTCTAGCGTCCTAATGCTTGTCCGACCCGATTCCTATGAAGTGCTCGCGCTGGACTACGACGGCACGCTGGCGGACGAAGGCGTCGTTGACGCCGACGTGCTGGAGGGCCTGAAACGTTTCAAGGCCAGCGGCCGGCGGCTGGTGATGGTCACCGGCCGCGAGCTCGACGACCTCGCCAGCATTTTTCCCGAAGCCGACATCTTCGATCGCATCGTCGCCGAGAACGGCGCGGTCTGGTACACGCCTGGCGACGGTGGGCTGCGAACCGCGGCTTCGGCGCCAGACCGGCGCTTTGTCGAGCGGCTCCGGCGGGACGGCGTGTCGCCGCTGTCGATTGGCAAGGTCGTGGTGGCCACGGAGAAGTCGCAGGAGCAGAGGGTCGTGGCAGCCTACCGCGACCTTGGACTGGACCTCGACGTCATTCTCAACCGCGTGTCGCTGATGGTCCTTCCGAAGGGCGTGAACAAAACGACCGGCCTTCTCGGGGCGCTGGGCGAGCTGAACGTCGGCGTGGAGAATGTCATCGGCATGGGCGATGCGGAAAACGATTGCGACTGGCTCGGCGGCTGCGGCTGTGGCGTCGCCGTCAGGAACGCGATTCCCGAGCTGCTAGAAGCAGCGGACGTGATCACGTGGTCGCCGGCGGGCCGCGGCGTGCTCGAGATGATCGAGGAGCTGCTGGCCTGATCACGCTCCGTTCGGCCGTCGCGTCTGCGTGTCGGTCGTCCGGCCCGCGGGCGGCTGGGACAGCACCCGCTGTTCCGGCAGCTTCGCACGGTCTATCAGCCGCCCGTCGCGGATGACCGCGGACACCCGGCGGAGATTCCGGATGTCTTCCAGCGGGTTCGCGTCGAGGATCAGCACGTCCGCGCGCTTCCCCGCTTCCAGCGTGCCGAACTGATCCAACCCGCGCGACGCAATCGCGCCGTTCCTCGTCGCGGCGACAATGGCCTGCGTGGGGCTCATGCCGAGCTCGACGAGCCCTTCGATCGCGAGGATGCTGCCGATGCCGTGATTCTGCGTTTCCGGCTTCGGCGTTCGCGATAGCTCGGGCGCGGCGGCCCAGTAGTTGTCGGTGCCGATCGTCACGATCGCGCCGGCCGCGATCAGCTTCTGCGCGTTCTTCCGCCGCATCTCGAGGCCGCGCCCCTCCTGGGCATCGCGCTGCCGCAGCTCCGCGCTCGTTCTCGGGCGTCTGAGCGTCGGTTCCTTCTTTTCTTCTTCGGCTCGCTTCCTCTCCGCGTCCTCTCGATCCTTCAGGTGCTTCTTCCACGCGTCGCCCGTGATGGTGTTCGCCACCATCGAGCAGATGATCTTCCGCTCGACGATGGCGCGGACGAGCGCGTCGGGCAGCTCCCGGGTTCCCAGCGTCTCCGGATGCTGGATGAGATCGATGCCCGCGTCGATCGCGAGCCTCAGCCCGTCCGGCGTCGTCGCGTGCGTCTCGGCGACCTTGCCGCGCCGGTGCGCCTCCTCGACGATGACATTCTGCGCCTCGGGCGAGAACCCGACGAAGGCGGGCCGGGCGAAGTGGGCCGTCCCGCCCTACTTCAGGAAGTCCGGCCCCTTGTCGAGATACGCGCGAATCGCGGCGCGCAGCTCCTCGAGGTCGAGATCGACCAGGTCCTCGCCGACGCCCTGCGAGATCTCGTCGTTCACCTGCTCCTGGAAGAGCGTGAGCCCCTGCTCGCGTATAAGGCTGAAGCTCATCGAATAGGGACCGCCCCAACCGACGATGTTGCCCGCCGCCAGGATGCGCGGCCCGACGGCCCGGCCCGAGGCGATCGCATCGCGCACCGCCAGGAGCGGCGGCAGCACGCCGTAGCTGTCGCGGACGGTCGTCACGCCTTGAAAGAGCTGCAGCTGCGCCGCCTCGAGGACGATCTCGCGCTGCCGCGGGTGATAGCGCGCCAGCGTCTCGTAGCGATCGGCCGTGCCGCCGTACAGCGACAAGTGGACGTTCGTGTCCACGAGCCCGGGCAGGACGAACTTGCCCTTCGCCTCGATGAGCGTCGCGCCGGCAGGAATCGGAATCGCCGCTCTCGGTCCTGCTGCGGCGATGCGGCCGTCAGAGACGAGGACCACGGAGTCGGGGACCGATGCGCCGCCGTTTCCGTCGAGCAGCGTGCCGCCGGAGATTGCCAGCATGGCCGGCCGCGACTGCATCGACGGTCCGACGGCGCCGGCGGCGACGAGGCCAACGGCCGTCAACAGGCTGCGAAAGCGGTTGCGCATGACGTCTCCTGTGTCGCGTCGAGCGGAGTAACGTAAACTGTGCCGTCGCGAAAGCCGGGGGACAGGGGCCCCCGGGGAGAACAAAGGCTGAGCATAAACCGACGCGCGTGGTTTGTCCGTGCCGGTCAGCTGGTCGGTGCCGCGGCGTTCGCCCCCGCCTCCATTCGTGACGAGTTCCCTCTCGCGGTGACCCGAACATATCTCAACAACGCCTCGGTCCATCCGATGAGCGTCTCGACGCGCCGCGCCGTCCAGGCGTTCTTCGACGCGCGGACGTCCGGTTCTCCCGAAAACGGCACGCCTGATCCGCGCGTGCCCATTCAACGCGTCAAGTCGCTGTTCGCATCGCTCATCGGCGCGCGCGAGATCGACATCGCCCTCGTGCCCAGCACCACGGTCGGTGAGAACCTCGTCGTTGCCGGTCTGGGCATCCCCGCCGCTAAAGGCAACGTCGTCACCGACGCGCTGCACTTCGAAGGCTCGCTGTACATGTATCAGAGCCTTCAGCGCAGCGGCCTCGACGTCCGGATGGTCACGCCGCGGGATGGACGCATTGAGCTGAAGGACCTCGCGAGGGTCATCGACGGCGGCACGAAGCTCGTCGCTCTGTCGCTCGTCTCCTGGATCAATGGCTTCAAACACGACCTGGAGGCCGTGTGCGATCTCGCGCATCGTCATGGCGCGCTCGTATATGCCGATATCATCCAGGCGGCGGGCGCGATGCCGATCGACGTGAGAAGTTCCGGCGTCGACTTCTGCGCCTCCGCCAGTTACAAGTGGCTCATGGGAGACTTCGGCGTCGGGTTCCTGTACGTCAAGGAAGATCACATCGACAGCGTCATCAGGCGCACCCAATACGGATTCCGACAGCTCGAAGCGTTCGAGACGCATTTTCTGCCTGGCGACCCGCCGGGCGACGGGCCGGTCAGCTGGAAGACGCGCGGTGGAGCCGCCGGTCACTTCGAGGTCGGGACGTGGTCCACATCCACGCTCGCGGCACTGAATCATTCCCTGGAGTTCATTCAGAAGGCGGGCGTCGAGCGGATCCACGCGCACAATCGCGGGCTCGCGCTGCGGCTGCAGCACGAGCTCCCGAGGCTCGGCTACCCGCCGCTTACGCCGAACGAGTCCGTTGGATCGATCGTGAGCTTCGTCGTGAAAGACCGCGAGGACACCGCGCGACGCCTCGCACGGGCCAGGGTGGACGTGAGCCTCGGCGCGCGCCGGATGCGCGTGTCGCCGTCGCTATACAATAATGAGGACGACGTCGACGCGCTTCTCGCGGCGCTGTCGTGACTATGCGCAGCCCAGATTTCCGTGCCCTCCCGGTCGTTGCCCTGGCGTTTCTCGCGGCGTACTGCCGGACCGCCGGGGGCTCGTCCGGCACCCAGATCGTCCAGCCGGGGGCGCCCGGCGAGGCGAGCCGGGTCATCCCCGTCGAGAAAGCGATCGATCTCTCCCAGGTCGAGCACACTCCCGCCGACGTCGAGTTCATGCAGGGCATGATCGGCCACCACGCGCAGGCGCTGGAGATGACGGCGCTGCTGCCGTCGCGCACCTCCCGTGAGGACATGAAACTGCTCGGGAAACGGATCGAGCTGTCGCAGGCGGACGAGATCAAGATGATGCAGGCGTGGCTCGCCGACCGCGGCCAGAAGATCCCCGACACGCACGCTCACCACGCGCACGGCGCGAAGCTGATGCCGGGCATGCTCACGGCCGAAGAGATGAGCCGGCTGGCGGCGGCGAAGGGCGCCGAGTTCGATCGCCTGTTCCTCGAGTTCATGATCAAGCACCACGAGGGGGCGCTCGTCATGGTGAAGGACCTGTTCTCCAACGACGGTGCGGGACAGGAATCGGAGATTTTCGCGTTCGCGTCCGACGTCGAGGCCGATCAGCAGATGGAGATCGATCGTATGGGCGCATTGCTCAAGGAGCTTCAGAAATGAGATCGCGTCTTCGCTTCGCTTCGGCGCTTCTCTGCAGCGCCGGTATGGCAGTGGTCATGTCGTTCCAGGGTCGCGCGCAGGAGCCGGCCAAGGCGCCGGCGGCCGAGCGCTCGGCGGCGGCGTCGGCATCGGATCCGCGCGTCGGTCTGAAGGCCGGGTTCCGGGACGCCGGGGAGGCCATCAGCAACCTGGAGCGCGTGTCGAGCCTGCCGAAGCCGGAAGGGTTCTTCGATCCGAAGCTGCCGGCTGGCGAGGCGACGCCACCCGAGAAGCCGGAAAGCGAGTCGAAGCCGGCCGATGCCGCCGCGGAAAAGGAGCCCAAATCCGCGTTTGCGAAAGCGGCAGCCGAGGAGGAAGCGGCCGAGAAGGATCCGGCGAATCAGCGTCGCGCGAACCGGCTCAGCTTCGCGAACTCGGACTTCGCGTTCCGCGGCAATCAGCTCGTGATGGGCAACTTCCACGGCTTCAATACCTACGACATCGAGAACGCACGGCGGCCGCGGCTGCTCGCGTCGGTCGTCTGCCCGGGCGGTCAGGGAGACGTGTCGCTTCACGGCAATCTCCTCTTCATGTCGGTCGAGCAGACGCGCGGCCGTCTCGACTGCGGCACCGAGGGCGTGAAGGAGCAGGTCAGCGCCGAGCGGTTCCGCGGCATCCGCATCTTCGACATCACCGATATCAAGAAGCCGAAGCAGATCGCCGCCATTCAGACGTGCCGTGGATCCCACACCCATACGCTCATCGTCGATCCTGACGACAAGGCCAACCTGTACGTCTATGGATCCGGCACGAGCTCGGTGCGTTCCGCCGAGGAGCTGGCAGGATGCTCGGGGAAGGATCCGAAGGAAGACCCGAACACCGCGCTCTTCAGCATCGACGTCATTCAGGTGCCACTCGCCGCGCCGGAGAAGGCGAAGATCGTGAGCCGTCCGCGCATCTTCGCCGATCCGAAAACCGGCGAGATCTCCGGCCTCTGGCAGGGCGGCGATCACGGGCCTGGCTCTCAGAAGTCGCGGATGACCAACCAGTGCCACGACATCACGGTCATGCCGGAAGTCGGGCTGGCGGCCGGCGCGTGCTCGGGCAACGGCATCCTGCTCGACATCTCCGACCCGGTGAACCCGGTCCGCCTCGACCACGTCGTCGACAAGAGCTTCGCCTACTGGCACTCGGCCACGTTCAACAACGATGGCACGAAAGTGGTCTTCACGGACGAGTGGGGTGGCGGCACGAGGCCGCGCTGCCGCTCGATCGACCCGCCATCCTGGGGCGGCGACGCGATCTTCGACATCGTCGATCGCAAGCTGGTGTTCAAGAGCTACTACAAGATGCCCGCGCCGCAGACCGAGCAGGAGAACTGCGTTGCGCACAACGGGTCGATGATTCCAGTTCCCGGCCGCGACATCATGGTGCAGGGCTGGTATCAGGGCGGCCTGTCGGTCTTCGACTTCACCGATTCATCGAAGCCGGTCGAGATCGCGTACTTCGATCGCGGCCCGATCGACGCAAAGCAGTTGATCACCGGCGGCTACTGGTCGACCTACTGGTACAACGGCCACATCTACGGGGCGGAGATCGCCCGCGGGGTCGATATCTTCAGGATGACGCCGAGCGAGTTCCTGTCGAAGAACGAGATCGACGCGGCGATGATGCTGCGCTCGCCCGTGTTCAACGCGCAGCACCAGCCGAAGATTGCCTGGCCGGCGAGCACGATCGTCGCGCGCGCCTATCTCGATCAGCTCGGGCGCAGCAAAGGCATCCGCCCCGAGCGCGCCCAGGCGCTGACGACGGCGCTCGATCGCGCCGATGAGATCCGCACCGGTCAGGAAAAAGGAGCGCCCGCAATAGTTGAGCAGCTGAATACGCTGGCAGGTCAGCTCGAAAGCGACGCGAGCGCGGCCAGCGGACGCGATGCCGCGACGATGCGGTCGCTCGCGGACACGCTGAAGGAACGCGCCGCGAAGCTGAAGTAAGTAACGGGGTCAGACCCCATTTTTTCGAA
>DATAFJ010000269.1:0-3842 GCA_036257535.1 Vicinamibacterales bacterium | reverse complement strand
CCATCCTCTCCTGCCGAACTTTCGTTCGGCGGTTCAATGTCGGCGCTGAGCTTTTGGCGGGAAATAAAAAAGGCCCCGTCGCTGTTGTTCAGCGCCAAGGGCCTCAAACCCACAAAATCGGTTGCCGGGGCTTTTAAGTGGAGGGCCTTTCCCGCGGCCGTCCATTACGAGACGTGTCTTACTGAGTACCTATTTTACCAACTGCATGGCACGATGCCTACGGTTCAGGTGCAACTTTATCTGGCAACGATATGTCAACGACGGCACTGAAAAGTGGTGGGCCGCGCAAGGATCGAACTTGCGACACCCTGATTAAAAGTCAGGTGCTCTACCACTGAGCTAGCGGCCCACAAACTACAGGGAATTGTATCTTGTCTTGAGTGTAGAACCGTGGACGCGCCTAGAGCCGCGCGCCACCGCGCGGCGGTGGCGTGGCGTGCACGAGCATCAGTCCCGTCAGCGCGCCGACAATGAGGCCCGCGGTGTCGAAGCCGCGGCCGAGGACGAGGCTCGCCGTCATGCCGAGAAGCAGGACGCCAACCGACCCGCCGAGCACGCCCCCCACGAAGAGGTCGAGCGCACGGCCGTCGATCGCCGTGCGGCGGCGCCGGCAGATGCGGCAGGCCGTCGCAGCTCCTTCTCCGTGGGGACACCGGCTCGGTCTGGCGGTCATCGTGTGATGCTGGGCGGCCGCCGGCTGGGTGTCGGCGGCCGCTCGTCAGCCTCGTTCAGGGGATGTTTCGGCGCGAGCCCCGGGATTCTTCAGATGATCTTCTGGCCGAGAGCGGAAGAGACCAGCTCGACGCCCAGGATGGCCGTCGCGTTCTGCAGATCCAGGATGGGATTGACCTCGACGACATCGAGCGACGTCATCAGTCCGGAGTCCGAGACCATCTCCATGACGACGTGAGCCTCGCGGTAGTCGAGGCCGCCTTTGACCGGCGTGCCGACACCAGGCGCGATTCCCGGGTCGCAGACGTCCATGTCGAACGAGACATGGATCCCCGCGCTGTTCGCGCCTGCGATGGCAATGGCCTGCTCGACGATCGACGCGATTCCCTGGCGGTCGATGTCCTTCATCGTGAAGACATGCACCTGCGATTCGCGCACGAGGACCCTCTCGCGATCGTCGAGGTTGCGAAGCCCGATGAGGACCGTTCGCGACGGCTCCACTTTTGGGCTGAACCCTCCGATCCGCGCGAGCTCCGAAGGCTCCGGCCCAAGCAGGGCAGCGAGCGGCATCCCGTGAACGTTCCCGCTCGGCGACGTCACCGGCGTGTTCATGTCGGCGTGCGCGTCGACCCAGAGCAGACCGAGCGGCTTCTCCTTGCGCCGGGCGACTTCGGCGGCGGCGGCCACGGATCCCGCGGCCAGACTGTGGTCGCCGCCCAGGACGAGCGGCAGGCCGCCGGCGTCGAAGCACTCGAGGGATGTCTGATACAGCTTCTGGCAGACGCGCGCGATGTCGCGGATGTACCGCTTCTTCGGATCCCCTTCGGACTTCACTTCGGGAATCGGCGTGACGAGATCTCCCTTGTCGACGACCTTGTGTCCGAGCGCAGCGATGCGTTCGCCGAGTCCGGCGATCCGGAACGCAGACGGCCCCATGTCGACGCCGCGGCGGTTGCCGCCAAGATCGAGCGGCACGCCTATGACGTGAATCGTACTCAAGTTCGAAGTACGAAGGCTGAAGTGCGAAGTACGTTCGAAGTGGACAAGTGATGAAGCTCCAGCCCGTGGCTAGCGGCGGCTTGCCGGCGGCACGATGCCGTTCAGCCTCAGGTACACGACGCACTGGCCGTAGTGGTTCATCGCGTTGTTCATCGCGGCCCAGACGACTCTCGCCTTCGATCGCGTCCCCGCGCTTTCGCCGAGGGAACCCTGTGCGGCAAGCACCGCCTGGCCGTAGTCGTACGCCGCGGCGAGCGCCTTGACGATCTCGTCCTTCGTCTTGGCGGCGGCGACCTCGGGTGCGGGGATCTTTCCGGAGGCATCGAGCGCCCTGAACATCCTGACATGCGCCTCGGCGAGGTGGTGGAGCTGCTCGCCGAACGTCCGCTGCGCCTCTGTCGCCTTGAAGCCGTACTTGTCCTCGGGCATGGCATCCGCCAGCGCCGTCATCCGGGCTTTCTGGTCCGCCCAGTCCTTCTGAAGGTCACCGGCTATCGGGTCCGGGGTCTGCGCACCGGGGCGCGCCGCCGCGGCAACGATCAGGACGAGAGCAATGATGTAGCGGCGCATCGGACGGCCTCCTTGGCGCCCACACTATACATTGCTGAATCAGCCGGCACTCCACATTCAGCAATCCACAATGACCCCGGTTTGACTAAGTGGGACATCTCGCATAAATTCTGTGACTTGCGGCTGAGGTACTTCGATGAAGCGCTTTGAGGTTGGGGCCCGGGTCGTAGAGCCGACCTACGGTCTGGGATCGGTGATTGCCGTCGAGGACGCGTATACACGGGTGCAGTTCGACGACGGCGGGGTGAAGAAGTTCATGACCTCGATGTCGCGTCTAGAGCCCAGCGATGAGCCGGCTCCCGCTTCGCGGCCTGGCGCGCGGCGCAGCCGGAAGAAGAAGGAACCCGCGTCCTAGCCACTCCGGGGCTCCGCCCCGGCCGGCTCAGTCGGTTGCGGGGTCTCCTTTTTTCCAGGACACCGACACCCCTTCTCCTGACGGTTTCACGATGGTGGTCCACAGGCCGGGGTGTGTGTGGATCGTCTTCAGGAAGTCTCCCATCTCGTCGCGCTTGTTGACGACGTTGTGTGCGACGAAGAGACCGCCCTTCGACATCCGGGGAAAGACGAGGTCGAAGAATCGCTGGTAGTCCTTCTTCCAGGCGTCGAGGAACACGAAGTCGAACGTCCCATCGAGCTTGGGAATCTGCGCGAACGCGTCGCCCTGGACGACGCGGACGATGTCGGCGAGGCCTGCGCGCTTGATGTTGGCGGCCGCCTCGCGTGCGCGCGCGGCGTCGTACTCGATCGTCACCATGCGCCCGCCGGTCTCGCGAAGCGCGAGCCCCATCCAGATCCCGCTGTACCCGCTCGCGGCGCCGATCTCCAGGACATGTTTCGAACGCGACGCGGCGACCAGCATTCTCAGAAACCGGCCGTCCTCTTCCGAGACTGCAAGCTGATCCTTGTCGCGAGCACGAATTTCCGTGAGGATGCCGTCGATGCTCGGACCCTGCGCCACGGGAGCAGTGGTCGCGATCATCGCCAGCGCTGCTGCGGCGAGAGAAAATCTGATCATGCCCGGCATCATGACAAGCGATCGATGCTTCGTCAATCAGTGACGAATCACGTTAATGACCGAACGCCGCCGCCGATGCCGTCGCACGCGCGTCCGCGATGCAGTCCGGGATGCCAGTCACGCGAAATCCGCTGCCGGTGACGAACAAGCCCGGCTGCCGCGCAAGAAGGCGCTCGATCGCCTGCATGCGGGTCATGTGGCCCACCTCGTGCTGCGCGGATGCACGCCGCCAGCGGTAGACGCGAGCCGAACCCGGGCGGCCGGTCAGTCCCGCGATTGGCGCGAGAAAAGCGACCGCTTGTTCGATCAGCTCGGTGTCGTGTCGATCGACTGCGGCGGGATCGCGTGCGCCTCCCACGAACAGACGCATCAGAACCTGTCCTGCCGGTGCGCGGTTCTCCCACTTGGACGTGATCCAGGTAGCCGCCAGAACCGAAGACGACTCCGCGCGCGGAACGACGAAGCCGCTTCCCACGACGGGACGCGTGACCTGTTCCCGCGGGTACGCGAGGACAACGATCGCCGTCGACGTGTAGCGAATCTCCGCACAACGCGCCGACAGCTCCGAGTCGAGCGGCGCGACGAT
>DATAFJ010000267.1:0-8247 GCA_036257535.1 Vicinamibacterales bacterium | reverse complement strand
CTCGTCTGCGTCTGCTCGCGGAAAACTCCGGAATCACCGGGGATTATTGCGTAGGAGCCGACACATCGAGCGGAAGTCGGACCGTGACGGTCGTGCCTCCCGTCGGAGGACAGTCGACCGAGATTTGACCCTCGTGTGCCTCGATGAGCCGCTTGGCCGTCGGGAGACCGAGTCCAGATCCCCGTACTTTGGTCGTGAAGAACGGTGTGAAGATCCTGTCGCGGACCTCGGGTGGAATCCCGGGCCCGTTGTCGGTGAAGCCGATCTGGCAGGCCGCTTCACCGGCATCCACTGCCACTCTGATCCTTCCCCGGCCTTCCATCGCATGAGCGGCATTGACCAGGAGGTTCTGAAAAACGATCTTGAGCATCTCCGCGTCTGCGTGAACCAGCGGTGCGCTTCCCTCCACCTCAATCTCAATCCCGTGCAGGGATGGATCCTGGCTCAGGAGACTTGCGGCGATCGACACGATGGGCACGACATCGGTTGGAGATCGCGTCGGCTTCGGCGGACGCGCAAACAGCAGCAGGTCCTTCACCATTCCATCGAGCGCATCGATGCGCGCGACGATTTCCTTCATCATCAGCGCGTCCTTGTTCCCGGAGGGCATGCGGCCGCCTATGACCTGGATCGCCCCGCGGATCCCCGCGAGTGGATTCTTCACCTCGTGTGCGATCACCGCCGCCATCTCCCCTATCTTGGCGAGTGCCGCCTGTTCGCGCAGCTGCTCCTCCATCCGAACGCGCGCGCTGAGATCGTGAAGGATGCCGGTGAACTTGCGCTCGCCGCCAACCGTGATCTGGCCCACTGACAGATGCAGCGAAAAGGTGATGCCGTCCTTACGGCGACCCGTGACTTCGCGCCCTATGCCGATGATCTTCGCCCGGCCCGTCGCGAGATACCGTGACAGATACATATCGTGCTCCTCCCGATACGGAGACGGCATCAGGACATCGACGTTGCGACCGAGGCCCTCCTCCTCTGTGTAGCCGAACAGGCGCTGGGCGCCCGGATTGAACGCCTCGATCCGGCCGTGCGTGTCCATGACGACGATGCCGTCGACGGCGGATTCGATGATCGCTCGCCACCGGGCTTCGCTGGCGCGGAGCCGTTCTTCGAGCTGCACTCGCTGACTGAGATCGTGCAGCATCCCCGTGAACTTC
This sequence comes from Vicinamibacterales bacterium, assembly GCA_036257535.1. Lineage (GTDB taxonomy): Bacteria > Acidobacteriota > Vicinamibacteria > Vicinamibacterales > 2-12-FULL-66-21 > DATAEE01. The sequence continues at coordinate 7,084 of DATAFJ010000267.1, read as the reverse complement.
CGTTCCCCACCGATGACCATTTCACCGACCGAGAGGTGGAGCGGAAACACGCTGCAGTCGCGGCGTCGGCCGGTGACCTCGCGGCCGATGCCGATGATTCTGGCCTCGCCCGTCGTGAGGTAGCGCTGGAGGTATCCGTCGTGTTCTTCGTGGTAGGGCGAGGGCATGAGCATGCTCACGTTGCGCCCGATCACTTCCGACGCGGGATAACCGAACAGGCGTTCCGCGCCGCGGTTGAAGGCCTCGATCAGACCCTTCGCATCGATGACGATGATCCCGTCGACGGTGGTGTTGATGATGGCGTCGAGACGCTCCGCGCGTGCGATGGCAAGCGTCTCGGCAGCCTGATGACCGCCTTCTGCCGTGCGGACTCTTCCGCTGAGCCCCGAGATGCCGATGCCGATCGCGGAGAACAGCGACAGAGAGAGCATATCCGCGGCGTCGCCCACGGCCATGCCCTCCGGAGGTAGAAAGAGATACATGGCGGCGAGCACCGAGGCGGCCGTTGTGGCCAGTCCAGGACCGAAACCGCCGTACCGCGCGGCGATCAGGATGGCTGGAAAGAACTGCAGGTTGCGGCCACGCCGTAGCGACGAATAGCGGTGGGGAGAGACCTCGGAGACATCCGGCTCGTCGAAACCGTCGTTCAAAGCCGCGGTCTTGCAGAATACAAGAGAGGATAACACTCGAGTCGGAGCGGGAAACAGTGGTTCGAAGGGTCCGATGGCTCATTCGGACCGCAGCGCGACGAGCGGATTTACGCGGGTGGCGCGGCGCGCGGGCAGGTAGCAGGCGGCGCCAGTGACTCCGACGAGCAGCACCGCGATGGCACCGATCACGACCGCGTCCACGGCAGCTGCGCCGTACAGCGCTCGTGACAATACGAATCCGACTGCGAGCGCCAGCGCCAGGCCGATCGCGATGCCGGCAAGCGAGAGCCGCATCCCTTCGCGCACGACCAGCCGCACCACGTCGCCGGCTCCGGCGCCGAGCGCCATACGGACGCCGATCTCACGCGTCCGCCGCGTGACCGCGTACGAGACCACGGCGTACAGACCCATCACGGCGAGAAACAAGCCGATCATGCCGAGCGCGCCCGCCATCGTCGCCCCCAGGCGGAGCGGCATCAATCCGAACACGCTCTCCTGAATGTGCCGCTCCATGGTCCGCACGTTGAAGATCGGCAGGTCGCGATCCATATCGGTGAGCAGGCGCTGCAGCGGCCCGGAGAGCGCCGAGGGGTCGAGCGAGGATCGGACCACGATCGTGGTCGGCGAGCGGTACTGCTGCGACAGCGGCAGATAGAAATACGGCCGCGGCTGCTCGCCGAGCATCAGGTACCTGCCGTCGCGCGCGATTCCAACGACTTCTATCCATTCACCGTCACTCCCGAACCGGAACCGACGTCCGATCGCGTCCTCGGTCGGCCAGAGGGTCCGCGCCATTGTCTCGTTCACGACCGCGACCAGCCGGAACCGCTCGTCGTCGGTCGCGCCAAGCGGCCGGCCGCGTGTGAGAGTGGCGCCTGTCGTTTCGAAGAAGCGCGGGCTTACCGCCGTGTATGCGATGGCGAAGTGGTCGTCCTTCGAGCCCGGAATAGGCGCGCCGGTACTGACCTCGGCGAACTGCATGCCGTAATCAAACGGTACGTGAACGGTAACCGCGACGGACTGAACGCCCGGCAGCGCTTCGGCGCGCTCCACAAGATCGTCGAGAAAACGGCGCCCGCGCTCGGCGTCGTACTGCTGCAGCCCGAGATCCACCGACAGCATCAGCAGGCCCTCCGGCTCGAAGCCGAGCGGGAGCTGCTGCATCCGGCGCAGGCTCTGCAGGAACAGCCCCGCACTCGCAAGGACGACGAGGGACATCGTGACCTGCCCGATCACCAGGAGGTTCCGAAGGCGGTGGCGCGACGTGGCGGCGCCGGGCGCACCCTCTTTCAGCGACTCGACGACGTTGAAGCGTGTGGCGTTGCGAGCGGGCCAGAGACCGGCAACCACGCTCGTAACGGCGGACACGACGAAGGTGAACGCGTAGACATGCCAGTCCCACGAATGCGTGTCGTTGATCGGTATGTCGCTCGCGGGCGCAAAACCTGCGAGTGCCTGACCGGTCCATCGAGCGAGCAGCAGCCCGGCGGCGCCCGCGAGCGCCGCGAGCACGACGCTTTCGCTGATCTGGAGCCGAATGAGCTGGAACCGGCTCGCGCCGAGCGCGGCGCGTATGACGAGGTCCCGCTGGCGCGAGAGCGCGCGCGAGAGCATCAGGTTCGCGACGTTCCCGCAGGCGATCAAGAGGACGAGCCCCGCCATCGCGGCGAACACCGCGGCGAAGATCGGCAGCACGCCGGCGATGCTCGGATCGGGTCGTGCGCGATTCTCTGGAATGACCAGGACGCGGCTGTTCTTGTGCTCGGCCGGATACGCGGCGGCAATCCGCTTCGCGACGAGCTCGATCTCGGCACGGGCCTCCCGCAGGGTCTGACCGGGCGCGAGTCGGCCCATCAACCGGAACGCGGGCGCGCCTCGGTTTTCGCGGAGCGCGTCGCCGTCATTCATGAGCCCGCCCATCGCCCCCGACGGTACCCAGCCGCTGACGGCCATCGCCCACGAGAGACCGGTGAACGCCTCCGGCGCTATCCCGATCACAGTGAACGGCCTTCCGTTGAGCGTAATCGGCCGGCCGACGAGGGCGGGGTCGCCGCCGAAGCGGCGCTGCCAGTACCGGTAACTGAGGACGACGACGGGCGGGCTGCCCCTGCTCTCGTGCTCGCCCGCCCGTGTAAACGTGCCGAAGGCGGGCGCCACACCCGCCAGCGCGAAGTAGTTCGGCGACACGATTTCGACCCATGTGCGCTCCGGCGTCTGGCCGCGGGCGCTGAGATGTGCGGGCGTGGGCAGGTACGCGACGAGGTCCGTCAGCACCGTCGTCGACCGGCGGTAATCGAGGTAGTCAGGATACGAGTGGCCGTAGGGAACGCTCAGCACGTCGCCACGCTGCATCACCAGTACGAGCCGGTCGGCCTCCTTCACCGGCAGCGGCTGCAGGAAGAACGCGCTCAGCAGGGCAAAGAGCGTGATGTTCGCACCGATGCCGCACGCCAGCGTCAGAACAGCGACGGCCGTGAAGCCGCGCTGTGTGAGCAGGGTACGGAACGCCTGGCGGAGATCATTCATGGCGGCCGGCTATCGCAATCGAACGGGTTCGAATCCTCTCGAACCCGTTCGAAGGCGCCTACCAGAGATACGTGATCTTCAGCCAGGCCGTATGCGCGGTGTATGGCCGATACACGTACCCGAGATAGGTCGTCGTGCCCAGATCGACGCGGTTGATGGTGTCCGGACTGAACGAGAAGTCGTCTACGTTGTAGTCCTCATACATGTAAACGACGCCGATCGCCAGGTCCGAGCGCAGGAAGTACCGGGCCTCGGACCGCGCCATCTGCAGCTCGTTCTTCACGGGCGGAAGCGGCGCCGGTACCGGGATCGTCGCATTCGGCATGATGCCGTAGACGTAAGTCGCCTCTCCCCTGCTCCAGTCGTAATCGAACCGCAGGTCCGTCTTCGGCACGAGCTTGATGAGACCGAGCGTCGCGTTAGCGGTGCGCAGCTCGTCCGTCGTGTCGGTCGTCCAGTCGCGCGTTGGATCGTTGAACGTCGGGCTCGGGAGCGGATTCGAAGTCCGGGAGTACTGGAACGCCGTGTACTTCTCGTACCCGAAGTTCGCCCCAAGGTCGACCTTGTCCCCGGGGACGACGTCGAAGCCGACGTTGTACACCCGATGCTCGTTGTCCCGCATGCCGAAGCCCGTCTCTTCGTAGTCGTCCTGCCCGCTGCCGACCGAGAAGCTGATGCCGAGGGCCGACACCGGCGTGACCGTCACGAGCGCGGTCGCGCGGTTACGATCCCGGTTCGCGAGATCGTAGTGCCGCATGTCGAGCTGCTCGCCGACCTCCTCGAGCAGGTGCTCCTCGAATCCGTCGCCCACGCGCGTCGAGAACTCGTAGATCGCGCGCAGTGTGAAGTACGCGTTCCCTACGCTGTCAATCGACGCCCGGAAGATGTCGTCGGTCGTCGTCTCGAAGATCCGGAACGTCCGGTGCGAGACGTTGCGCGCGTACCCGACCTTGAGCGAAGCCTGGCTGATCGGCGAGAAGGCCGCGTCGGCGCTGAAGTCGTGCTTCTTGTATCCGCCGGGCTCGTTCTCGACGGCCGCGCCGAGCGATTGATCCGAATACACCATGTTCGAGATCGCGAAGTGCCGCGTCTGATTGTCGTAGTCGTAGTACCGATAGCGGGTATCGAGCCACAGGAACTTGCTCGGCCTCGAGGTGAAGGCGTAGTTCATGGTCATGATCTGCGCCTCGGTCTGGGCGGTTGCACGCTCCACGACCGGCGCGAGCAGCGCCGTGTTCACGGTGGATGGGAGCAGATCTGCATCCTGTGTCCACGTGCCGAACGAGATCATCGCGCTCGCGCGGCTTCGGGCCGGCAGCTTGACGGACCCCTTCGCGTTGACCGTGTGCGCCATGTTCGACGGCCACCATGCCATCTGTCCCTGTGAGGGGCTGCCGACGGCGTCGGTGAACCGCACGGTGTTGTCCCAACGGATGCTGGGGATGTCGTTGTTGAACCAGGACCCGTCGTACCCGATGCCGACGAGCCCCCAGTTGCCGCCTGCCCATTCGACGTTCATGCTGAGGTCCGTCGTGCGATCGTCGAGCGGCGCCGGCAGCTCGTACACGTAGCCCGACCCCGGGCTCGACAGCATGCCGTTGTACATCATCGCCCCGTCGCGCTTTGTCGATTGAAGATTGACCTTCAGATCGACCGCGCGACTCACGTTGTAGAGGAGGTCGAACGCCGCGATGTCCCGCTGGTTCCGCAGGTCGAAGGTCGGCAGTCCGCTGACGGCCTGCGACAGCGTCATCCTCTGCCCCTGGATGCTCTGCTGGACGGCGTCTTCCACCAGGAACACCCCGCCGCCGGTATTGGTGTGCAGCACGCGGGTATCGATGCTGTAGAAGGTGGGGATCTGGTCCCACTCGAATGACGCCTTCAGGTTGCCGAAGCGCTCGAACCCGGCGGTATACCGCTGATCGCGATACCCGACATCGAAGGCGGACGCCGAGAACAGCCAGGTGGGCCGCTCCCGCTCAAACCTGAACAGGTTGAGCGTCGCGCCGTCCCGCAGGTCACGGAAGCGCTGATATCGGGCGGGATCGCCCGATGTGTCGGTCAGCCGCGCGCCGAAGTCGATCTGTCCGATCTCCGGGTCGAGCGGCGGCATGAGCGTCGTCGGCTGTGCCTGCGCGAGGCCCGCGAAGACCAGCAGAAGCGCTCCCATCATGACGATGATTCTTGTGCGCATCTCCATTCTCCTCGAGCCTCAGCGAGTGAATACCTTGCCCGACGGGTGGTTCGAGCCGTGGATCGACACGTGGCAGTTCACACAGCTGCGGCTGACGGCGCGATTCGACTTCGCCGTCAGAACCTGCGTCGCGTCGTAGACGGTCGCCGGGTGGCGGCTGTGCACGTGGCAGCGCTGGCACAGCATCGGTTGCTTCGCAACCAGCATCCGCTCGTTGCTCGAGCCATGCGGATCGTGGCAGGTCGTGCAGTTCTCCCGTCCGACCGCGTGCTCGTACAGAAACGGCCCGCGCTTCTCGGCGTGACAGCTGACGCAGCTCTCGTTCACCGAGTTGCCTTCGCGGAGCATCCGGACGTTGGTCGATCCGTGGGCGTTGTGGCAGGACGAACACTCCATCTTGCCTTCGCGCACCGGCATGTGCGCGGATCGGCGCAGCTTGTTGACTTCCTGTTTGTGGCACTGCACGCAGGTCTCGGTTTGCGTCGTCTTGGTGAGCTGTGCCTTCTCCGACTTCGGCGCGTGCACGCTGTGACAGCTCAGACACGACACGTTGCGCGCGTCGTGCGGGCTCCCCTGCCACTCGGCGTGCTCCCCTCTGTTATGGCACGTGATGCAGCCGTCGCTCTGCTCGCGAGGCGACAGCGCGCTGATCTTCCTAATCTTCGTCTTGTCGCCGCCCGACTCGGCATGTGCTTTCCCCGGTCCGTGGCAGGACTCGCAGCCCTGCGTCGCGGCCGGCGAGCGTGGATCGGTCGCGCGCGCGTGCGCGCTCCCTTGATAGCCCTTCTTCTGATCTTCGTGGCAAGTGAGACACATATCCTCGCCGGCGTACTGATCGGGCGACGCGGGTGTCCCGTTGCCGGACTGGACGGCCGCGGGTGGCGCCTTGACGGGCGGCGCATCCGTCGATGCGGCGCTGGTGCCGGACGCGCTCGCGACAGCCACGAGCCAGATCGCCACGGCGCCCGCCAGCCAGCCGGCGGGGCTCGCGTGTGGCCTGAATCGACTCATGCTGACCTCCCCCAGGCTCCACGCCGACCCATCGCGCGGCGGAGCCATTGGTTGTGCGGAGGAGGCAACGGGCGTACCTGGTAGAAAGCTGGTAAGTCCCTGATTTCTCGCGAGATGCTGCGGGTTTTCGGCATCGGCCGAACCTCGAACTTCCGGCGGGCGCCGGAAAGCCGTCGGTCAGGTGGCCGTCGTAACGCGTAGGTTCAGTTGATCTGTTCCAGGTGGCAGAGACCGAGCTTGCGGATGCGGTCGCCCAGGGTCGACCGCTTCACGTGCAGCAGTTCGGCCGCGCGCGACTTGTTGCCGTGGCTCGCGTTGAGCGCCCACGTAATCAGCCGCGATTCCACCTCCTGCAGCCGATCGTCGAGCGAGATCGCCTCGTGGGAGACCGGGGTGGATGTGATGACGAGCGGCGTGTCGCCACGCGGCCCGGCGTGGAGGAGGATGCTCGCCGGCAGGCAGCCGAACTTCACCTCTCCGCACCGGCATGTCTGCGCAATTCGCTCGCACGCGTTCTCCAGCTCGCGCACGTTGCCTGGCCAGTCGTGGTTCAGAAACGCGTGCCGTGCGAGCGCCGAGAGCGGACGCAGCTCGAGACCCCGTTCGCGGAACGAGCGGCGCAGGAAATGATCGGCGAGGAGGAGAATGTCCTCCCGGCGCTCCCGGAGCGGAGGCAGCACAATCGGAACGACGTGCAGACGAT
>DATAFJ010000249.1:0-10273 GCA_036257535.1 Vicinamibacterales bacterium | reverse complement strand
CGGCAGCCGCTCCGCGAGTTCGGCAGTCAGCCGGCCGGTTCCACACCCGACATCGGCCGCGGTCTCATCTCCACGCAGCGTGATGCGCGCGAGCACGTCGCGGCCCCATGCGAGCTGCGGCTCCGACAGCCGGTGGTACTCGCTTGCATCCCAGTCGGTCATCGGCCCTTACGGCGGCGACACCCGAATCGACGAGATGCAGTCGTCGAAATCACCGTCGCACGGTCCGGGAGTATCTTCCAGATCCGCGACGTCTGACGTGATGGTCACGGACTGGCCTCGAAAGCGCGGATCCTCGTAAAACGTAACGCTCCATCCCGCCGGGATTCGGATCGAAGAGATACAGTCGTCGAAGTTGACGTTGGAACCGTTCAGACAGCCGCCCGTTAGGTCGTCCAAATCCGCGACGTCGGCCGACAGGCTCATGGATGGCCCCCGGAACCGTGGATCCGCAAAGATGACGACGCCCTCGGTCACTTGAGAGGGCCCGGCAGGTGACTCGCCGCAGGCGGTCATCAGAGCCATTACGAGAGGGAGGATAAACGTTCGCGCGATCCGCTCAAGACCCAATCGTGACCTCCAGGCCGGCGCAATTCGGCGCCGGAAACAGAGTTATAGCAGGCGGTCTGTTCAAAGGCGGCCGTGCTCCTCCTCGCTCCTCCGAAATCTCATGTCGCACCTCCAAGCGCTCACGACGGGAACCGGGCGTCGTACCAGCGCACGAGCCACAACGTCAGGTCGGGCATGAAGCTAATCAGCAGCACGGCGATCGCGATCATCACGGTGTAAGGCAGCGTCGATCGATAGACCTCGGCCAGCGGCCGATTGAAGCGATAAGCCGAGAGAAAGAGGTTCTCACCCATGGGCGGCGTCAGGTACCCGAGCTCCATGTTGGCGAGAAAGATGATGCAGAGGTGAACCGGGTCGATGCCGTACGCCGCCGCCATCGGCGCGACGAGCGGCACGACGACGACGGTTGCCGAGTAGATGTCCATCAGCGCGCCCGCCACCAGGAGCAGCAGGTTGAGCGCGAGGAGAAACACCGCGCGCGACGTGATGTGAAACTGCACCCAGTCCACGGCCCGCGTCGGCAGATCGGCGAGGATCAGGTAATTGGTGAAAGCCAGCGCGACGCTCAGGATAATCAGGAACCCGCCCACAAGCGTCGCGCATTCCACGGCAAGCCGTGGAAGATCGCGCGCGGCGCGCAATTTTTGATGAATCAGGCACTCGATGAGCGCCGCATACGCGACGCTGAGAGCGGCGGCTTCGAGCAAACCGCTGGCCCATCCGCCCGCAATCGAGCCGAGGAGGACGATCGGGAAAGCGAGATCCCATTTGGCCAGCCAGATTGCGGCGGCTGCCTCGCGCGCGCGAAAGGGAGTGCGCGGCGTCCCGCCGCGCCATCCCTGGACGGCGGCGTAGCCGGCCACGACGGCGACGAGCAGGATTCCCGGCAGCAGCCCGCCGATGAAGAGCCGCTCGAACGGCTGGTTCGTGTAGAACCCGTACAGGAACACCGGCAGGCTGGGAAAGAACAGAAGACCGATCGATCCGGCGACGGTGACGAGGCCCAGCGCCGACCGCTCCGAATACCGCGCCTGAACCAGCACCGGCCCAAGGAGCCCGCCCATCGAGACGATCGTGACGCCCGATGCCCCGGTCAGTGGCGTGAAGAACGCGAGCACGCCCGTGACGACGATTGCCAGCCCGCCCGGCAGCCAGCCGAAGAGCGCCGTCAGGAGCCGGGTCAGACGCGCGCTCGCTCCCCCTTCCGCCAGGATGTAGCCGCTCAGCGCGAAGAGCGGAATCGCCGGCAGCAGCTCCGACGTCGTCAAGCGGTAGGTCTCGACCGGGACCGCGTTGATAGGCGTCCCGTCCGCCCAATACATCAAAAGCGCGGCGCCACCGATCGCCGCAAAGATTGGCATCCCCAGGCCAGTGACGATGACGAGCGCCAGTGCGGCGATCGGAACGACACCGGTCTCTTTCAGACCGGGCGCGCTGGCAAACAGCACCGGAAGCAGCAGGCCGAGGGCCGCAAGTCCGCGGCCGCGCGCGTCGGTCGCTGCACGCCAAACGAGCCGAGCGCCGATCGCGGCAAACCCGACCGGCAGGATCGCCAGAACCAGCCATTCGGGAATGCCCCACGCGGCGGTCTCACCTGCCGCGCGCTCGATGCGGACCAGATCGAGGCTGGCGACGACCAGGCTGGCGGCTATGCCGGCGCCGACTGCGGACGTGAGGATGCGCACGCGAGCGCGCCAGCGCTCCGGCATCAGCAAGGGAGTGGAGAGCGCCAGCAGCCGCTCGGATCGCGCGGCAAGCGCAGCGCCGGCGAGCGCGATCCACAGCGTGAGCTGCTGTGTCACGACGAACGCGCCGGGGATGCCCCGCCCGAACCATGTGCGACCCGTCAGCTCCGCGAGAGGAAGCAGCGTCATCGCAGCCAGGATGGCGACCGACAGTCGGTTCTCGGTCGCCAGCCAGAACGCGCGGGCCGTGCCGGGCTCGTCATCGAGCGTGCTACCCGCGACTGCGATGGTGGTCGACTGGGTGATCGCCACGTCGCTAGCGGCCGGTGGGCCGTGCGGGTGCCGTCCGCTGCCCCCGAAGCTCCTCACGCAATGCGCGAACGGCGTCGAAAAGGTCGGCCGGGCAGTACTCGCCGCGAAGCCGCGGCCACGCCTGTTCGGCCTGGCGCTGCCAGCTTGCGCGCGCCGCAACGTCCAGCGTCACGACGTTCAGGCCGCGCTTCTGCATTTCCTGGATCGAGACGGGATCCAGCCTGCGGATGTTGGCGCGCAGCTTGTCGCCTGCCTTGTGGGCCGCGTCGATCAGCGCGGGTCGCTTCTCGGCAGGGATGCGTTCCCAGACTTTCACGTCGATGACCGTCCCTCCGATGAGCGGCGTCCAGCGTACGTCGGTCATGTGCGGCGCTCGCTTGTAGAGACCCTGGATCTGGGCGAACAGCGGGACGGTCGGGATTGCCTCGATGGCGCCGGTCTGCAGCGACGTCAGCGCGTCGGTAATCGGCAGCGGGACGACGTTGAAGCCGAACCCCTTATAGAGCCGTTCGGTCTCCGCATCGCCGGCGGACGTGAACAGCTTGAGCTTCCGCAGCTCCGAAGGCGTGGCGGCCGGCTGTTTCGAGAACGCATAAACCCAGCCGCCGTCGACCCAGTTGAGCACCTTGTAGCCTCTCACCTCGATTCGCCGTTCGATCTGCGGCGCGAGGCGATCGCGCACCCGATCCAGCTCCTCCCACGAATCGAACATGAGCGGAATCTGCAGACACGACACGCTGCGATCGATGCGGGACAATCCGATCGATGACAACCCGACGGCTTCGATCTGCCCGGTTCGCACCTTGAGAAGCATCGCGTCCTCGTCGCCGAGCTGCCCGCCGGAGATCAGCCTGATGTCGAAGCCGGGCCCCAGCGTGCGTAGCCACTCCTGCCGGAAGTATTCCAGTGTGTCGTGCCATGCGGAGTTCTTCGGCACGACCGTTCCAATCCGGATCCGGATCGGATCGTTCGTCTGGGCGCCGGGCGCGACAGTTCCCCACACGACGATGAACCCGCCAACCAGCGCCGGCGCGACGCGTCGCAGCCTCATTGGAAGCCTCCTTCCTTGCGTGCCGTCGAGTCGTCCGCGAGAAACAGCTCGTCAATCCGCCCGAGCAGCCACCGGGCCCGGCGCTGCGTGATCAGCGTCGCGAGCCGATCGTCGGGCTGCCGGTCGGGATCGACGGCGAGCGCCTGCTGAATCAGGCTGCGGAACGCGCCCTTGTTCTGCGCGGGAAGCGCGACCGCTTCGGCGTAGGCGACATAGAGGCCCGCGCTGCGCCCCTGCGACAACTCGAGCGCTCTCCGGTAGTGCCTCTCGATGACGCCTGAGTCCGGGGCCGGGTCGATGCTCGCGCCGGCGAAGATGACCTTGAACTCGTGGAGCGCGCCCGCGTCCCAGCTCTCGTCGAGCGCCAGCGCGCGATCGAGCAGCGCCTCGACTTCCGGCAGCCGCGCGAGCAGCGCCGCGTCGTCTCGCGAGACGGAAATCGCCAGGCCCAGCGCCGCGGACGTCCAGTACAGCAGCGGCACGTCTCGCCCTTTGTTCTTTGCGCCGATCGCCGCGACCGCGCCATGCGGGTCGGCGAGGAGCTTCTGCTCGATCCCCGGATACGAGAGCTCCAGCGCATGGAAACCGTAGCGGAGCCCGCGCAGGTAAAGGCGGCGGGCACGCGCTCGCATCGCGCGGGCGCGATCCAGGTCCCGTTCCTGTTCGAGCTCCGCCTCGCTCTGCACGTACGCGTACGAATACAGGACGAACCCCCGGCACGCCGTCAGCAGCAGGCCCGGATGATCGGGCGACTGCGCCAGCAGGCTCTCAGTCAGCTTCAGCGCGAACGGCAACGCCTGGCCGACCAGCTCGATGTCGTCGTCCGACTCGTACACCGAATCGCCTGACGCCAGCGCATCGCCCACCTTGTTGATCGCGAAGGTTCTGAGCGAGCAGCCCGAGCACGTCAAGACGAGAACCAAGAGCGGGACGATTCCGGTGCGGCTCACGACGGCCCTCCTGCTTCTTCACTGACTACTGAAGCAACGAGAGCCTGTTCGTTACGTGAGCGCCTCTCCTGGGTAAGTGATTCGGCTGGCTCGGAGGGTCGCCAGTCGTTCGGCCAGATCTGCGGCGGACGCGCATCCGCCCTCGAGCAGCCCTGAACCTTGAACGCCCGCCCGATCGAGCAGCTCGATGACCAGCATCTCCAAACCCAGGACGTCACGGCGGACGTCTGGAATCAACTCGTCGTCTCGCCCGATTCGAGCCGCCTCGATGGCAGGCCCGACCCCCGTGTCGAGCAGGACCGCCACGGGACCTTCGCGCGAATCGGAGACGATGACGTTCGAGGATTTGATCGAGCCGTGGACGATGCCGGCCCTGTGCAGATTCGCGACGAGAGTGCACACCTGGATGGCCGTGCGGAGCGCCGCGTCCGGGTCGCCGCGACGGAATGCGCCGTAGTGCGCAACGGGAGCACCGGTCACGAATGCCGAGAGCACGTAGGCCTGCCCGCCCGCCGTGACGCCAGGCTCGAGGAACACCGGGATCGCCGCGGGCGTCGCCGAGCGCAGCCGATCCGCCACAGCCCGTATGCGCTCCGAGAAGCGATCGACGTCAATCCGCTCTTCGATCAGTTTGATCGTGACGAACCGCGGTTCGTCGTGAGCCCGGTAGCCAAGATGGACGGTGCCGTGAGGGCCGCGCCCGATCGGCCCAAGCAGCCGCGGTGTCTCGGACTCCGATAGCGGCGCGTCAGCGCCGCCCGTCTCCACAGCCAGCCGTAGAAGGCAGGCCGGACAGACCGACCCGGCGGGATCTTCGCGGATGACTTCAGCGCCGCAGCACCTGCATGTGTCCATGCGAACTCGACTCTCGGTCATGCGGCTCTCCGTCGGCCCGCAGTGCGAGCTCGAGCTCTCCAAACAGCGCCCGTGCATCGGCCGGACGCCGGGCGTGATCGATGGAGAGGGCGCGGCTCAGCACCTGGGCCGAGCGCGGACGCGATTCCCTCAGCGGCTCGGCGGGGTCCCAGGTGACGACGCCGGGAAGCGACGGAGAACCGGGAAGTTTACCCGTCAGCATCTCGAGCGCGATCACGGCGAGACTCCAGAGATCCCAGGAGCGGTTGGAAGGCTCGCCGCGCAGCTGCTCGGGAGACATATACTCGAGGGTTCCGACGAGCACACCATGATCTGTCTGGCGGCGGGTCACGCTCGCCGCGACCGACACCGGTTTGGCGATTCCAAAATCGAGCACCTTCGGCACGGCGCCTGCTTCGTCGTCGGCCAGGAAGATGTTCTCGGGCTTGAGGTCGCGATGGATGAGACCGCGGCCGTGAGCGGCCGAGACCGCCGAACACACGCCCTGAAAGATTGAGAGCATGGCGGCCGTTCTCATGGCGCCGGACTCCTCGAGGATCTGTCGGAGCGTACGCCCGACCAGCAGCTCCATGATGAGGAAGGGCTGGCGGCCGTCGATGACGCCGAAGTCGTAGACGGTGACGACATGCCGGTGCTCGCGAAGTCTGGCCGCCGACTTGGCTTCTTCGACGAACCGGTCGATCGTCCGCTCGTCGCTGATGAGGTTCTCGCGAATCACCTTCGCGGCCACGCGCCTCTCGAGCGCCGTGTCGAGCGCCTCATAGACCGTCCCCATGCCGCCGGCCGCCAGCCGCCGGTCGAGCCGGTAGCGGTCCGCGAGCGTCCGAGGCAGGGCGCGCGGAGCGAGCGGCCGCCCGTCGCTGGCGCACACCCCCGAGCCGCCGTCGAAGCAGGCGCCGCAGGCCGGGCACTCCTCGAGCGTCGGTGCCTCACGGCGGGGCGCGGACCGAGCCACGAGCAGCGCCAGGTTCTCGGCAATGGCCACCAGGACGTCGTAGTCCTCCTGTGCGTACGGCTCTTCGGACCGCTTCGGGCCCAGCGCCAGGAGCGCGTGAAACTGGTCGTCGTGGGTAATCACGGGAATCAACGTCTCGATACGGGCGCGGCGGACGTAATCGAGGTCCGCCGGCGGAAGCCGCCGCCGCAGCAGCGTGTCGCCATCCTCGGAGGTGTCGAGCGGCGCCTCCAGCACCCGGACGAGCGCGGCGAGCTTGCTGTCGGCACCCAGGTCGTCGGGCGCGCTGGCGGCGGGCGCGGATGCGATGGCCTTGAAGACGTCGCGACCCGGACCGCGCACGAGCAGCGCCGCGAACTCGGGATGCATGACCGATTCGATCGTCGCGACGACCCTGGGCGCTACGTGATCGAGGCTGCCGGCGCGGCGGACTTGTTCGGCCACCTCCCGCAGGACGACGTTCGCCAGGTGGCGCTCGCGGAAAAAGCGCCGGTCGATCGCATCGAGCCACCGGCGGTTCCATATCAGGATGGCGCCGGCGGCCAACGCGGCGACGATGTACATCGTGCGATGCCGCTGCAGCACCGCGCTGATCGTCTCGTGCCGGTGGGAAAGGAAGTCCACGGCAAGCCAGACCGCGAGGGCAGGCAGCAGCGACCGGATAAGCGACCGGGCGAGCAGGTAGCGAACCCACTTCCGGATGATGAAGGTGACGTCAAAGAGACGATGCCGGAGAACCGCGTACGTGATCGACAGCGGCGCCGCCAACAGCGCGACGGCGACGATCCCCAGCGCCGGTGATTCGAAAATCGACTGGGCCTGGTTCGTGTGCTTCGGGAGCCAGTAGTAGGCTACGGCCGAGAAGCCGGGCAGCACGGCGACGACGATGCCTGCAACCACGGCCCGCAGCCGCCGACGCTCGTTCAGGTCGGTGATCCGGCGATAGTTCCACACGCTGACGACGACCGCGGCAACGAGCGAGGCCCACACGACGGTGAACAGCAGGAGGCTTCGCGGTCCGATCGACCGTAACTCGGTTCCCCGGTAAAGAAGGTGCATCGCGTTGTACAGCGGTGAGGCGAGCGCGATCCCAGCCACGGCCCATGTCGCCGTCTGGATGTGGGCCGCGTAGGGCACTCTGGCCGGAAAGAGCGTGACGAACGTCAGCAGAATCGGACCGATCGCGAGGCCGCTTGCATACGGAAGCCAGAACAGTTCGCGGATCGGGATCGGCAGTTCCCGCCAGACCATGACCACTCGTAACGGCAGCGCGATGACGAACACCGCGCACGTCAGGAGAAACCAGGAAGCCGTAAGGGCAACCGGATCCCGTGGCCGGCGGACCGCGATGAGCAGCCCTGCCAGCGCGGTGATCAGCTGCGCCGCGCGGATGGCCAGTAGCGTCCCGCCGACCCGGGTTCGCCAGTAGACCATCGGCTCCGGCGGGAGAAGCATCTGGAGGTGGATGCTCGCTCCGGCGCGCTCGACTACGACGGGCATCGAGACACCCATCTCGTAGCTCGCGCCGAGCGCGCCCCAAGAATCGCTGTCGACGATCGTGACGCCGTTGATGGCGATCAGACGGTCGCCGACGGCCAGGCCGGCCAGTGCGGACGGACTGCCGGGCCTGACCGTGGTCACGACGACGAATCCCGCCTCGGAGGGATCCGCCTCGAATCCTGGATTGACGGGCCGCACGACATCGCAGTAGACGAGCAGCGCGAAATAGCAGAGGAACGCTCCGGCGACCAGCAAGATCCCGGCGAGCGGCCCGCTCAGGCCGCGCATCAGAGGATTGAGGGGGGGCAGGCTCCGGAGTATATCTCAGCTGCATTCTGCGCGCCCTGCCTGGCCCGTCTGAAACATCTCCACCCCTTTCCTTCATCTGGAAGGTAAGGAGGGGAAGCTATGAAGCGCGTAGCGATCCTGTTGGTGGCGATGGCGTGCCTGGGGGGAGGCGCGGCGGCGCCCGCCGCCTCTCACCCGCGGGTGATCTCTGTAATGACCAGAAACCTCTATATCGGGGGCGATCTCGGGCCGCTCGTCACGGCCACGACGCCAGCGGAGTTCGCGCAGGCGGTGCAGACGATCTTGACGCAAATCGGAGCGAGCAACTTCCCGGAGCGCGCCGCCGCGCTCGCCGATGAGATCGCCTCCCGGAAGCCGCATCTGGTCGGCCTCCAGGAGGTGTTTCGTATCACCCTGAACGGCGCCACCGCCGCCCCTCCCTTCCGCGATCAACTCGACGATCTGCTCGACGCGCTGGCGGCGCGCGGAGTCGAATACGAAGTGGCGGCCCAGGTCCGCAACCTGGACGTCGGTATCCCGACTCCAATGGGACTCGTGCGCGCGACCGATCGTGACGTGGTGCTCGCGCGAGCCGATGTGGAGACTTCACCGGTTCACTTTGACGGGTGCCGAGCGTCACTCGACGGTTGCAACTACCGCGCGTTTGTTTCACTGCCGTCACCGCTCGGACCAATCAATATCGAGCGCGGCTTCGCCGCGATCGATGCGCGCGTGGACGGCCAGGACCTGCGGTTCGTCAACACGCATCTCGAGGTTCCAGAGCTGGCGCTCGTCGTTCAGGCGGCCCAGGCCACGGAGCTCATTGCGACGCTCCAGGCTCAGGCCGGCGTCGCGGATCGGCCGGTTGTGATCGTCGGCGACATCAACTCCGCGCCGGAAGACAGATCCGTGCTGATAAACGGCGAGAAGATTGTGCCGCCTTACCGGCAACTGAAGAAGGTTGGGTATATCGATGTCTGGACGTTGAGGCCACGGCCCGCGCCCGGATTCACGTGCTGTCAGGCGACCGATTTGCTGAACCCCGAGTCGCAGCTGTTCAAACGCGTCGACGTGATTTTCAGCAGCACCGCGCCGGGCGAGGCGGCGGCGCGCCGCACCGGCGCGGGCGAGGACGATCGAACGGCGTCAGGTCTCTGGCCGTCGGACCATACCGGGGTCGTCGCGAAACTCCGGTTCGACTACTGAGACACGACTTTCAGCAGGTATCGGAGTTCGTCCTCAATCTCCTCGGGGTGCTCCACGGTTTCGGCGATCACCCCTCGGAGCGCGGCGGCGAACTCCTTTCTCATCCGATGCGCGACGACGCGGAGCGACCCTTCGCTGACGCCAAGCGCCTCCGCGAGGTCGCGATAGGGCGCCGACTCGTCCCCCGCGAGCGTGGGCTGAAGCCGCTGGAAAAGCTCGCGCCGCCCCGTGGCCTCGTACTTCGCAGAAACGCGCGCCATGGCTTTGTCGAGCACGGTCAGCGTCCACCGGCGCTCGTAGATGCGCTCGGGCGTCATGTCGTTCGCCGGTTCGAGCTGGTACATCCGCTCACCGTTATCCAGCTCGAACGGCACGTGGGGGACCTTGCCGCCGCGTTTTACGGCCTGGTGCCAGTCGCGCTCGTTCGACAGAAAGTGGCGCAGCGAGGCGAGGAGAAAGGAACGGAACCGGCCGCGTTCGGGCTTCGCGTCCTTCAAGTAGTGCTTCTCGAGAACCTGCGTAAAGAACGCCTGGGTGAGATCCGCGGCTTCTTCCGTCGAGTGGCCGGTGCGGCGCACGAACGCATAGGCCGGGTACCAGTACGTCTCGCAGAGTTCCGCCAACGCCTTGGACGCGCCGGGCGAGGACGATCCGCCCGCGCGGATGACGAGGCTCCAGTGCGTCGTCGCGAAGCGATGGCGTCCGGCCTGGGGCATGGCGTAGTCGCCGCGCGCATTATGCCGTGAATCGAGCCGAGCTCTGCGGGTGCCGACTTGCGCATTCCGCAACGGTCCCGATAGAATCCATCGAAAGTTCGACGAAATCTCGTCCTTCGGAGAGCGGGTGTCCCACCCGCGGAGGGTTTGACCGTTGGATCACC
>DATAFJ010000245.1:0-14994 GCA_036257535.1 Vicinamibacterales bacterium | reverse complement strand
GGCCTATCGGACGACGGCGAGTCCGACGTTCCAGGAGCCGGCCGGCACGAAGCACGACTACGATCAGGTGGTCATCGCGCTCAGCGACGCGGAGATGTCGCTGTCGATCGACGGCAAGCCGGCGAAGACGAAATGGGCCCGCGGCGATGCGCAGTTCATCGGGCGGGGCGTCGGGCACGAATCGAAGAACGCCACAGGAAAACCGGTAGACTTCGTGATTGTTGCTGTCAAGTAACGGAGTGGCCGCGGGGAGAATCCTCCTCGCGGCCGCCCTTCTCGGCTTCGGCCTCGAGAACATCCTGTTCGGCCGCTACATCGTGGCGCGTGTCGCGCCGTGGCCGGGCGATCCATCCGTCCGCTTCGTGGTCGCGTGCGCTACCGGTGCGCTGTTTCTTGTCAGTGGCGCGGCTCTCCTGTCGAAGCGCTTTATCCGTCCCGCGGCGCTCGCAAGCGCGGCATTGATCTTCGGATGGTCGATGTGGCGGCACCTGCCGGTCGCCGTAGCGGGCCCGGCCTGGAGCGGTCACTGGACGAACGTGCTCAAGGCGGCGACGCTGGCCGCCGGCTGCATCGGAGTGGCGGCGTCGCACGGCGGGCAAGCCGGCCCAGTTCTGCGCGCGCTTCGCGTGTGCGCTCCATACGCCGCGGGGGCCTTCTTCCTTCTGGGCGGCATCCAGCACTTCATGTTCACGACGTTCGTCGCGACGCTGATTCCGCCGTTCATCCCGGGTGCGCTCTTCTGGACCTACGTCTCGGGCGTACTGCTCATCGGGGCTGGTCTGGGATTCTGGATACCGGCCGCGCGCCCACGGATCGCACCGCTCGCGGCACTCATGGTGTTCTCGTGGGTGTTCCTCGTCCATGTGCCGCTCGTCTTCAGGGTCGGACGCGCCGAGTGGATGGGCGTGTTCGAAGCGCTCGGCATCAGCGGCGTGTGTCTGGCGGTCGCAGCTGGACGGGAGCCTGTTTCGCGCGAAGTCGACAGACCAGCCCGAACGTAATGAAACAGATCGGTCCATTCAGAATCATCGGTCCCATCGGTGAAGGGGCGATGGGCATCGTCTATGAGGCTGAACAGGAGCGGCCGCAGCGGCGCGTCGCGCTGAAGATCGTGCGGCCCGGCATGGTGCCCGCTGCCGTGCTGCGCCGGTTCGAGCTCGAGTACGAGCTCCTCGGCCGTCTGCACCATCCAGGCATCGCGCAGATCTACCAGGCCGGCGTCGAACAGACGGAGTACGGCCCTCAGCCGTACTTCGCGATGGAGCTCGTGCGGGGGAAGCGGCTCGACGAGTACATCCGCACGAAAAAGCCGGGCCTGCGCGAAAGGCTCGAGCTGGTCGCCGCGATCGCCGACGCCGTCCAGCACGCGCACCACCGCGGGATCATTCACCGCGACCTGAAGCCGGCCAACATCCTGGTCACCGACACGGGCGAGCCGAAAATCCTCGACTTCGGGATCGCGCGCGCGCACGACGGACAGATGACGGGCATGCAGACCGTGACCGGCGAAGTGCTCGGCACGCTCAGCTACATGAGCCCGGAACAGATCTCCGGCGATGTCGCCGCGCTCGACACCAGGTCCGACGTCTACGCCCTCGGCGTGATCCTCTATGAGGTCGTCGCCGAACGGCCGCCCTACGAGCTGGATCGAAAGTCGTTCGCGGAGGCCGCACGGATCATCCAGGACGCGGAGCCGACGCGCCTGCGATCCGCGACCCATGCGGCCGTACCGGCCGACGTCGAGACGATCGTGGCGAAGGCGCTCGAAAAGGAGAAGGAGCGCCGCTACAGCTCTGCCGCGGATCTCGCGGACGACATCCGGCGCTTCCTGCGGGACGAGCCGATCGCGGCGCGACCGCCGAGCGCGGCGTACCAGGTCCAGAAGTTCGCGCGCCGGCACAAGGCGATCGTCGCGGGCGTGCTGGCCACGTTTCTCATGCTCGTGATCGGTGTCATCGCAACCTCGCTGCAGGCCGTACGTGCGCGAAGGGCGGAGCGCACCGCCGAGGCGCGGGCACGCGACGCGGATGTCGAGAAGAGGAAGGCCGAGGCGGTCACGGCATTCCTGACCGAGATGCTCGGATCCGTCGATCCCGCCCAGGCGCAGGGGCGCGACGTGTCGGTGCGCGAAGCGCTCGACGAGGCGGCCGCGAAGATCGACGCCGGCTCGATGGCGAAGCAACCCGAGGTCGAAATCGCCGTCCGCAACGTGATCGGGTCGACTTACGGCAGTCTCGGATTTTACGAACCGGCGGAGCGCCACCTCCGGACCGCGATCGATCTCGAATCGAAGACGAGCGCGAGTCCGCTCGTGCGTGCCGACACCCATGCACGTCTCGTGGAAGTGCTGTATCAGGCGGGAAAACGCGCCGATGCGATACCGGTTGCTCGGGAGGCCCTGAGGCTGCGGCGTGAGACGCTCGGCCCGATGCACGCGGACGTCGCGAGCAGCCTCGACGATCTCGGGGTGATGCTCGGCGACGGCGACGAGGCCGAGGCGCTGATGCGTGAAGCGCTTGCAATAAAGCGCAAGGTCCTCCCGCCCGACGACGTTCGGCTCGCCGTCGGCCTCAACAATCTCGCCTTCGTGATTCAGAGAAAAGGAGACCTGGACGAGGCCGAGAGGATGTACCGGGAGGCCCTGCGTATCGACCGCAAGGCGCTCGGCAACGACCACCCGGAGATCCCGACGAAGCTGCTCAACCTGGCGGTGCTGCTTCGCGAACGCGGCAGGCCCGATGCGGCGGAGCCGCTCGCGAGAGAAGCGCTCGCGATTCGCCGAAAGATATTCGGGGATCAGCATCCAGAGATTCCGATTGCCATGGACACGCTCGCCACCCTCCTCGAGGACCAAGGGAAGCTTGCGCAGGCCGAGGCGCTTTTTCGGGACGCGCTCGCGCGCGCGCGCAAGGGATACGGCGAATTGAACCTGAACACCGCGCGTCTGCAGCACAGTGTGGGCTGGGTGCTCTGGAAGCAAGGGAAGTACGCCGAGGCCGAGCCGTTCCTGCGCATTGCAGCTGACAACATCCCGAAGACGTACGGTCCCACGTACCGCGGCGTGCGGATTTCGACGTCGAGCCTCGCGCACGAGCTGAACAGCCTGCGCCAGGCTCGCGCCGCCGAATCAACGGCGCGCCAGGCCCTGGCGATGTACCGGCAGGCGCCGACGGATCGGGGGGTCCCGAACGCGCTCATCGCGCTCAGCCATGCACTGATCGGCCAGCGGCGCGGCAACGAGGCGATTCCGTACCTGCGCGAGGCGATGGACAGCATCGAGCGATATCCGCAGGCACGGTATGCCTGGTTCAAAGGAGAAATTCAGAGCACGCTCGGGAGCATCCTCGGCGCACAGGGAAACTCCGCGGAGGGCGAAAAGCTGCTGCTGGCCGGCTATGAAAGCATGAAAGATCTGCCGCCGACTCCTCCGCCGCGGGTGCGTGCCGCGCTCGGTCGACTCGTTTCGTTCTACACAGCGAACCGCCGATCCGACGAGGCGGCTGTGTGGCGGAGCCGTTTACAGGCATTCGACAAGGTGCACTTCTTGCACGGCCAGAACTGAGGAGGATTGCCATGCATGTCGCGATCAGGGCGGCCGCCATCGCGGCGACGCTGCCTGCGCTCGCCGTCGCGCAGAATCGGCCGGGCGAAACCACGCCGAGCGTCGCCAAGAACGTCCGCATCGAGCGGCTCGCTACCCTCGAGTTTCCTTGGGGAATAGCGCTCCTTCCGGATGGGCGCCTGCTAGTAACCGAAAAACCGGGACGGCTTCGCATTTTCGCGAACGGCCAGCTGTCGCAGCCGGTCGAGAACGTGCCTGCCACCGCGTACAGTCCGAAACAAGGCGAACAGGGCGGCTTGCTGGACGTCGCGGTCGACCCCGAGTTCGCGCAGAACGGGCACATCTACCTCTCGTACTCCGAAGCCGCGCCGCAGCCGTCCGCTCAGCCGAACACCGCCGATAGGCGATTCGGTGATTTTCTGGATCTCACAGACAACCGCCTCATGGGCGGGGCCGTCATGCGCGCGAAGCTCGACGGCAACCGGCTCACCGACACGCAGGTCATCTGGAGGCAGGAGCCAAAAACTGTCGCGCGCGGCCATTTCGGGCACCGGCTCGTCTTCGGACGCGACGGAACCCTGTTCATCACGTCCGGCGACCGGATGCGCTTCGATCCGGCGCAGGCGCTCGATTCGAACCTCGGCAAGGTCGTTCGCATCAATCGTGACGGGACGATCCCGAAAGACAACCCGTTCGTCGGAAAGACAGGGGCGCGCGAAGACATCTGGAGTCTCGGCCATCGCAACATGCTCGCCGCGGCCGTCCAGCCCGCCACCGGTCAGCTGTGGGTCGTCGAGATGGGACCGCTCGGCGGCGACGAGCTGAATCTCATCGAACGCGGCGCCAACTACGGCTGGCCCGTCGTCAGCGACGGCGACAACTACGACAAGTCGCCAATCCCCGACCATCAGACGCGGCCCGAGTTCAAGGCGGCGGTCCGAACCTGGACGCCTGTCATCTCACCGTCGGGTGCGTTGTTCTACGACGGTACTCTCTTCCCCTGGCGCGGCAGCCTCCTGGTCGGCGGCCTCTCGTCGAAAGCCCTGATCCGCCTGACCATGGATGGCGCAAAGGTCACCGCCGAGGAGCGCATCGACATGCAGCGCCGGATCCGCGACGTCCTTCAGATGCCCGACGGGGCTCTGCTCGTGATCACGGACGACAAGAATGGCGAGCTGCTCCGGCTGACGCCGGCTTCGACCAGCAGCCAGTAGCACCATCATTGCGGCATGCTGGAGCTCGAAGCGCTCCTCGGCCTGTTCCTCGCGGCCGTTCTCCTGGCATCGGCCGCCCGGCGTGTGGGCGCACCGTATCCGGTGTTCCTCGCGCTGGGCGGCGCCGTTCTCGCGTTCGTTCCGGGAGCGCCGTCGCTCACGATACCTCCCGAGCTCGCCCTCGCGCTCTTCATCGCTCCCATCCTGCTCGATGCGGCGTACGACGCGTCGCCGAGAGATCTCAAGGACAACTGGGCACCGCTTGTGAGCCTGGTCGTCTTCGCGGTCGGCCTGACGACCGTCGCTGTCGCCGTCGTCGCGCGCACGCTGATGCCGGAGATGTCCTGGGCGCCCGCGATCGTGCTCGGCGCCGTCGTCGCTCCACCCGATGCGGCAGCAGCGACCGCGGTGCTCCGCCCGATGCGCCCTCCGCAGCGGATCCTCACGATTCTGGAAGGCGAGAGCCTGCTGAACGATGCGAGCGCCCTGCTGATCTATCGGCTCGCGGTGGGAGCCGTCGCGGCCAACGGCTTCGCCCTCGGGGCTGTTGCGCCGGCGTTCCTTTTTGCGGTGGCTGGCAGCCTCGTCGCCGGTCCGGCGATCGGATGGATCTTCCTCCGCGTTTTCGACCGCGTGCAGCACGTGCCAACCGCCATCATTCTTCAGTTCACCGGCACGTTCGGCGTCTGGATGTTCGCGGAGCGCATCGGGCTTTCAGCCGTCCTGACCATGGTGTGCTTCGCGATAACCGTGGCGAGATCCGCCCCGGAGCGGACGCCGGCGCGAATACGAATACCGTCCTACGCGGTATGGGAAACGGTCATCTTCGCGCTGAACATACTGGCGTTCATTTTCATCGGCCTCCAGATCCGGCCGATTCTCGGCAGCCTGGAGGCTTCGGATCGGAGCCGGTACTTCCTGCTCGCGGGCGCCATCCTCCTCACGGTCATCGTCGTCCGGGTCGTTTGGCATATGTCATTCAACGCCGTGATCAGGTGGCGGGATCGGCGGTTCGGATTCCGTCCACCTCGCCCGATGCTGCGGCCGACCGTCGGCAGCGGCCTTGTCATTTCGTGGGCCGGCATGCGCGGCATTCTCTCGCTGGCCGCGGCGCTCGCGCTGCCGCCGTCGTTTCCGTTCCGCGACGTCATCGTGTTCACCGCGTTCTCGGTCGTCGTCGGTACGCTGGTCATCCATGGGCTGACGCTCAAGCCGCTCATGGTCGCGCTGGACGTGCAGGACGACGACCCGGTCGGTCACGAGGTCGACGTGGCGCGGGAGCGCGCGCTCAGTGCCGCGCTCGCGAGCATCGCGCGGGATGATTCGCCGATCGCGGAGGCCGTGCGGCAGGAGTTGATCGCGCACCTCGCTGCCGACCGGGCGCGGGCCGACGTCGTGCAATCCCCGCACACCGAGATACATCGCACCGCCGTTCGGGCCGCGCGCGAGACAGCGCTCGCCATGCGTGCCAACCACGAGATCGGCGACGACGCCTTTCACCAGATTGAGGAAGAGCTGGACTGGCTCGAGATGGCCGATGGCAGCCAGATGGAGCCGCGCGCTGAATAGGCGCGCGGTCGCGGCGATCGCGATGAGCCTCATCGCGGGTTGCGCGACGGCCGATCGCGACATCGAACGCGAGGCGCGCGCGACGCTCGAGCGTCGAGCCTGGCCGGCGACGTCGGTGCTCGTCGTCGAGCGCGGCCGCATGCGGCTGAGCCTTGGCCACCGGACGCCGCTCGAGCGCAATCCGCAGGATCTCGTCTATCCACTGGGATCGATCTCGAAGATGTTTACCGCGGCGGGCCTGCATCGGCTCGCCGAACGTGGCGATCTCGATCTCGAGGCACCAGTCGCCCGCTACCTTCCAGACTGGCCGCCGCAGTGGGCCGGCGTGCGGGTGCACCAGCTGCTCGGCCATACGTCTGGCGTCCCCGATTTCTGGTTCGTCCATGAGGCGGCGCGGCTGGTCGACGATCCGACGGCTCGCGCGATCGATCTCGCGTCCGTCATGGCGCGTCAGGCGCTGCAGTTCGAACCAGGGTCGCGCTTCAGCTACAGCAACACGGCTTATCAAGCGGCCGCGCGCATCATCGAACGCCTGACGGGCGTGTCCTACGACGCTTTTCTGACGCGCGAATTCTTCGCGCGGCTTGGCATGGACTCGATGCGCCACTGCCGCGGCGATGCCGACGAGATGCCGGGCCACGTGCTGCGCGACGGACGCCTGCAACCCAGGGCGCCGGAAAACTACGAGACCGCACGCGGCGACGGCGGGCTCTGCGGAAGTGCGCGCGACCTCGCCCGCTGGTTCGTGGCGTTGGCTGGCGGAGCGTTCGCGCGTGGGCCGTCGTGGCAAGGCTACACCTCGCCGCAGAGGCTGCCCGACGGTTCGCAGATCCTCTATGGCCACGGCCTCTCGCTCCGGCCGCTCGCGTCGTTTCGCAAGATCGGCCATCACGGCGCAATGGCAGGCCATGCCGGCATGGTCGGGTGGTACCCCGAGCGCGATCTGGTCGTCATCGTACTGACCAGTGTTGGAGGGGTCGGAGCCGATGCAGTCGAGCAGGCCATTGCGGCCACCTGGCTCGGCGTCGACACTCCACGCGCGATCGAGGGAGAGCCGTCGCCGGCACATGTCGGGCGCTTCGACGTCGGACCCTTCGTCGTCAACCTCGAACGCCGCGATCGTGCGATGTGGCTGACCTCGCCGCCGCCTGGACCGAGCGGGCGACTCGTGCGGATAGATGCGGCAAGCTATGCACTCGACGGCGATCCCTGGGGCGTGGTTGTTCACTTGGAGTGTCCGGGCGAGCGCTGCACCGGTATGCGCCTGCACATGGCGGGCATGGAATGGCCAGGACGGCGAGCCGGGGAGGACTGAAATGCGACTCTCAGCCAGCTGATCGGAATGGCCAGGACCCGGCTACAATCTCACGCAGCCACGCCGGCCGATCTGGCGAGTCATCCGGCGCTCGTGGTGATCGACGGATGTAACAGGTGCAGACAGGTTCTCAGGGCGCCTCCCGCCTCAGGGCCCTCGACGTCTTCCGGGGCCTCTGCATCGCGGCGATGATCCTGGTCAACAATCCAGGCCCCGTTGAACACCCGTACAGCCCCCTCTCGCACGCCGAGTGGATTGGCTGGACGTTCGCCGACACCATATTTCCTTCGTTCCTGTGGATCGTCGGCGTGGCGATAACCCTTTCATCGGCGCGGCGCCTCGAGCGAGGCGATACTCGTGGCCGGCTCGCGGCGCACGCCGTGCGGCGCAGCGCGCTGCTTCTTGCCTGCGGGCTCTTCTTGGATGGCTTCCCGCGCTTTGACCTGGCTACGTGGAAAGTGACGGGCACGCTGCAGAAGATCGCTGCCGCCTACCTCATCGCTTACATCATCTTCCTCTGGACGACGTGGCGTGGGCAGGTGCTCGGCCTTCTCGGGATTCTTGCGGCATCCCTCGCCCTTATGCTCTGGTATCCCGTCCCGGGCTGCGGCCCGGGGTCGTGGACGATGGACTGCAATTTCGCCAGGTACTTGGATGGAGCCGTGCTGGCCGGCCATTCCGGTTGGACACCCGGCCAGAGCGATCCCGACGGGATCCTGAGCGTCCTGTCGTCCACGGCATCCGTGCTGTTCGGTATCCTGGCCGGCCGATTACTTCTCGGGCTTTCGGAGGGTGCGCGAACGCCCGGTCTCTTGATTTCAGGTGTGGCTCTCGTGTCCGCCGGGGAGCTTCTCTCGCGCGCGATCCCGATCTCCAAGATTCTTTGGTCACCTTCCTACGTTTTCCTCATGGCTGGCCTTTCGTCCATCGCCTTCGGCGTGTGCTACTGGGCGGTGCAGGATGTGCAGGCAGCCCGTTGGTTCCGGCCGTTTGAGGTCCTGGGTCTGAACGCGATCGCGGCGTACGTCGTGTCACGGCTGGGAGCGCTGCCGTTGAAGATGCACGTTCTGGGCACCTCGATCTTCGACCTCCTGCTCAACGTCGCCAGTCCGATCAATGCGTCCCTGCTGTTTGCTTTCGTCAACCTCATCATGGTGTTCGTTGTCATCTGGTGGATGTACTACCATCGGATCATCATCAAGTTCTGATCGGCAAAGACGACCGGAATCAGGTGACGATCAGCGGTTCCGATCCGCCGAAAACGACGCCGCCCAGTCGAACACCGCGAGCAGGCCGGACGGCGCTTCGAGCGCCGGAATCACGAAACGGGAGCCGTCTGGATGGAGGTCGTAATTCGGATGGTTGTCGGCCTCCTCGAAGCGCAGGTCGGCAAACAGGACGGAGCGCCCTAGGGTTGACAGCGTCGGTGAGGTGCGCAGGGAAGCCGCCATGAGCCGTCTGCGGAACCCTTCCGATTCCACGTAATAGAGGACGGTCCCCTTTCGATCCCATACCGGCTCGGTGCCTCCGGCATTGGATACCTGAACGCGACCGCCGCGCCCGTCGAGCGCGCGAACGTAAATCTCGCCCCGGCCGGTCTCGTCGCTCTGGTACGCAAGCCACTTCCCGTCCGGACTGATTGACGGCGCGACTTCGTCGGCGGGCGAGCCGACGATCTTCACAGGTGCCCCGCTGCTCCGAGGCAGAAGCCAGAGGTCACCCGGCGCTCCGCTGGTCTCGACGCCGCCCACATAAGCCGAACCGTCTGGCGTCCATCCGCCGGGATTCACGAGGTCCGCCGCGGGAAAGCCGCCACGGACGGGCAAGGGTACCGGCTCGGATGCGCCATCCGCTGGAACGACCAGCAGCGGGGACGGGCCGGACGTAAGGCTGAAGAACGAGATCGACCGGCCGTCGGGAAGCCACGAGGGATCGTGCGCATCCCCGATTCTCGTCACGCGCGAGAGCGTCCTGGCCGTCCGATCGTAGATCCAGATGTCGCGCGCCCCTCCCGCGTCGGTCACATCGACGGCTATGCGCGCGCCGTCCGGCGAGTACCTCGGATGATGCCAGAGCGCGTCGGTCTCGAGCGTTTCGATCCTGCCGGCGCGATCGACCTCGACCAGCTGCGTCATTGCTGGAGGCAAGTACACGATCAAGCCCGCCGCCACCGAGAAAAACCCCACACCGAATCTGGTGCGATTGACCTGATCCGGCAGCGCCTGGGCAGCGCCTGAGATCTCGACGCGCTCCGGGTCCAGGGGGACGGCCATCAACCGGCCATCAGGCCGCGCATACACGACGAATCCGTCGGCATACTGGGCGGTCGCCCCACCATTGATCAGCGTTCGCACAGTTCCATCGGCGAGCGATACAACAGCGATTCGTGCGTCGTTCGGGTCCGCGCCCACGGTCGTGAACAGAACGGCGCGACCGTCAGGCAATGGATGGGGCGACATGTGGCGTTCGCCTCGCTCCGGCGTCGTCAGCGTTCGTGTAGAGGCACCGTCGGCGTTCATGACCACGAGCCCGCCAGCAGGATTCGTGAACACGATGCGCCCGTCCGGCATCCACGCGGGGCATCCCATCGGAAGATGCGCCGACCCCCTGGCCCGGACGACGGGACCTCCGGCGACCGGAACGCTGAAGATCTCTCCTTCACGCTCGAACCCGACGATGCTGCCGTCGCGCGAAAGGAACGGACACAGCGCACCGGTCGTTCCCTCGATCGGGTGAGAGGCAAGCGTGTCGAGCCGACGTGCGTAGATCGGGCCGCCCGCGGCTCGCCCGGGCGTGACGGTGGCGAGCAGGGATCCGTCTCCGGAGACGGCCGCCGAGTACGCAAATGCCCTGCTGTCGCCCAGACCGCTCATCTGAATCGCGGCACGTCGGGGCGCGCCGTGCGCGGGCGGTCGCGGCCGCAGCGCCGTTGTCACCCCGGCGCCGATCAGGCCGGTCGCGAGCACGGCGGCGCCAGCTGCCCAGAGTGGAACGCGTCGTCTCCCATGCTGATCCGTCTGCTCGGTGGGGGTGGCGGCCGCCTGATCGAGCTCGAAACGGGCGTCACCGATGTCGCGCAGCCGCTGCTTCGGATCTTTCGTCAGGCAGCGCGCGAGCAGGCGCCTGATCGGAAGAGGCAGATCCGCCGGCAGCGCCGTCCAGTCCGGATTGTCTTTGATGACCGCCGCGAGGACGTCGGTTGTCGAGGTGCCGGCGAACGTGCGCCGCCCCGTCAGCATCTCGTACAGAATCACGCCGAACGCCCAGATGTCGGCACGCTTGTCGGCGACTCTCCCGCGCGCCTGTTCGGGCGCCATGTATGCCGCCGTGCCGAGAATCGTTCCCACCAGGGTCGCGGGCGTGGTTATCGTGGGTGCGTTGAGGGTGTCGCTACCGCCGGGCGGTGCGGAGGAGTCGGGCGCGAGCTTTGCGAGGCCGAAGTCGAGAACCTTTATCCGCCCGTCGGCCGTCACCTTCACGTTGCCCGGTTTAAGGTCCCGGTGGATGATGCCCTGCTCGTGCGCGACTTCGAGCGCGTCAGCAATCTGCCGCGCGAGGGGCAGTGCCTCGGCCAGCCGAACAGGTCCTCGGGTAATCCGAGCGGAGAGATCTTCACCGTCGGCCAGCTCCATCACGATCGCGCGCACGGAGGAAGACTCCTCGACGCCGTAGATCTGCGCGATGTTGGGGTGATTGAGAGCGGCGAGCGTCTGCGCCTCGCGGGTGAACCGCGCGAGACGTTCGGGATCGCCGGCAAACAGTTCCGGGAGTACCTTGATCGCGACGTCGCGGTTGAGCCTCGTGTCGCGGGCGCGATACACCTCACCCATGCCGCCGGCGCCCAGTTTTGCGACGATGCGATATGGTCCGAGGGTCTCGCCGATCATGTCATCGTTGAATCTTGCCGAGGGGGAGAGACGTGGGAATTACCTTAGCACTTCTTCTGGTGGTCGGTTTGCCGCTGGGAACGGTGGCCGTGACACAGACTCGCAACGAGGACGAGGAGCTCGTACGCGCGCTCGACGACCAGGAACGGCTCGCCGCCCTGAAACGTGACGTCCCTGAGCTCGAACGGCTCTGGTCCGAAGAGCTCACCGTCAACGCCCCGAACAACCAGGTCGTAGTCGGGAGACGGGCCGTCCTCGATACGTTCGTGCGTTCGGGCGTCATCAACTTCGCGAGCTTCGAGCGCCAGATCGAGTTCATCCGCTCCGACGGGCCATTCGTGTTCATCATGGGGCTCGAGACGCTGACGCCGCTCAGCGACGCGCCGGCCGCCGGCCTCGTATCTGGCCGTGGGACGAAGCGCCGCTTCACGAACATCTGGAAGAAGGAGCAGGGGACGTGGCGGCTGTTCGCCCGGCATGCGAACGTCATCCCGACTCCGTAACGGTCGTTCAAGAGTCGCTTTGATCGATGTCGACCGACTATAATTGGAGGTTCCTGGTGGGAGGTCGTTCAACGGTAGGACACGTGGCTCTGGACCACGTTATCGGGGTTCGAATCCCTGCCTCCCAGCCAGCCTTCGCTCGCCTATCGGCGAGCTTCGGCTAGGCTGCTCGGCACGTCTTGCGGGGTCAAGCGGCAACGCGCTTCGCGCGTCGCCAGCAGGACCGAATCCCTGCCTCCCAGCCACGAGATTTGACCTGTGTTTTCAAAAATTTGCAGCGCAGGGTGATTTCACTCTAGAACTTCTGCAACCTCATCGCGACCTCACGAAAGCAAGTCGTTCAATAAAGCGCGTCGATGTCGTCGTAGAAGCCGCCCGGTTCGATCGATGTCCGGTCGCCTTCATGAATCACAACACCCAGTCATTGATCAACTGCGGGCGACGCTCGGCGAGCCCCGCGTATGCACCACCGAACTTCGGGCGGCTCTCGTCGCGGCGGTCGACACCATCGCGAGCAGTACCGCACCGATGATGACAAGACGCGACATCACCATCTCCAGATGATGCTCCCGCGAATCTCCCGCCGCGGCTTCGTCATACGCCGACCGACGGGAGGCGCCGACCTCGGAGGGAGAGGGACGCAAGGTCGAGGCGGCCGCCGCGGACGTCGAGCGTCACGTCATCGCCCGCGATCGTCGCGACACCCACGCCGTCCCGGTCGAGAAGAAATAGGTGCCGTCGGCGATCGGGTCGAACGACAGCGTTCGGGCGATCCCGTCGTACTGGACCCCGCTCGCGGCGATCAGCAGACCCCACGCCGCTAGGGACCGGGCGTAGTGGCCGGCCTCGATGTCGTCCCACGGGCTGCGGAACTCCCCGGTGTGGCGGGCCCGTGCGGCGCGGACGACCGTGAGCCGCTCCTCGACGAAGCCCTCGAAGATCAGGTGGGCCGCCACCTGGTACTCGATCCCGGTCCACACCTCGTCGCTGTAGATGAACGGGATGCGCGGCCGGCCGCCCTTCGGCCAGGAGGCGGTGACGAGCCCGCCCTCGTCGCCGAGCGCGTAGGCGCGCTGCAAGTTCTCATGATGCGAAAGGTCGGAACGGAAGTTGTGCCGGAACACCGCCGCGACGGCGCTCCGGATGTGTTCCTCCGGAAGCAGGTAGCCGAGCCCGTTGAGGTGAGCGTGTAACTGGCCGAGCGTTTGGCCGCTCAGCACGCCGGCGCCGAACTGGTAGCGGTGCACGTCCACGTCGTCGAGGCGCTGCTGGTAGTGCGGAAATCGTCCCTAATACCCAGCCAGCTCATCTATACTTCTTAAGCAGCTGACCGTCGGCGAGACGCGTGCAGTTCTCAGACTTCGATGGCGGGCTAATCACACCGGGGGTCTATTCAGATACGCACCGGCCGGGGCGCCAGGTGCGAATCGGGACATCACCACTGGTGGCGATAGAGTATGGCTGCAGCCGCACTTGATGCCCCATTCTCATGAACCGATCTCCAAGGACATTCGCCGTCATTGCTGTCTCGCTCATGGCGGCAATTCTCTCGAACGCTTCGTGTAGCCGCCGCAATCAAACGGCTCCCTCGTATCTGTTTCTCTGGGCGGGAGACGCAGACGGCAAGGCCAGCGATTTCCTGGCGGTGATCGATGCCGCGCCGAGTTCTCCTCGCTATGGCTCGATCGTGGCGTCGATTCCAACCGGCACGGCCGGGACGCATCCCCATCACACCGAGCTCGAGATGCCGGCGAATGGACACCTCTTGGCGAACGGGTTTCGCGCCGGTCGCACCTGGCTATTCGATCTCACGCAGCCCACGCGTCCGGAGGTGATTACGTCGTTCGGCGAACTGGCCGGCTTCAGCCATCCTCACACCTTCATCCGTCTGCCGAATGGCAACCTGCTGACGACGTTTCAGTACGCTGCCAGGACCGGCGCGCCTGTCGTGCAGCCCCCACACGCGCATGGCGCCGCGGCAATTGCAGCCGCCACTCAGGCCGAGGAGGCGCACACCGGTGGTCTCGTCGAGATGGACGAACGCGGCACCGTCATTCGCAGCCGGTCGGCGCATGACCCGGCAATCAGCGACTCGCGTTTATATCCCTACAGTGTCTTGCCAATCCCCGCGATCGATCGTGCGGTGCTGACCACTACCGACATGGACAATGGCCACAAGGAGGCGACGTCGCAATGGGTGCAGTTCTGGCGCCTCTCCGATCTCTCACTACTGAAGAGCGTCGCGCTCCCGCCTGGTCCGCGGGGCGACGAGCATTACTTCACCGGCGAGCCAAAGCTGCTGCCGGATGGCCAGAGCGTCTACGTTCACACGTTCAACTGCGGCCTGTATCTGCTCCGCGGCCTGGATCGGGAGGAACCGAGTGCGAACTTCGTCCACGGCTTTCCGGGAAAGGATTGCGGTGTGCCCGTCTTGACCAGCCACTACTGGCTGCAGACCGTGGTGCAAACGCACGCGCTGGTCGCGCTGGATATTGCCGATCCGGAGCATCCACGCGAAGTGTCGCGAGTGACGTTCGGCGACGACGAGGAGCCGCACTGGCTGGCGATCGATTCTTCAGGCCGGCGGGTCGTCCTGAATTCAGCCGGTTACACAAAGAGCAACCGGCTCTTCGTCATCAACTTCGATCCCGCCAGCGGTGCTCTGACCATCGATGATCGCTTTCGCGATCGCGACAGCACACGTCCGGGGATCGATCTGACCGGCAAGAACTGGCCGCACGGTTTTTCGGGCAAGCCGGTTCCGCACGGCACGGTGTTCTCGAGATGAGCGTTGGTTTGCTACGCCGCGCGGATGAGCCAGGGTCGAAAATCAGGGTCGAAAATCACTCCCGCTCATGCCGGGCTGCTCGATGGAGCCTGGAGAAGGTGGACGCGGTAGCCCAGACTCCGCAGTTCGCGGATGATCTTGCGCGCTCGCACCTTC